>JAUIEM010000279.1 GCA_030428695.1 bacterium
CAGCTTCGCCTGGCCCTGAGCCCAACGGACGGAACGACGGAGGCGGACCTTGGCCCTGGCGATGTTCCAGGCCCTGCCACCCTACTTCGGCGGCAAGCGACGCCTGGTCGGCGAGATCTTCAAGCACGTCCCGCCGCCGGCGGAGGCGCCGGTGTTCATCGATGCCTTCCTCGGCGGGGGCTCGGTCTCGCTCTACGCGAAGGCCCGGGGCTACCAGGTGCTGGCGAACGACATCGCCGAGCGCAGTCACATCGTCGGCAAGGCGCTGATCGAGAACGACCGGACGACGCTGGGGAAGCGCGACCTGCTCCGGCTCTTCCTGCCGAACGGGACCGAGACCGGCTTCATCGAGCGGCGCTACTGCCCGGACGTCTTCACCACCAAGCACGCCCGCTTCCTCGACCTGGCGCTGGCGAACATCGGCAAGGTCGACGGGACGAAGCGCTGGCTCCTCCTGCTGCTGGCGATCAAGTACATGTTCCGCATGCGCCCCATGGGCAACTTCGGGGCGAAGACCATCGTCCACCAGATGGAGGAGGGCCGCTGGGAGGAGATGAACCCGCACTACGTGCGGGACGCCCTCACCCGCCGGATCACCAGCCACCCCCGGCGCAACGCCGAGATCCTCCGCCAGCAGATCAACCGGGGTGTGTTTTCGAATGCGAGGGCGAACCGGGTCTGGTGCCTCGACGTCTTCGACTTCCTACCGCAGGTCGAGGGCGACGTCGTCTACTTCGACCCGCCCTACTACGGGACCATGGCCTACGAGAGCGCGCTGAAGGTGGTGGACAACGCCCTCCGCGGCGAGGAGCTGCCGCCCGACCCGAGCGTCTTCAGCCGGGAGGGGGCGCTGGGCTTCGTCGAGCGGATGTTCGACCTGGCGGGGCACGTCCCGCTCTGGGTCATGTCCTTCGGGAACGCGAAGGCGAATCTCGAGGAGCTCGTCTCGCTCATGCGGAAGTTCCGCCCGCACGTCGAGGCCAAGGAGATCGCCTACGTCCACTGCACCGGGCTGGCGAGCGCGGAGCACCGGGAGCGAAACCGCGAGTTCGTCCTGGTCGGGGCGAGCTGATGGGGAGGACGGCATGAGCAACCAGACGCGCACGCTGAAGATCGTGGACATCCCGGTCGGGCAGCTGATCCCGAACCCGTGGAACGTCAACCGCATGACGGCGGACATCGAGCACAAGCTCACCGAGTACATCCGGCGCGAGGGGCTCGTCGAGCCGATGGTCGTCCGGCCGCACCCGAGCGAAGCGGAGCGCCACGAGATCCTCGGCGGCTTCCACCGCTGGAAGATCTGCAAGGACAAGCTGGGCTACAAGACGATGCCCTGCGTCGTCGTCGACCTCGACGACAAGCGGGCCAAGATCCTCTCGATCAACCTCAACGAGATGTCCGGCGAGCCGGTCCCCGGGCTCCTCTCCGAGCTGCTCCACGACCTCAACCGCGAGCTCGCCATCGAGGACCTGGAGACGCTCCTGCCCTACGACGCCTCGGCCATCGAGGACGCGCTCGAGCTGCTCAAGCTGCCCGACGGCCTCGACAAGATGCTTGAGGAGGAGGCCGCCCGGGACGAGGCCGAGGCGCCGGTCATCGTGAGCATCGTCCTCGACAAGAAGCAGGCCGTCGTGGTCGAGGCGGCCATGGAGCGGGCCATCCGGGAGATCGGCGCGATCAAGAACCGCAAGGGGCGGGCGGTCGAGCTGATGGCCGCCGCCTACCTCCGGGAGGTGGGCGAGGCGGTCCCGCAGTCCCCCGACTCGGACCCGGACGCGCAAGCCGTCATGCCAGAAAACGTTACGGAAGGCGGTAGCGGCTGATGGCCAAGCGGCGGCAGTACAGCGAGGACATCCGGCGGCGGGCCAAGATCATGTGGCTCTCCGGCAACTACTCCAGCGACAAGGAGATCGCGCGGGAGCTGGGCATCCAGCGGCCGAACACGATCGCCGAGTGGAGGAAGCGGGAAAACTGGCACCTCGAGCGTGCCGAAACCGTGAACCAGATTTCCCGGCGGGTCGGCTCGGTCCTGGCCGAGACCATCGCCGAGATGCAGCGGCGCCACCTCCGCGAGTATCAGGCGCTCCAGACCAAGGGCGTCCAGGCGCTCACCCAGCACGACGCCCGCTCGGTGAACGACGCGGTCAACCTCATCGACACCGGGATCAAGGGCGAGCGGCTGGTCCGGGGCGAGCCGACCGAGGTCCGCGAGATCCGCGGCGTGATGGAGTTCAACCTCCAGATCCTGGAGGGGATCGTCGCCGACATCGTGCGCGACTTCCTGCGGGAGAAGCGGCTGAAGCGGGCCGACGCGCGGCTCCTGGCCGAGCGCTTCGCCGAGCGGGTCAACCGGGCGCCCTTCCGCTACGAGCTCGGCAACGGCAACTGAGCCGGCCGGGTGTTCGTGTCCGGTGCTCTCCACTGCCCAGGGACTGTGCTCGAGCTCGGCGAGCTCGCGCAGAACGCGGAAGGAACGTCGCATTACTGCCGGGCCGCGCTATCTGGCAAGCAGCGTAAGTCTCGGCGCGGGCGAGGGCTGCTGCCGGGCGGCGAGCTGGCCGGTCGGGCGGAATGGCGGATTACTCCGCTAATGCGCCATGTGTTCCGAGCCGGTGCCTGTGGTCCAGTGGGCGAGGCTCCGGGGAGCTTCCTGCTGATCATCTCCCCGGCGGGGCGAACGCCCACGGCGGCCCGTGTCGGCTCGAGCCGAGTAGCGTGGGGAACGGGGCCAGTGCCTGCGCCGGCGGCGCACACGCGGCGAACGTGGCGCTGTGGGCCGGCCTTCCCGACGGGCCCAGCGCTTGACCGGTGACGAGCCGGAGCCGGCGGGAGGAGAAGATCATCTCGAGGATCATGATCGGGACAGCCGCGGGCTACGAACACGCCGGCCACCGGCGGGCCTCCACCTACAGCCGCTCGAGCGCGGCCTCGAGCGCCTCGTCGGAGACCTGGGCGTAGACCTGGGTCGTCGAGACGTGCCGGTGGTCCAGGGCGCGCTGGACCGCGAGGAGGTCGCGGCTGCGCTCGTAGAGGTGCGTGGCGAAGGAGTGCCTGAGCCCGTGCGGCGTGATCTCCTTCTCGATCCCGGCGGCGGCGAGCCAGCCAGCCACGATGCGCTGGACCTGCCGGGCCGAGAGGCGGGTGCGCCGGTTCGAGAGGAACAGGGCCGGCGAGTCGGCATCGACCCCACGGCGGAAGGCGAGGTAACGCTCGAGCCGACGCCGCAGGGCGGCCGGCAGGAACTTCTGGGTCTCGCCGCCCCCCTTGAGGCAGCGGACGACCAGCCGCTTCTCCGGCAGGCGGACGTCCTCGAGGTCGAGGGCGACGAGCGACTCCAGGCGCAGGCCGGTATGCAGCAGCACGTCGAGCAGGGCGTGGTCCCGACGGGCCTTCGCCCCCCGGGTCCGGCTCACGGTGCGCAGCAGCGTCTTCTTCTCGTCGAAGGTGAGGATCTCCGGCAGGGCGCGGTCGCCGTTGCGCCGGCTGCCGCCCCGGAGGAGCCGGGCCGGGCTGGCGGGCAGGACGCCGGTCTTCACGAGGAAGGTGAAGAAGGCCTTGAGCGACATCTTCACCTTGTCCACCGAGCCGGCCGCCTTCGGCGTCCCGTCCCGCTTCTCGGTCACGGCCGGGCTGGTGACGAACGCCGAGAGGTCGTCGGTCGCCAGCCCGGACACGTCGGCCGGCCGGCCGGTCTCGGCGAGCCAGCCGGCCAGCGTGCGCAGGTCGCGGAGGTACGAGGAGATCGTGTTGGACGAGCGGCCGTCGGCCCGGAGCTGCGTCTCGAAGCGGCGGGTGGCGTCGTGGATGTTCACGGGCGCTCCAGCTCGTCGGGCCGGGCGTCGGAGGTGACGAAGGACCGCCGCTCGCTTCCGTCCGCCTCCCGGATGAGCGGGGCGAACTCGACGACGTCGTCCGGCCGGAGCCGGCCGATCGCGCGGTCGTCGCGGAGGATCTCCCCCTCGTCGGGGCCGCCGCGGTGGACGGCCACGATCACGACCCGGTGGCCGGTGATCCCCCGGTGGTAGGCGCCGGCGTAGCGGCGGGTGCTGCCGATAATCGGTTCCATGACCCCTCCTTCCTAAGCCCGTGCGCTTTCGGAGATGGGGACGGCGGTCAGGTAGCCCTGCTCGACGGCCCACTCGAAGAACTGCCGGATCGCCCGGCGGGACTTGCGGACGGTGGCCTCGCTCTTGGGGGTCCCGTTCCGGCGCTTGTTGAAGGGATCGGAGTCGAGGAACCGCTTCACGTGAACCTTGAGGAACTTGCTCATCACCTTCTCGGTGCCGAAGAACCGGACGGCCATCTCGAGGTCCCCGGCGTAGGAGCGGACCGTCGGGTCCGCCTTGCCGGTCGTGCGCAGGTGCTCGACGTATTCGTCGGCCGCCTGGCGCAGGGTCTTGGTGCTCTGGGTGCTCTTGCTCATGGTGCGCCTCCTTCCGTGCTGGCGTCTGCCGGCCGGGCCCGTCCCGGCCGCGTCACCATGTATTTCCGTAGGTGGAAGCGAATAGCAAGTCGTGTAAGAGGAATCGGTTACGTCGCCCGCCGGCCGGCCCGGAGGGCGGCCTGATGCCCGGCGACGTGCGGTCGATCGACTCTGGCGACGAGGGCTTCCTGGTCGTGAGCACCACGCCCGGCAGCCTCCTCGACAAGATGGGCTTCGGCCTCGACCCGGTGGAGTTCGGCCTGCCCGACCTCCAGGAGGAGGGGCTCGCCCCGGAGGAGCAGGACGCCCGGCTGCGGCGCTGCGTCGAGGAGCACCTGTTCGTCTTCAAGGACGGGCGCAAGCGGCCGATCCGGCTCATCCCCGAGATGGCCGAGTTCCTCGGGGACCTGTTCTACGAGCGGACCCAGCAGGCCATCCTCTGGAAGCCCCGCGGCGGGGGCGGCTCGCTCTGCGCGGCGATCCTGATCTGGCTGATGATGGTCTACCGCCACAAGAGCGCGGTCGACTTCGCCGGCTCGGGTGAGCAGGCCAAGCGCGTCTACGAGTACACGACGCAGTTCTGGTACGCGGTGCCCGGGATGGCCGAGGCGCTGCTGGCCAAGGACCCGCTCCTCTCCGAGACGGTGATGAAGAACGGCGTGTCGCTCAAGTGCTGCCCCGCCTCGGAGAAGGCGGCGCGCGGCAAGCACGCGCCGGTGTTCGTGGCCGACGAGAGCTGCCAGGCGGATGCGCGCATCGGCAAGGTCCTGACGGCGGCGATCCAGGGCGTGCTCTCCGAGGAGAACTTCACCATCGTCCTCCTCTCGACCTTCCACATCCCCTTCGGCTTCTTCCAGGAGCACTGGGACTTCGCGGCGGAGAAGGGCTACCGGCGCTACAAGTGGGACGTCTACGACATCATGCGCCGCTGCACAGCCGGCCTCGACACGGCGACGGCCGGAGATCCCAAGGCGCTGGCCTTCTGCCGGACGCAGTGTCCGCTCACCGAGCGGGTCGAGGTCCGCGACGAGCTCGGCAACCCCACCGGGCATCGCTACGAGGGGTGCAACGGCAAGGCCCGCGACTCGCAGGGCTACCTGCCGCGGGCCAACGCCATCAAGGCCAAGCTGCTCAACGCCGGCGGCGAGACCTGGCGGGTCGAGCACGAGTGCCAGCGGCCCCGCACCTCCGGCCCGGTCTACAACCCCGAGCGCGTGGAGCAGGCGGCCTGCGACGACGAGATCGAGGTCCTGCGCCAGGCCCGCAAGGCGGTCGGCATCGACTGGGGCGGCTTCGCGGTCGCCCTGCTCGCGGTCCGCTGCGACACCTTCGTCGGCGTCCCGCACGGGAAGGTGTTCCAGAGCCGGCCGACCAGCGACATCGTCCAGTACCTGCACTGGCTGCGGGAGACCTACGGCGACTTCGAGGTCTACGCCGACGCCGAGAACCTCTACGGGGCGATGGACCTGGAGAACGCCGGCTTCGAGGTCCGGCGGGTGGCGTTCAACCGCTACAAGGACCTGGGCATCGCCAACCTCGAGCGCTACTTCGACCACCGCAAGATCCAGATCGCCGACCGCGGCGACCTGCGGATCGTTCTGCGCCAGCTCATGACCTACCACCGCGACGACAAGGGGAACATCGTCAAGAAGGACGACCACGGCCCGGATGCGCTGCTCTGCGCGATGCTGGCCTTCCTGTTCATCGACGAGTTCGACCGCTTCATCGAGTACGAGACGGCCCACGCCACCGACGGCGACACGGCCGGGGAGGTGATCCTGCTGTGAAGACCGACACGACGAACACGGAGGACCTGCTGCGCGGGCTCCTCGGCCGGATCGCCTTCGCGACCCCGGCGGGCCGCCCCGCCGGCTGCTGCTTCAAGGCCCTGGGGGCGCTGCGGAGCCGCCGCGTGGCCGGTGTGCGCGTGGAGTGCAGCGAGTGCGGCCAGACCCTCAAGGCCGTCATCCTCGGCGAGCACCGGGCCGGACGCGACGACCTCCTGGCCCGCGGGCTCGGGGCAGGGACGGCGATCGCCAAGGAGGCCGAGCGGAGCTACCGCATCGGCGGCGTCTTCGTCTCGAAGGAGCTCGTGTCCCCGTTGGAGATCGAGGCCGCCCTTTCCAGGGCGGGGCTCTCTCCCGGTGTGCCCATCGAGTCGGAGTTCGGCTGGTGGGCCGGCGAGGTGCCCGACGGTGCGCTCTGCGTCGAGGCGGAGCGCGGCGTGTGGCTCGTGCTGCAGGAGATCGCAGTTGGTTGAGACGAGGAACGGGAGCGAAGGAGAGACGGCCCGCGGCGGCGGGCTCGTGGCGCTCTCCCTGGCGGACGGCCGGCCGCTATGCAGCGGCGGCCTGGGGCCGGCCGTTCTTCCAGGCGGCCGAGCCGGCGAGGTGCTTCGTCAGGTGGAGGCGCGCGGTCTTGAACTCGTCCCCGATCAGCCCGAGGTTGAGCAGCCAGACCCGCAGGTCGTACTTGGCCGAGCCGGTGACCTGCTTCTGCTTGTGGCTGGCCGAGCGGCTGTTGATCGCCTTGGCGCTCATCGCCAGGCAGAGCTGGATGTAGGTCTTGACCTTGCCGGCGTGCAGCGTGCCGTTGAAGTAGCGGAACTCGACCGTCCCGCGGTACCAGACGTTGTGGAGGTTGAGGCCGTGGTAGCGGGTCCCGTCGTAGTGCGTCGGGCTCGGGTTGTGCCGGCCGTACCAGGCGGTGTTCAGCTCGTCGAGCGTGCGCGGCTTGCGGGCGAGGATGCGGCCGAGGAAGCTCTGGTCGACCATCCGGGCGTAGCGGCCCTGGCGGCCGGGCCGGACCTGGAGGGCGGCGATCAGGAGCCGCTCGTTCTTGTTGACCTGCTTGGCCAGGTTGGTGAGCGAGCGGGCGGTGTGCGGCTGCGCCCCGACGTGGACGTGGATCCCGCAGGAGGCGTCGGCCTTGGCGCCGGCGCGGCGCACCGCTCGGACGACCTCCTGCAGCTCCGGGATGTCGGCGTAGCGCAGGATGGGGCTCACGACCTCGGCGCCGCCCCCGGGGAGGCTGCCGTCGCGGACCACCTTCCAGGTGCGCCCCTGGCGGTCGGTCACCCGGGTCCCGCTCAGGGTCCCGCCCACCACCGTCTGGACGGCGCGGGCCACCGCCTCGCGGCTGGCGCCCACCGTCTCGATCTCGATCCCGAAGGTCTGGTCTCTCAGGTCCATCTTCCTATCTCCTTTCGCCTCAATGGCTTGCCGCTGCACGCGTGTATGTATTTCCGTAGGCGCGGGGAGATAGCAAGGCGAATATCTCGATATAAACACTTTCTCCACAAGGCTTTACGGTGCGCGGCCATGCGGCCTGGCGGAAGTGCCCGGACGTCCGGTCCGGGCGCCGATTTCAAGGGAGGAGCGGCCGGTGCGAGTCTTCGTGGCGAGCCCCTGGCGGGCCTCGGACGCGGACGGGAGGGCGGCCAATCTGGAGCGTGCGCTGGCGGCCTGTCGGGCGGCGGTGTTCGCGGGGCACGCGCCCTTCGCGCCGCACCTGCTCTACCCGCGCTTCCTCGACGACGGGGAAGCGGCCGAGCGTGCGGCCGGTATGCGGGCGGGGCTCGCGTTCCTGGCCGCCTGCGACGAGGTGTGGGTCTACGGGCCGGTGACCGACGGCGTGGCGGCCGAGCTCGCCGAGGCGCGGCGGCTCGGCATCCCGGTGGTGTTCAAGGACGCGTGCGAGCGGTGAGGCGATGACCGAGACGCTCTACGAGAACGACCTGCAGGTCGAGGAGGCCGAGGAGATCGTCAAGGCGCTTCTCGTCGGCGGGGCCGAGGGCTCGCCGGGCGAGAGCCGGCAGCTCCTCGAGGACCCCTTCGCCGACATGGGCGACGAGATCATCGAGCCCCCGGCGAGCCCGCTCGTCTGGGCCACGGCCATGGAGCGGAACACCCGATTGCACCGGGCGATCCACACCTACGCCCGGAACACCGTCGGGCTCGGCTGGGAGCTCGCCCCGGTCGTCGACGTCAACGAGGACACACCCCAGGACGACCTCGACCGGATCGAGGAGGAGACGGCGAGGCTCGAGGCGCTCTTCCTCCACCCCAACCGCGAGATGCCGTTCACGACGCTCATGTACCTGGTCAAGATCGACGAGGAGGCGACCGGCAACGGCTACATGGAGGTCACCCGCAACGGCGCCGGCGAGATCGACGGCCTCTACCACGCCCCCAGCCACACCATCCGCCTGCTCAAGGGCGGGCGCGGCTTCGTCCAGATCCGGGGGACGGTCAAGCGCTACTTCAAGCACTTCGGCGACGAGCGGGCCGTCGATGCGACGACCGGCCGCGAGGCCAGCGGCCGGGGGCTCGCCCCCGAGCGGCGCGCGACCGAGCTCATCCACTTCAAGATCTACAGCCCGCGGTCCAGCTTCTACGGCCTGCCCCGCTTCGTGGCGGCGGCCCCGGCCATCGCGGGCAATCGGCTGGCGGCCCAGCGCAACGTCGCCTTCTTCGAGAACGACGCCGTCGGGCGCCTGGCAATCACCGTCTCGGGCGGCCGGCTCACCGCCGACTCGATCGAGATGATCAAGCAGTTCCTGGCCAAGGGGAAGGGCCCCGAGAACGCCCACCGCGTGATGGTGTTGCAGAGCGAGTCGAAGAAGATCGGCATCGGCGACACCAAGGCCCAGATCAACGTCGTCCCGCTGACGGTCGGCGTCACGGAGGACGCCTCCTTCCTTGGCTACCGCCAGGCGAACGACGAGGAGATCCGCGAGGCCTTCGGCATCGCCAAGGTCTTCTTCACCACCGAGGACGTGAACCGGGCGACGGCTGCGGTCTCCCGCCAGATCACCAACGAGCAGGAGTTCGAACCGGACCGGCTCGACAAGGAGTTCCGGATCAACCACACGATCCTGCACGCGCGGCCGTTCGAGGCGGAGCTCGTCGAGTTCCGCTTCACCCGCCCGCGGGTGTCGGATCCCGTGGACCGGGCGCAGATCGAAGATCTCTACGCGCGGCACGGCGCGCTGACGCCGAACGACCTCCGTGACAGCCTGGGCCTCGACCCCTACCCCGAGGAGTTCGCCTTCGCCGACAAACCGCTCCCGGTGGCGCTGCTGGAGATGCAGCTCGCCATGCGGGCCGCGCCGGAACCCAAGTCGGCGAGCCAGCTCCTCGACGAGCTCCTGGCCCTGCGCAAGGAGCTGGCGGCCCGGAGCGAACGAACCCGACGGACCGCGCCGGTGAACCGGCTGACAGGAGGTGGCAATGGAACGGCTCGTTAGCTTCCTGCGGCGTCTGTTCCGCGACCGGTTCTTCGGGACCGTCGTGCTGAAGTTCGAGCACGGCAAGGTGACCCACGTCGAGGTGAGCACCCGGCGGAGGTACGAGTACAAGGACCTGCCCGAGGAGGAGTGACCGAGCGGGAGACAGCGTGACCTGAGCGACGGCATCGAAGAGCCGACCCCGGGGGCGAGCCCCGGCGGATCGGCGGATCGAGCCCGGCGAGCCGCGAGCCAGCGGCGCCGGGCTCTTTTCGTTTGGAGGACGAGACGGACGTGTGTGTGGCGTGTGACGAGCGAAGCGAGGTGATCCTCGAGGCAGCGGCCCTCGACGCGGTCGAGGACCTGCTCGGGACGATCGCCGGCGTCGAGAAGGCGCCCGACGACATCGTTCCCTTCGAGCTCAACCTCTTCGGCGCGCTTCGTGGGGAGTTCCGCTCCTTCGTGCGGGAGTTCCTGCGCGAGGAGCAGGTCCGCGACCTCATCGGCCGCATGGCCGACCCGGCGAACCACGTCGCCCTGCCCGGCCTCAAGCGCCAGGTCTCGCAGAGCGTCCTCGACGCCTTCCACGGGCTCGCCGGCCAGCGGCTCGGCAACGAGTTCGCCGAGGCGGTCGAGGCCGAGGTGGGCCGCCAGCTCGAGGCCATGTACGCGGCGAGCCGCGAGGCGGCGGCCGGCGCCGTGGGCCTGCCCGTCGACACCTTCAGTGTGGCGGACGCGAACAGCCTCGGTGTCCTCCGGCGGCACAACCTCTACTGGATCCGGACCAACTACACGCGCAACGTCCGGGAGGGGATCGAGCGAGCGACCGCGGAGGCGCTCGGCCAGGGGCTCGGACGCCGGTCGCTGGCGGCGGAGCTGCGGCGGCGCCTCGGCGCGCGCTTCGCGCTGACCGACAACCACTGGCTCACCATCGCCTCGGCCGGCCTCAACCGCACGCGCAACGTCGCCCAGATCCGCACCTACGAGGTCGCCGAGATCACGCACTACGAGGTCCTGGCCGTCCTCGACAAGCGGACCAGCGAGGTCTGTCGCTACATGGACGGCCGGGTGTTCTCCGTCGAGACGGCCCTCTCGGTGGTGGGCGAGCTCGAGGCGGCCGACACGCCCGAGGACGTCAAGCGGCTGATGCCGTGGCTGCGCTGGGACGAGGCGCGCCAGGCCCCCTTCGCCCGGATCGCCGGTCGACGGATCGACCTGCCCCGCAACGGGGCCCACAGCGCCCGCGCCAACCGCGACGTCGAGAAGGTCGCGCCGCTGCCCCCGTACCACGGGCGCTGCCGGACGACCACCGTGGCGAGCACCGAGACCGTGAGGAGGCCGGCATGAGGACCCGCTTCGAGTTCTCCCTCCCGCTCACCAAGGCCTACAAGGACGGCCAGGGCCGCATGCACGTGGTCGGCGTGGCGAGCGACACGCTCCCCGACTTCCACAACGACCGGATGAGCGACAAGGCCATCGCGCAGATGGCTCGGCAGGCGTCGCAGGAGGACCTGCCGCTCCTGGACAACCACCGGGCGACCTTCGGCTTCGGCAGGACCTTCACCGGGCGCTCGACCCGCAAGGGCAAGGCGCGCGAGCTGGTCATCGACTTCGAGCTCGACGCCAAGTACCCGCAGGCCGTCGACCTCTTCAACGAGGTGCTGACCGGCAAGGCGAAGAAGCAGCTCTCCATCGGCGGGATGCTCAACCTCGAGAACCCGAAGGCGGTCCGCTTCGAGGAGGACAAGAAGACCGGCCGGGTCATCCGCGTGATCGAGGACATCGCCCTGGAGCACATCGCGGCGACGCGCCCGAAGCACGCCGCCAACGAACGGACCGGCTTCATCCAGGCCGTCGTGAAGGGCCTGCTCGGCGAGCAGGTCGATCCCAAGGAGACCGACATGAAGGACGACGAGCGGCCCGACGACGGCGAGGGCCAGGAGGACGGGACCGAGACGCCCGACGACACGAACACCCCCGAGGGCGACAGCCAGGGAGACAGCTCCGAGGAGGAGCAGGACACGAACACTGCCAGCGGGGACGCCGAGGACACCGGCGACGAGGAGGACGCGGCAGACACCGCGCCCAATCCGTCGGACGACGCCGAGAAGGGCCTCTCCTTCCTCACCCGGCTCGGGACGCTGCTGCGCGGCACGAGCGCCAGCAAGCCCCGGACGGTGGAGCAGGAGTCGCCCGAGGCGGTCAAGGCGCTGGAGGCGGCCTTCGCTCGCATCCGCGGCGAGACCCTGACGGAGAAGGGCTGGTTCGACCTGCGCCGGATCCTGACGCTCATGCAGCGCTTCCTCGACGAGGCCGACCCGGCCGGTGATGAGGAGGCGGAGAGCGCTGACCCCGAGAAGGTCGCGGCGCGGGCCGAGGCGGTCCTCAAGGAGGTCGGCCGCGAGGTCCGCGGCCACGTCGAAGAGGTCGTGCTCAAGGGGCTGGGCGCGCTCGCGGACGAGCTCAAGGCGATCCGCGAGGAGCAGGCCCGCGCTGTCGAGCAGCTGGGCGGTCGCGTCGAGCGCATGGAGAAGGTCGCCGGCGTCCGCCAGTCGGCCAGCGGCCAGGAGGACCCGGCGCGTGCCGCGTCCCGCGCCAGCTCGGACAACCCCTTCGCGGGGATCTTCGGCAACGCCATCACCCAGGCCCGCCGGGTCATGGGGACCACCGATCGGAGGGCAGGACGATGAAGACCACGGAGAACCAGCGCTACATCGAGAAGACCATCGAGACCTCCGACTTCCTGAACGGCGGCCTCCTCAACCCCGAGCAGCAGACGCGCTTCATCACCCTGGTCAAGCGCTTCGCCACGCTGCTGCCGCTCTCACGCTCGGTGCGGATGCCCCAGGCGAAGATGGAGATCGACAAGCTCTACGTCGGGGAGCCCGTCACCGAGAGCGTCGACGAGAACACCTCGACCGCCACGCCGGCCAAGCCGAAGCGCCTGGAGGACAAAACCAAGCGCGCGCGCAGCCGCAGCGTGAAGGCGTAGAGGGCACGGCGGCCCGCTCATCTGCCGCTTGCATTCTCCGCCGGGCTGAGTGACAAGCAGCGCTATGGCCCTGCTGCGATCCTTTGCCACCGTTGGCGGACTCACCGGCGTTAGCCGAGTCCTCGGCTTGGTGCGGGACATCCTCATCGCCCAGGCCGTGGGCACGGAAGACGTCGCCGACGCCTTCTTCGTCGCCTTTCGCCTGCCCAACATGTTTCGCCGAATCTTCGCCGAGGGCGCCTTCAATGCCGCCTTCGTGCCGCTGTTCGCACGCCGCTTGGAAGAGGACGGGCGCGCGGCGGCCAAGCGCTTCGCCGAAGAAGCCATGTCCATGCTGATCGCGGTGCTGCTGCCGTTCTTGCTGTTGGCGATGGTGGCCATGCCCTGGCTCATGGTCGTGCTGGCGCCCGGCTTCATTCCGGACACGCCGAAGTTCGAGCTCACCGTCGATCTCGCGCTAGAAGAACCGCGGCACGCGGTACCACTGCCAGCGGTAGTCCATCTGCGCGATGCCGCGATGGACCAGCCACACGACACCGGCCATCAGGACCAGGAACTGGAACACGTCGAAGCCGGTGGACTTCCACCACCGCACCCGCCGGCGCCCGGGCTGGCCACCCGGGCCAGCCCGGCGCGAAACACACCCGATGTCGGATATTTTGCTTCAGGCTCGAATGTTGCGAATGTCGATATGTTGATGATCGAGCCGCCGCCCTGCGACTGCATGAATTTCGTCACCAGCCGGGCAGGCCGGATAACGTTCAGCAGGTATACTTCCATCCCGGTGTGCCAATCTTCGTCGGAGATATCCAGCACCGGGCCTT
>JAUIEM010000280.1 GCA_030428695.1 bacterium
ACGCCCTGACCGTGGCCGGCGACCTGGCCCTCGCGACCGGCCCGGAGGCCAGCGAGCGCGCCTACCGGGCGGCCTGGCGGGCGCGCCTGCGGCTGCTGCGCGGGCCGGGGGCGCGGCCCGAGGATCAGGAGGAGGCGCTCGTCCTCTTCCGCCAGCGCGGCAACCTCGCCCTCAACGCCGGCCGCTTCGGCGCCGCGCGCGGCCTCTTCGCCGCCGGCCTGGCCCTGCTCGGGCGCACTCGCCGCCCCGGGCTCGCGCGCCTGCGGCGGGACCTGCTCGGCGGCCTGGGCAAGGCCTGCGCCGGCCTCGGCCAGGGCCACCCCGCGCGGGCAGCCCTGCGCGCGGCGGTGCGGGCGGGGGCCGCGCTGGCCTGTGCGCCGGCGGCGCTTCCCGAAGATCTCGCCCGTCACTGTGAGAATGCGTGCAACGCCGCCGGTCTCGCGCGCTGGGCGGGAGACCTCGGGGAGTACCGGGCTCTGCTCCGCCACGTCCGGCGCCACGCCCGCCGCGACCCGCAGGTGGGGGCGCATACCTGGCTGCGGCTGCGGGTGCTGGTGGAGTAGGGGCGGTTGGTCTTCTTCCCGTCTTCCTCGTCTTCTTCTTCTTGGCGTCCTGGCGGTTCCCGGCGTCGTCCGGTCAACGAGTGTCCGCTTCCCCGTCCGGCTCGAGCCATGCGGCGGCGCGGTTCCTCTGCTCCTCGAGCACCCAGCCGGCACAGCCCGTCGCACACCATCCAGGCCGCGGGCCAGGCGAGCGCGAACATGGCGGCCGCACGCAGGACGGCCCGCCGGGCTTCATCGAGCTGGAGGAACGCGGCGTGGTGGACCCGCAGGCGCGTGAGCTCCTCCGCCTCCCGCTCGAAGTACAGCCCGAGGGCTCGCACCAGCCACCAGGCGGCCAGCCAGGCTGCGGCGACCGCGGCGAGAGGGACGGTGCGCTGCAGGCCGAGATCCCAGCCCAACCCGCTCCCGTGGTGGTAGACGTGGGCGACGAAGGCGGCGCCGAAGCCGAGGCCCGCGGCGACCTCGACGACCCGCCGCTGCCGCCGGGAACAGCGCTGGAGCGCGGCTCCGGCGCGGACGACCGGCGGGCCTTCAAGCGTCATCGTCGAGGCGGACGAAGCGGACCGTGCCCGCGTCGCGGTCGACCTCCGCGACCCTCCAGCCCGCGCCCTGCCAGGCGATCTTCTGCACGTGCGTCTGCGGCGTCCGTTCGAAGGCCCACCACGCGTCGTAGCTCCGGGCGCTGGGCGGAAGGCTGCAGTGCAGGATGGCCTCGAGCTCCGCGAAGACGTCGCCCTCGAGCGCCGCGAGGTGATCGGCGAGGGGCTGGTACTTGGTGGGCATCTGTCGTCCTCCTGTTCCTACCGTAGTGGAACCGCACGGCGTGCTCCAGCTCCGCGCGGTCGTGCTGAGAGTCGATACGCGCTCGACGGTGGAGGCGGGATCGGGATCGGGATCGGAATCGGAGTCGGAGTCGGAGGGAGCCGGGCGCGGGCACGGGCACGGGCGCGGCACGTTCGGGGTCAGTCCACATCGGCCTCGGGAACGGGAACTTGCACCCCCGGACCCATCTCTGGCAAGCTGGCGCCCTGCGGAGAGGGGGCGTGCGTGGGCCCGAGACTCTTCTGCGGTGATCCGCCGCGGGTGAGATCTGCTTCCCATTCTTCCCCAGCGCCGTTGTTCGTCTGGCCAGGGTCGCGGCTATGCGACCGGCCAGAGCAAGCCGAGGCTTTCCAGCGCATAGCCGCGACCCTGGCCTTGGTGAACGGCCCTGGTCCCCGGACTGAAGTCGGGACCGCGTCCTCCCTCTCCGCTCTCTCCGTCCGGAGGATGTGCCGGCGATGGGTCTGTTCGACTGGCTGAAGCGCCTGTTCGGGGGCGGGGAAGACGCGCCCCGCCGCCCGCGCCCTCCCTTCCGGCGGCCGTCACCCGCGCCAGCGCGCGACGATCCGGCTCCCCAGGACGTCCGCCTCGGCCTCGACACCGGCGCGCTGACCCCGTTGGAAGGCGACGCGCTGCACGCGGCGGCCGCGGCGCTGCGGGGAGGGATGCCGTGGTTCTGGCGCGGCGACCGCATCCCGGCGGCGGACGATCCCCGCACCCGCGTGATCGACCAGGGCATGCTCGGGCGCGGCCTGGTCGACGCCGAGGAGCTCGCCGAGCTGCACGCGATCGGCGCGGAGTACGACGCCCTGCGCCCCGACGCCCGGGTCGCCGCGCAGCGCGGGCGGCGGGCGGTGGAAGCGGAGCGCGCGGCCCGGCGGGAGCGCAAGGCGCGGCTCCGGGAGGAGGCCGCCGAGCGGCGCCGGCTGCGGGCCGAGGAGATCGCGCGCCGCAAGCGCGAGGACATCGTCTTCCTCGGCCGGGGGGTCTCCGCGGGGCTCGCCGACCGCGGCTCCGACCTCGAGAAGCTGCGCGCGGCCGGACTGCCAGAGCTGTCGACGCCGGCCGAGCTCGCCGCCGCCCTCGGCGTCGACATCCCGCGCCTGCGCTGGCTGGCCTTCCACGCCGAGACCGCGATGGTCAGCCACTACGCGCACTTCACGGTGCCGAAGAAGAGCGGCGGGGAGCGGCGCCTGGCCTCGCCCCTGCCGCGGCTGGCCGCCTGCCAGCGCTGGATCCTCGACGCGGTCCTGCGCCCCCTGCCGACCCACGAGGCGGCCCACGGCTTCGTGCCCGGGCGCAGCACGGTCAGCAACGCGCGGCCGCACGTCGGCCGGGCGCTGGTGCTCAACCTCGACCTGGTCGGCTTCTTCCCGACCCTGACCTTCCCGCGCGTGCGGGGCTTCTTCGCCGCCCTCGGCTTCTCGCCCGCGGTCGCGACCATCCTCGCCCTGTTGTGCACCGCCTGCCCGCGCCGGCGGGTGCGCTTCCGCGACCAGGCCTTCTTCGTCGCGACCGGCCCGCGGGCCCTGCCCCAGGGGGCCTGCACCAGCCCCGCCCTGAGCAACCTGATCGCGCGCCGGCTCGACGCGCGCCTGGCCGGCGTCGCGCGCAAGCTCGGCTGGCGCTATACGCGCTACGCCGACGACCTGAGCTTCTCCTGTGATGCGGACGGCGCCGAGCGGGTGGCCTGGATGATGGCGAAGACACGCCACATCGCCGAGGACGAGGGCTTCGCGATCAACGACAAGAAGACCCGGGTGCTGCGCAGGAACGCGCGCCAGGCGGTGACCGGCATCGTCGTCAACGAGCGGGTCGCCGTGCCCCGCAAGCTGCGCAAGCGGCTGCGGGCGATCCTGCACCGCGCGGGGCACACCGGGCTGGCGGCGCAGAACCGCGAGGGCATCCCGTACTTCCGCGCCTGGCTGCGGGGCATGATCGCCTACGTGCACATGGTCGACCCCGTGCGCGGCGGGCAGCTCCTCGCGAAGCTGGAGCGCTGCGGGGACTGAGGCCGGGGCTGCTTCGTCAACCGCGTCTGCGCATCTTCGCCGCGCCGACGGCGGCGACGCAGGCGAGCATCACCAGCCCCACCGGCAGGTTGAGCGCGAGCAGCGGGAGGCACACCAGCCCGGCGAGGAAGACGCCCAGGGGCAGGGCCTTCGTCGGCCTCCGCTCCGCGGGCGGGGCCCGGTAGGCGCGCTTGACCCGCGCGGCCCGGACGTGCATGCAGCCGCCGCAGTGTTTCGTCCCATCGAAGCGCAGCATCAGGTCCGCCGCCTCGGGCACGCCGCAACGCTCGCATGGTCGCTGCGGGCCGGAGGCGCGCTCGCGGGCGCGCTGCTCGTAGGCCTGCAGCGCCGGCCGCAGCTCGGGATAGGCGTGGCCGTAGACGGTCGCCGACCACAGCAGCTCGGCTTCCCGGCCGGGCTTGTCGAGGGTCTCGAGCTCGGCGAGCAACCAGCTGAGCTCCCCCTTCCGGTCGGCCTCGACCAGGGCCCGGGAGTCCGCGGCCCGGGTGGGGACCTCCGCGGGGGCCTCCTGCCCGCCCAGCGCCGCCCGGAAGCTCGCGGCGTCGGGGAAGCGCGCGTCCGGATCTTCCTCCAACGCCCGCGACAACACCTCGCGGAGCTCCTCGGGGATGCGCTTCTCGCGCACGACCCGGGGGGACTCCCCGGTCAGGCAGTGGTAGAGGGTCGCGGCGAGGCCGTACAGGTCGGCCCGGGCGTCGACCTCGCTGGCGCCCTGCGCCTGCTCGGGGGCCATGTACGCCATCGTGCCGAGGGCCGCCTGGGTCAGGGTGAGCTGGAGCCGGTCGGCGCGACGGGCCAGGCCGAAGTCGCCGAGCTTGGCGCGACCCTCGGCGTCGAAGAGGATGTTGCCGGGCTTGACGTCACGGTGGATCACGCCGGCCTCATGGGCGGCCTCGAGGCCGTGGAGCAGACGCAGGCCGAGGGCGCGGGTCTCGTCTGGCGGAAGCGGGCCCTCGCGCAGGCGGTCGGCGAGGGTGCCGCCCTCGAGCAGCTCCATCGTCAGGAACAGCCCGTCGGCGTCCCGGCCGATGTCGTAGCACTCGACGATCGCCTCGTGGCGCAGGGACGAGAGCGCGCGCGCCTCCTCGAGCAGGCGCTGCTCCAGGCCCGCGGTGTCGGGTCCGGCGACGACCCGCTTGAGGGCGACCCGGCGGTCGCGCAGGCTGTCGTGGGCGGCGTACACCCGGCCCATGCCGCCCTCGCCGAGGGAACGCTCGATCGCGAAGCGCGCGTCCGGCGAGGCCTCGGCGCGGGTCGCTCCCGCGCTGTGCAGCGAGTGGGCGAGCGGCGCGCTCTCGTCGGTTCCGGGTCCGGTCTCTGCATCGGCACGCGTCTCTTCTTCCAGCCCCTCGAGCAGCTCCGCGGCGCGCGCGTCGAGCGCATCGCGGGCGGCGCGAGGGGAAGGGCGCGGGCGTTCGAGCGGCCTGTCCTGCACGGAGGGCTCCCGTCGGGGCTCGCCATCCAGCGTAGCAGAAACGGTGCCGCGCAGGTCAAGCCCCCTCGATGCTGGAGGTTGACCGGGTCTCGCGAGCGGGTAGACTCCCGGCATGAGCTGCCGCCGCAACGACTTCTTCCTCGACCTGCCCGGTCCGGGCCTCGCCTACCTGGCTGGCTCGGTCTGCCTGTACGGGGTCGGCGCCTGGATGCCGAGCTACGTCGCCAGGGGCTTCGCCCTGCTCGCCCTGTTCTTCACGCTGTTCTGGCTGATCGGCACGATCGTCAACAACGTCAAGGTGCGGGTGGTCCCCGACGACCTGAAGATCGTCGCCGGGCGGGTGATCTTCGCGACCTGCCTGTGCACGATCGGCTTCGTCCTCTGGCAGCAGTTCCCCTCGCGCTGGCTCGAGGGGCTCGCCTTCGTGCTGCCCTGCTGGGCGCTGTCGTGGATCACCGGCGGCTACACCGGCACCCGCATCCTGTTGATCTACCGTCGGCTCGCCATGCTCGAAGCCGAGCGCCAGGCGCGCGAGGCGGAGGCCGGGCCCGGAGAGGAGTCGGTGCCGGCCGGGACCGAAGGCGACGCTGCTTGAGCCTGGCCTTTACAGCGCGACACCGCGCGTGTAGGCTTGCGCCTTTTATCGCCTGTTTCTTTGCCTGGAGGCGCGCCGTGCGGGGGTTCTGTCTGTTGTCTGTGCTGGTGCTGGTCGGGTGTCACGTCACGCCGACCATCAGCGATCCGGTCCTGCGCCTCGAAGGCCAGGAGGACTTCTACACGCTCGGCGGCGTGCTCGACCGCTTCGGGCAGGCCACCGGCGCGACCACCAGCCGCGGGCCTTTCCAGGTCGACGACAAGCGGCTGGTCGTGCCCGTGACGACGCGGCTGTCGCTCAGTGAGTTCCGCGCCCTCCTGTACGCCTACCACATCGGGCTCGAGGTCGAGCGGGAAGGCGAGGAAGTGCGCTCGATCGCGATGCGCCTGTTCACCGGCGAGGAGACCGACCGCAACTCCCGCACCCAGCCCTTCGGCGCCAACGACTCGGTCGCGGTCTCCTTCTACCCCTGCACCCGCTACCAGGACCTCGAGATCGCCCACCAGACCGCCCGCCGCGTCCAGCGCGACCAGGTCGGTCAGCTCGGGGTCGAGGACGACTGGAACTACGACGATGTCGGCCAGTGGCCGGCGCCGCCGATCGTGATGATGGAAGACCTGCCGGGCTACCTGCCCGCCCAGGTCGAGGCGCTCTCCCGCACCGTGCGGGGACCCGCGCCGCCGGCGGCGGACGGCGGCTACGACACGGTCTACCCCTTCTCCTTATTGTTGGGGCGGGAATTCTTCGGACTCGACTAACGGGGGCATCACCATGGCCGATCGCTGCCCGAAGTGCGGGCGTTGGAGCTCCCGGCCGACGGTCGTCGACGGGATCCTGGTCGAGGACGGCAAGGTCCTTCTGATCCGGCGGGCCCGTCCGCCCTACGCCGGCAGCTACGCCCTGCCCGGCGGCTACGTCGACCGCGACGAGACCGCCGCGGTCGCCTGCGCCCGCGAGCTGCTCGAGGAGACCGGGCTCGAGGTCGCGGTCGGCGCGCTGCTCGGCGTGTACGACGCGCCGGAGCGGGATATCGAGCGCCAGAACATCAGCCTGGTCTACGCGGTGACCCGGACGGGAGGGAAGCTCGGCGCCGGCGACGACGCCGACGCCGCCGGCTGGTTCCCCGTCGACGCGCTGCCGCCGCTCGCCTTCGACCACGGCCAGATCCTCGCCGAGTGCCTGCCCCGCATGGAGGGCTGAGATGGCCCACAAGCACTCCTCGCGCGCGGTCGGCTTCCGCGTGCTGACCATCAGCGACACCCGCACCGAGGCCGACGACCACGCCGGCGACCTGTTGCGCGCCTGGCTCGCCGCCAAAGGCCACCGCATCGTCGCCTCCGCCATCGTCCGCGACGAGGCCGAGGCGATCCGCGCGGCGGTCCAGGCGGGCCTCGACGATCCGGCCAGCGAGGTCGTCATCACGACCGGCGGCACCGGCGTCGCCCCGCGGGACGTCACGCCCGAGGCCGTCGCGCCGCTGCTCGACAAGCCCCTGCCGGGCTTCGGCGAGCTGTTCCGCCAGCTCAGCTACGAGGAGATCGGCGCCGCCGCCTACCTGAGCCGCGCCCTCGCCGGCACCGCGGGGGACACCGCGGTGTACTGCCTGCCCGGCTCCTTCAACGCCGTGCGGATGGCGGTCGACAAGCTGATCCTGCCGCGGGTCTCGCACCTGGTCGAGCTGCTGCGGCCCTGAGGCGCTGCCGGACGGTGCCGGAGCGTGCCTGCAAGCCGGACGCGCGCGCGAGACAATTCCATGACAGAGGGCCTCCGCGGACGCGGTACACTGTCCAGTGCGAGATTCCGGGCCCCCGGCCCCGACGGAGAAGTGATGCGAAGCCTCTGGATTCCTCTGGTCTGCCTGTTCCTCGCCGGAGCGCTGCAGGCCGACGACTCGATCAAGCTGTACAACGGTGGTGTCGTCAGCGGTGAGATCATCGACGAGACCGACGACGACGTGACGATCCGCACCAAACGCGGAAGCATCCAGGTCATCAGCCGCGCCGACATCTACTCGATCGAGCGCGCGGCGAACAAACGCGAGGAGTTCGACCGTCGCAAGGAGGCGCTGCGCCGCTTCGACATCGACGGCCACCTCGAGCTGGCCGCCTGGGCGATGGACAACGACATGGTCCGCGATGCCGAGGGGCTGTACCGGCGCGTGATCGAGCTCGACCCCGACCAGCGCGCCGCGCGCGAGGCCCTCGGCTACCGCCTCTACGACGAGAAGTGGTACAGCGAGGAGGAGTACATGGCCGAGGTCCGCGGCCTGGTGCCCTTCGGCGACGAGTGGGTCACCCCCGAGGAGCGCGGCCTGCGCGAGATGGGCTTCGTCCAGAACGAGAGCGGCGAGTGGGAGCTGCCCGAGACCGCCGGCGGTGGCTACAGCTACGGCGGCGGCGACCGGGTGGCGACCGGCGAGGACGAGGGACCCGGCGCCGGCTCCGGCGAAGGCGGGAACCGCCCGCCCCGCGACGTCCGTCCTCCGCGGCGCGAGCGCGATCCCGCGGACCTCGCCTGGTACGACGACCACGAGGCGCCGCCCTGGGCCCAGGCCAAGGTCTACGAGAGCCGCTACTACCGGATCAAGACCAACGTCAAGCCCGAGTACGCCAAGCGCTACATGAAGATGATGGACCAGTTCTACGTGCGCTTCACCGAGGTCTTCAACCTGACCCCCGAGGACACCACCTACAAGTCCGAGGTCTGGATCTACGCGAGCCAGCAGGAGTTCATGGCCAACACCGGCATGAGTCAGGGCGTCGGCGGCTTCTACAACACCGGCACCCGCCGCGTCACCGCCTACCACGGGCGCTTCGGCAACAGCGGCACCACCCAGGAGGTGCTCGCCCACGAGGCGACCCACCAGTTCCAGGACAAGGTCATCCCGTTCCGGAACGCGCCGACCTGGATCATCGAGGGCTTCGCGGTGTTCTTCGAGTCGGCGGAGTACGACGGCGAGAAGGTCAACATCGGCACGATCCCGCAGGACCGGCTGTCGCACCTCAAGCGCGGGCTGCAGAGCGGCGACTACATCCGCCTCGCCGACCTGATCCGCACCTCGCAGGCCGCCTTCACGGCCTACCACTACGCCCACGCCTGGTCGTTCATCTATCTGATGATCTACTACGGCGACAAGAAGATGCAGAAGCGCAACCAGGCGGTCTTCTCCGAGCTGTTCTACCGCACCAAGCAGGGCTATGTGACCGCCGAGGACGTCGAAGAGCTGTTCGGCGGACGCGAGAAGTTCCTCGAGTTCGAGGAGACCTGGAAGGAGTGGGTGCTCGACCTGCCCTACGACTTCGACCCCAACGACTGAGCGCACCGCCTCCGTCAGTTTTCAACGTGCGACGCGATTTCCCGCAGGACGGGCCCCGACCGGCCCGTCCTCTCTGTATGCCTGCACAGAAAAAGGGGAGCTCCATGCGCGCGTCTGTGGTGCCGCTCGCTCTCGTCGCTCTGGTGTTCGTCGGATGTGACGACAGCTCGAGCGGTGTGGTCCCGACACTCGTGGTCGAAGACACGGCGAAGGAGGTCGGGGAAGCCCCTGTGGGCACGGCCACCACGCCGATCACCATCCCGTTCAGGAACGGCGGCGTCGAGGATCTCGAGATCATCGCGTTCGTCCTGAAGGGAGCCGACTCGGCCGACTTCGTCCTGCAGTCGGCGCCGCTTCCGATCGTGCTCGCCCCCGGCGCCTCGACCTCGGTCGACGTCGTCTTCATGCCCGCGGCCGGCGGGGTCCGCGAGGCCGAGCTGTGCGTCATCGCGCGGACCAGCAGCCAGCCGACGATCACCGGCACCGTCGAGCTGACCGGCGCGGGCCTCCCCGAGCTGCTCAGCGGCCCGACGCTGACCCTCGATCCGAACGGCGTCACCCCGCTCGCGGCACTGCTCGAGCTCGAGACGGATGTCGCGACCCGCATCCGCCTGACGCTCGACGATGGCACGACCGCGCGCCGGCTCGAGCTCCCCGGTTCCGGTACCACCCATGCGCTGCCGGTGCTCGGCCTGCGCCCGGCGACCAGCTACACCGTCGAGGTCGAGATCTCCACCCTCGACGGGGTCAGCCGCACGCTCGGGGCCCCGCTGAGCGTGCGGACCGATCCCCTGCCGGCCGACTTCCCCCAGCTCGAGACCCGCGTGCTCGTCCCCGGCGAGATCGAGCCGGGCTTCCTGCTCTTCCAGGTCCAGTCGAGCACCGGCCGCGTCCTGGTCGCGCTCGACGAGACGGGCGCGGTCGTCTGGTACCTGACCGGGCCGCTGGCGGCGAGCCCCGACCTGCGGCGGATCAGCAACGGCTGCCTGCTCGGCCTCGGGCGCGCGACCATCCGCGAGTTCGACATGTTGGGGAAGCTGACGACGGTGTGGACCAGCCGCTCGACCCAGCTGAGCTTCGCCAACCCGATCGTGGTCGACGCGGAGACCTTCCACCACGAGGTCTTCGAGCTGCCGAACGGCAACCTGGTCTCCCTGTCGCGCGAGACCCGGACGGTCACGGGCTTCCCGTCCAGCGAGACCGATCCGGCCGCGCCGCGCATCACCAAGGACGTCAGCGGCGATGTGGTCGTCGAGTTCCAGCGCGACGGCACGGTGATCCATGAATGGTCGCTGCTCGACGTGCTCGACCCCCGGCGCATCGGCTACGACGCGGTCGGCGGAGACTGGTCCCACGGCAACGCGGTCATCCACGATCCGCGCGACGAGGGCTTCATCATCAGCCTGCGTCACCAGGACTGCGTCGTCGAGATCGACCGCGCGACCGGCGCCCTGCGCTGGATCCTCGGCCCGCCGGAGAACTGGGGACCGGCCTGGGACGCGTTGCGCCTGCGACCGGTCGTCTCCAGCATGCCCTGGTCGTACCACACCCACGCGCCGATGATCACCGCCAGCGGCGAGCTCTTGCTGTTCGACAACGGCACTCACCGGGCCTCGCCCTTCGCCCCGCCCCTGGCCGACGCGAACAACCACAGCCGGGCGGTGATCTACGCGATCGACGAAGCGCAGCTCTCGGTGGCCGAGTCCTGGGTGTACGGCGGCCCGGGGGACGAGCTCTTCTACTCCCGCGGCTTCTGCGACGCCGACGAGCTGCCGCAGACCGGCAACATCCTGGTCACCGACGGCGTCCGCCTGCTCGACAACCCGATGCGCAGCGCCGCCCGCATCGTCGAGGTCAGGCGCACCCGCCCGGCCGAGAAGGTGTTCGAGGTGTGGGCGGACGATCCGACCGGGACGGTCGCCTACCGTATATACCGGGCCGAGAAGCTGCCGAGCCTGTATCCCTGAGGCGATCGCTCAGCGCAGCGCGGCGATCGTCGTCTCGATGGCCGTGCCGCGCAGGCGCTGGTAGTCGTCGCGGCTCGGCGGGTCGCCCCGGCGCACCAGCCAGCCCCCGGTGCGCGCCCGCTCCTCCGGGTCGCGCGGGAAGAGGACCAGCGCTCCCACGCACCCCGTGGTGTCGGGGAAGATCACCCAGTGCAGCTTCTCCGGCAACAACGCCCGCGCCTGGGTGGTGCGCACGAGCTCGGGCAGCGGAGCGGGAGCCTCCGCGTTGAGAATCCCGTAGGCCGTCTGGGAGACGGACTCGTAGAAGACTTCCGGCGGAATGTTCCTCTTCGCCACCAGGCGCCCCTGGAGCATCCAGATGGTCTGATGGACGATGCCGACCACCGCCACGCCGGTCGCGAAGCTGAGCAGCACGAGCAGGCTGATGGCGAGGCTGCGCCGGAAGCTCCAGCGCTTCGCGCCGCTGAGGTGGCGCGCGAGCAGGTGCAGGCCGAGGACGAAGCCGGCGCAGAAGAGCGCGCCGCTCAGCAGCGCCCCCGGCGAGACCTCGAGCTGCGGCAGCACCCGCCCGAGGAAGGGGACCCAGCCGATCGCGAGCTGCCCGGCCAGCTCGATCGGCCACTGCTGGCCCAGGCAGCCGACGCCCGCCACGGCCAGGACGAAGAGCAGGACGCAGCCGAGCCGGGAGCTCTCGCGCGGGCGTTCCTCCCGCATCACAGCCGCGCCTCGAGCGCGAGGACCAGCTCGGTGGGCGACATCCGCACGATCTCCCCGGTCGCGAGCAGCACGACCCGCGGCCCTTCGACGGCGCCGGGCTCGTAGGCCAGGGGCGCCCCCTGGTTCCGCACCCGGCCCGGAACGTACACCACCCGCACCGTCGAGCCGGGCAGCTGCCACAGCTTCGGCGAGATCTCCGGGACGAAATCGTCGGGGGGAAACCTCCCGTCGTGGGCGGCGGCGTAGGCGAACAGGGCCTCGCGCAGGAAGCCCATGTTCTCGATCCGGGCCTGCGCGTCCGCCCCGGCCTCCCCGCCGGCCGCGGCGCTGAGGGTGTAGGTCGCCCCATCCGCTTCCCAGGCCCCTGGCGTCAACAGCTCGCGCGCCCCGGAGATCATCGTCAGCACGACCAGCACGAGCAGCCCCCACACCGCGAGCACCCCGAGGGCGCCCCGGTAGCGCAGCCGGGGCAGCCGCGGGAAGTCCGCGCGCGCCCCGTTCCACAGCCACTGGAACAGCAGGCCGCCGAGCAGGAAGCAGAGGAGGAAGAAGGAGATCGACTGCGCCCGCAGCTCCGCGACGCTGTCGAGGCGGAAGCTCGGCATCCCGGCGAGCGCGGGCGCGCTCAAGGCGAGAACACACACAAAACGCACGCGACACCTCCCGGACCTCGCCTGTCCTACCAGGTCGAGGGTAGCGCAAGAGGGACGCGCGCGCAGCCGTGGAGGTTCAGCCCGGATGCGAGAGGCGGCGGCCGCAGGGCGACCGCCGCGTCGACGAGGCCGGTCCGCCTACTCGACCTTCTCGGCCTCGAGCTCGAGGCTGAGGCTCTCCGCCGGGTGCCACCGCGGCAGGCCGAGGGCGAGCGGCGCCTCGAGCCGCAGCTTGCGCCGGAACACCGCGCCGCGGTAGACGGCGACGACCTCTTCCTCGCCGGGCTCGCCGTGGCGGACGAAGACCCAGATCGGCTCGTCTTCGAGGCCCATTTGCTCCTGGACCCGGGCGCACACCTCGGCCAGCAGGTCCTGGGGCAGCCGCAGCCCTTCCCGGATCGCGAGGGGATCGCCGAGGTCGGCGGGCCACTCCACCCGCGCCCCGAGCGCCTCGACCTGGTCCTCGAGCGTGTTGCACAGCCGCACGTCCGGAGCGAACGCGGGGCCGTCGCCCGACACGCTGAGCACCAGCGCGGGATCTTCCCGCTCACCCCGCTTGCGCGCCGCCTCCCGCAGGGAGCTCTGGAACTGCGCGAGGGCGTAGGCCGTCCGGTACTCCGGCGCCGGCACCCGCTCGACGCTCGCCGGCGGCTGCGGCTGCGGCGGGACGGCGCGGCTCTCGCGGCCCCGCTTGAGGGCGTTGAGCGCGAACAGCACGAGGGCCGTGATCGCGATCCAGCGCAGGACGCGCCGACCCCGGCCGCGCTTCTTGCGCCGCCCGCTCTTGACCGGCGTCGAGGGGTCGTCCTCGTCGACGTCGGCGGTTCCCATCGAGGGCAGCGCGGCGGGCTTGAGCTCGCCGAGGCGGTCCTTCTCGGCGGCCTGCAGGCAGACGTCGATGTCCCGCCGCAGCTCCTCGACGGTCGTGTAGCGCTGGCTCGCCTCGGCCATCGAGCGCCGCACCACCCACTGCAGGGCGAGGGGGACGTGCCGGGAGAAGGGGCTCAGCGAGCTGCAGGCGGGGAAGTCGCCCTCGACGATGTAGTAGAGCACCGCGCCGGCGGAGTAGATGTCGAAGCGCCGGGCGTCGGTGTCCTTGACCCGGATCCCCGACAGGGCGAGGCGCACCATCTCGGGGTCGCGGAAGTACTCGGTGCCCTGGGTGGTCAGGGTCATCGCCGACTCGACCTCGGTCAGCAGCCCGAGGTCGACCAGGCACAGCTCGTCGTCCTGGACGATGATGTTGTCCGGCTTGATGTCCTTGTGGATCAGGCCGCGGGCGTGGATCTCCTCGATCTTGAGCAGCAGCGAGTGGAAGCGCCGCAGGCTGAGGGCGAGGTCTTTGCTCGCCGG
>JAUIEM010000661.1 GCA_030428695.1 bacterium
CCAGGTTCGAGGGCGGCCCTTGCGGCGCCGGCTTCAATGGGGCCGCGCCCGTGCAGGCGCGGATGCGCAGCGCCTCGAGCGCATCGTCGCCGACCTCGAAGAGGCTTCAATGGGGCCGCGCCCGTGCAGGCGCGGATGCAGCGCTCGCTCCCGGCCCGCCACACAGGCGGGTCCCGAGGCCTTCTCGCGAGCGCGGGGGCAGAACAAGGCGAGAACAGACAGTCAACGTCAACAGACAGCTCCTCCTCCAGCAAAATGCCCGGCGCGAGCGCTCGCCGGGTTTCCGGCACGTCGCGAGCGCTCGCGCGGCAGGTGTTCGGTTGCCAAGCAGCCGTCAGAAGACGAAGGCGAGCCCCTCGTCCTCTGCGTCAGGAGCCCGGCCGATGAACCGCATCCGCTCGGGCCCCGAGCCGCGGCATGGGCCGAGGTCGGCGAGCAGCGCGCGGTCCTCGCCAAGATGCATCACATCGGTCAGCGCCGCAAGCAGCCGGAAGTATTCCCCCCGGCTCAGGTCACAGCGGAACACCGAGTAGTGCAGCCGCCGGCCGTAGCTCTTGAGCACCTCCGCCACCCGCCGCAGGCGCTTCGGGTCGGAGATGTCGTAGCTGATCAGGTAGACCTTGCGCACGGCGTCACCTAGCGGGTCTGGAAGCTCGGATAGTCCGGAATCTCCCCGGTCAGCACGCGCCCGAGCAGGCGTGCCTGGATCTCCAGGACCTGCCGGTAGCGCACCTTGTACCCGAAGACCGGGTGCCGCACCTCCTGCGCCATGCGCCGCTCGTAGCCGCGGATGAAGCGCTTGCGCGCGTTCTTCGTCAGGCCGACGGCCGGTCCGCGCGTGACAAAGTCCCGCGGCCCGAGCTCGCCGTTGTTCAGGGCGCGCAGCACCGCCGAGTCGGCGATCAGGGGACGGAACTCCTCCATCAGGTCGAGGGCGAGCGACGGACGCCCATAGCGCGGCTGGTGCAGGAAGCCGAGGTAGGGGTCGAAGCCGACGCCGAGGGCGGCGACGAAGCAGTCCTTGGCGAGCAGGGCGTAGGCGAAGGACAGGAGCGCGTTGACCGGATCGAGGGGCGGCCTGCGGTTCCGCCCCTGGAAGTCGAAGTCGAGGCGGCCCGCGCCCTTGAGCATCGACGCGAAGACCTCGAAGTACAGCCGGCTGCCGAGCCCCTCGACGCCGAGCAGGCTGCCGATGCTGTCCGCCTCGAGCGCCTGGCGGGCGAGGGCCTCGAGGCGGTGGAGGCGGCTCTCCTCGACCTCCTCCCCGTTCCGCCGCAGCAGCGTCCGGGCGTTGCGCAGCTTGCCGGCGACGAAGGCGCGGGCGAGGGGCAGGGCGGCGTCGCCCTCGGCGTGGCGGAACTGGACCCGCCGCAGGTCGATGTTCTTCGAGCCGATCCCCCAGGTCGCCGCGCGGAACCAGCCGGCGTAGCTGAGGTACAGGATCGGGATCCCGCGCTCGGCCAGCTCCCACAGCGCCTGCGTGCTGACCTGGACGGTGCCGAGCAGCACGAGCTGGGAGGTGTGCAGGAGCCGGGTCTCCCCGACGACCTCGCCCTCCTCCTTGACGACCAGCCGCCCGCCGCGCTTCCCGACCCGGGCCCGGTAGGAGGTGACGTACAGCGGCTTGACCTGGTCGCGGGGCATGATCAGGCGCCGCACCGTCGGCACCGGCTCTTCTCCGCGCAGCCGCGTCACCTCGTCGGGCAGGCAGATGCCGACCAGCGAGCAGCGCGGACACTTCGGGCTGTCGACCAGCGGCGCGGGGATCGGGTCACGCACCGCCTGCCGGGCCGCGGCCGCGAGCTCGAGCGTGCGGGCGACCAGGGCGTCGTCGAAGGGGATCTCGACCCGCTCGCGGCCGCCTGCGAAGTAGAGGAAGCCGGCCGCGCAGCGGTAGCCGTGGTCCTGCAGGATCAGGCCCTGGGCGCAGAGCTGCACGCGTTCGGGTTCATATGCCCCTTCCGCCACTGGCGGGCGGCGTCCACGCTTGGTGTCGACGGGCCACACCTGCCCGTCCTCGCCCTCGAGCAGGTCCATCCGGGCGATCAGCCCCAGACGTTGGCTGGACAGCAGCACCGAGCGGGACTGGAAGGGCTGCTCGACCGCCTCGGGGGACGGCACGCCGCCGCGCTCCCGGTCGACGCGTCGGTGCTCGAAGCGCCCCTCGTCGGTGTCGGCGTTGTCCTCCCACTCGGCCTGGACCCACTCGAGGTACATCAGCCGGGGACAGTAGGCGTACTCGTTCAACATCCGCGCGGGGAGCAGGGCGGGAAACTCTTCCATCGGAAGCCTCCGGAGGGCGACCTCTCGATGATGGGAGGGGACAGCGACAGG
>JAUIEM010000281.1 GCA_030428695.1 bacterium
CGCCGCCTCGCTGCTCAAGCTCGGGCGCATCGACCCCGCCTGGCAGCACCTGCGCATGGTGGAGACGCGCTACGACCAGACCGTGTTCTTCGCCGCCCACCTCGAGGCGATCGTCGAGCTGCGCACGGCGCTGCTCGCCCGCGAGCGCGAGGACCACATGGTGCACGTCCCCCAGGGCGGCTTCCTGCGCGGCGCGATGCCGGACGCGGCGCCGGTGCGCACGGTGGTGTTGGCCGAGTTCTGGGTCGACCGGCACGAGGTCACCTGGGAGCGCTACAAGTTCTTCGCGGAGTGGTTCCTCAAGACCGACGATCACCGCTTCTGTCATCCCGACGAGCCCCCGGGCAAGGACCACGTGCCCGACGAGCTCGGCACCTACCTCGATGTGCCCGAGCACCCGGTGGTCAAGATCGACTTCTGGGACGCCTGGGCCTACGCCGGCTACTGGGCGAAGAAGCTGCCGACCGAGGCCCAGTGGGAGAAGGCCGCGCGGGGAACGGACGGGCGCATCTTCCCGTGGGGCAACGAGTGGTCGAACTTCGCCGGGCAGTCCCGCGAGACCCTCGGCGCGACCGAGAACGAGGGGCGGCTCGACAACCTGCGCGAGAGCGGCCAGCTGATCATCACGCCGGGCAGCTGGCCGGAGGGGGCGTCCCCGTTCGGGGCTCTGGACATGGCCGGCAACGTCGAGGAGTGGTGCCGCGACGCCTACAGCCCGACGGGCTACATCGATGCGGGGCTGCTCGACCCCTTCGTCCCGGGGCAGGAGAACGCGGCGCGGGTGACCCGGGGCGGGAGCTTCCGCAGCTGGCAGTCCGAGCAGCGGACCCACGAGCGCGGCTTCCGGCCTCCCGACACCCGCACCGACGCGCTCGGTTTCCGCTGCGTCTTCCCGTGACGGCGGCGGCGCTCGCGCCGGCCGACCGTCAGCGGGCGGTGCGGCGCACGATCCTGGTCATCTTCGTGCTCAACCTCGCGGTCGCGGTCGCCAAGGGCTGGTACGGGCTGTGGGCCGGAAGCCTGGTCGTCACGGTCGACGCCTTCCACTCCCTGCTCGATGCGACCTCGAACGTGGTCGGCTGGGTCGCGCTGCGGATGGCGGCGGAGCCGCCGGATCCGGAGCATCCGTACGGGCACTCGAAGTTCGAGACGCTGGCGGCGACCTGCGTCGGGATCTTCATCGCGGTCGGCGTGTTCGAGTTCGGCAAGGAGGCGATCACGGCGCTGGTCTCGGGCCGCGAGCCGCCGGTCAGCTCGGCGCTCGGCTTCGTGGTGGTCGGCGGCACCTGGCTGGTCAACATGTTCGTCGCCGCCTACGAGGGGCGCCGTGGCAAGGAGCTGAACAGCCCCTTCCTCAGCGCCGACGCGGCCCACACCGCCTCGGACGTACTGGTCACCGGCGGCGTGCTCGCGGCGCTGGCGGGGGTCGCCCTCGGCTACACCTGGCTGGACCCGGCGGTCAGCCTGGTCGTGCTGGTCGTCATCGCCTGGGTGGCCTGGACCATCATCCGCAAGAACAGCAAGGTGCTGGTCGACCGCTCCCAGCTCGACGCGGCCGAGGTCGGGCGCATCGCGCGCGAGCACCCGGCGGTGGCGGATGTCCACCGGGTCCGCTCGCGGGGCGACGAGCAGACGGTCCAGCTCGATCTGCACCTGCTGCTTGACGGGAGCCTCTCGCTGCGGCAAGCTCACGCGATCGCGCACGACGTCGAAGCGGCGCTGCGCGCCGCCTTCCCCCGGGTCAACGACGTCACGATCCACATGGAACCCGACGATGACGGCCACGAGGAGCTGTAGATGCGCGCCCTGCTGGCGCTGGTCCTGGTTCTGTCCTCCGGCTGCGGCTACCGCTGGGGCTTCACCCCGATCGCGGGAGCGCGCAGCGTCGCCGTCCCGATGCTCGACAACCAGACCGACCGGGTGCAGCTCGAGCTGGTGCTGACCGACCTGATCCGGCGCGAGATCCTGACCCGTACGCCCCTGAAGATCCTGCCCAGCGACCAGGCCGACCTGCTCCTGACCGGGCGGCTGACCCGCTTCACCCTCAACGTCCAGGTCGAGGACCGGCTCGACAACCCCGAGCTGACCACCGCGATCGTCGAGGCCCGCTTCGAGCTGGTCGACCTGCGCACCGGCCGCGTCTGGCGGCGGGACGCCAGCCGGCTGGCCCTGGCCGAGGTCGACCCCGGGCTCGACCCCGCCCTGGCGGACGCCCGCGACCAAGCGTTCCGGTCGCTGGCCGAACGTGTTATCCTGTTCCTCGACGACGGCTGGAATGACCCGGAGGCACCTTGAGCGAGAAGAGCAAAGGACCCGAAGGAGGAGCGCAGCGCCCCCGCTTGATGTACGTCCTGATCGCCCTGGTCGGGATGACCTCGCTGCTGTTCCTGTTCCTGACCTGGTCCGAATCCTCCGCCGAGCAGGAGCTGACCTTCAACGAGTTCGACCGGCTGCTCAAGATCGGCGCGGTCGAGCGCATCGAGCTCCCGCAGGGCGACGAGAAACGGGCGCGGGTCCAGCTGCGTCCGGGGGGTGAGCTCGCGAAGCTGAAGCCCGGCCTCGAGCGGACCGTGATGTTCGGCACCGACGGGGCCGTCGACGAGCTGCGCGCGACCATCCTCGAGCTCGAGCAGGGCGCGCCGAAGGTCGAGACCGAGCTCAAGGTGGTGTCGACCGGGGTGCTGCTGCCCGTCCTGATCAACCTCTTCCCCTGGGTGATCTTCATCGGCCTGTTGCTGCTGTTGATGCGCCAGGTGCGCGGCTCGTCGGGGGCCGGTGGCATCCTGTCCTTCGGCAAGAGCCGGGCGCGGCTCGCGAACAAGGAGGTGTCGAAGGTCACCTTCCGCGATGTCGCCGGCATCGACGAGGCCAAGGAAGAGGTCGAGGAGATCGTCCAGTTCCTCAAGAACCCGGAGAAGTTCCGCCGGCTCGGCGGACGCATCCCCCGCGGGGTGCTGCTCGCCGGCCTGCCCGGCACCGGCAAGACCCTGCTCGCCAAGGCGATCGCGGGGGAAGCGGACGTGCCCTTCCTGTCGATCTCCGGCTCCGACTTCGTCGAGATGTTCGTCGGCGTCGGCGCCTCGCGCGTCCGCGACCTGTTCAAGCAGGCGAAGAAGAACGCCCCCTGCATCCTCTTCCTCGACGAGATCGACGCGGTCGGCCGCAAACGCGGCGCGGGCTTCGCCGGCGGCGGGGGAGGGGAGGAGCGCGAGCAGACCCTCAACGCGATCCTGGTCGAGATGGATGGCTTCGAGACCGACGACAACGTGATCGTGCTCGCGGCGACGAACCGGGCGGACATCCTCGACCCCGCGCTGATGCGCCCCGGGCGCTTCGACCGGCAGGTCGCGGTCGACCTGCCCGACGTGGTCGGACGCGAGGCGATCCTGCGCGTGCACGTGCGGAAGATCCGCATCGACCCGGACGTCGACCTCAAGGTCCTCGCGCGCAGCACGCCGACCTTCAGCGGCGCCGAGCTCGCGGCGATGTGCAACGAGGCGGCGATCCTGGCGGCGGTCAAGGGGCGCGACGCGGTCGTGCTCGAAGACCTCGAGGAGGCGCGGGACAAGATCCGCTTCGGCCGCCGCAAGAAGAAGTCGCACCTGCAGACCGATGACAAGCTGATCACCGCCTACCACGAGAGCGGTCACGCGATCGTCGCGGCGCTTCTCGACGAGGTGAACCAGCTGCACAAGGTCACGATCATCCCGCGCGGCCAGGCCCTCGGCGTGACGATCCAGATGCCCGAGCGCGACCGCTACCACATGCAGAAGAACAACCTCCTGCAGCGCATCACCGTCTGCTACGGCGGACGCGTCGCCGAGGAGCTCGCCTGCAACGACATCAGCGCCGGGGCCCAGAACGATATCGAGAAGGCGACCCAGCTCGCCCGCAAGATGGTGACCGAGTGGGGGATGAGCTCCCTCGGCCTGATCAACCTCAGCCCCTATCCGATCGGTGAAGAGCCGGGTCCCTGGTCGAAGAAGCCGTTCAGCGAGAAGACCGCGCGCAGCATCGACGACGAGGTGTTCCGCATCCTCGACGAGTGCTACCAGCGCTGCAAGACGATCCTGATCGAGCACCGCGACGCGCTCGAGGCGGTCACCAAAGAGCTGATGAAGCACGAGACCCTGTCCGGCAAGGAAGTCCTCGACATCATGTCCGAGGCGGGCTCGGCCCTGCCCCAACGCACCTGAGCGGAGAGTCACCGTGTTCGCAGGTTCTTTCGTCGCCCTGACCACCCCGTTTCGCGCCGACGGCAGCCTCGACCTCGACACCCTCGACGCGCTGGTCGACCGCCAGCTCGAGGCCGGCATCGAGGGGCTCGTGCCCTGCGGCACGACCGGCGAGTCGCCGACCCTGAGCGACGACGAGAAGAAGCGGGTGATCGCGCGCGTGATCGCCCGCGCCCAGGGCCGCCCGGTGATCGCCGGCACCGGCTCGTACGACACCCGCGCCTCGGTCGAGCTGACCCGCTGGGCGAAGGACGCCGGGGCGACGGGCGCCCTGGTCATCACGCCGTACTACAACAAGCCGACGCAGGCGGGCCTGCGCGCGCACTTCGAGGCGGTCGCGGACGTCGGCCTGCCGGTGATGCTGTACAACGTCCCGGGCCGCACCGGCGTCTCGATCGCTGTCGACACCGCCGTCGCCCTCGGCGAGCACGAGGCGATCGTCGCGATCAAGGAGGCCGCCGGCGACCTCGACCGGGTCAGTGAGCTGTGCGGGCGCAGCGGGCTCGCGGTGTTCTCCGGCGACGACTCGCTGACCTTGCCGATGCTCGCGGTCGGCGCGGTCGGCGTCGTGTCGGTGCTCGCCAACCTGACCCCCGGGCCGCTCGCGCGCCTGTGCAAGGCGGCGCGCGAGGGGGACTTCGCGGCGGCCCGGGCAGAGCACGCCCGGCTGTTCCCGCTGATGCGCGCGATGTTCCTCGAGACCAACCCGCAGCCGGTCAAGACCGCCCAGGCGCGGCTCGGGCTGCTCGAAGAGGTGTTCCGGCTGCCGATCGTCCGGATGGGGGATGCGGCCCGCGCGCGACTCGAGGAGGAGATGTGTCGGGCGGGACTCCTGACGCCGAGCTGAGCGCCACCTGCGACGTCTGCGACCAGGCGCTGGTCGCCCTGCCCGGGGGCGGACGCGGCTGCCCGGCCTGCGAGACCCGCGCCTGCCCTCCTCCGCGGGTGCCCGAGGAGAGCGCGACCGAGGTCGCCGGCCTCGGCGACGGAGACACCTCCGACACGAGCGCCCTCTTCCTGCGCCGCACCCCGGAAGAGTCCCCGACCGAGAACATCGAGGACCCGGTCACCTACTACGCGCGCCAGGCCAGCGCGCCCGCGCTGTCGGCCGTCGGGCCCTACGAGCTCAAGCGCCAGATCGGCAAGGGCGGCATGGGGGTGGTGTACGAGGCCTGGGACACCACCCACCAGCGTCCGGTCGCGATCAAGCTCCTGCGGGTGCGCGGGAACGAGGCCAGCCGCCGCCAGCTCGCCCGCTTCGGGCGGGAGGCCGCCTCGATGCGCAAGCTCGACCACCCGGCCATCGTCCCGGTCCTCGACGCGGGCAGCCACGAGGGCCTGCCCTGGTACGCGATGCCCCTGATCGACGGCAGCGACCTCGCCGAGCTGCTGCGCCGCTCGGGGCCCCTGCCCGAGAAGCGCGCCGCGCGCCTGCTGCGGCCGATCGTCTCCGGCCTCGAGCACGCACACCGCGCCGGGATCATCCACCGCGACGTCAAGCCGCAGAACATCCTCGTCCGGCGCCGGGACGGCCAGCCCCTGCTGCTCGACTTCGGGCTCGCCCAGGACGCCGAGGACAGCACCCTGACCAGGACCGGCGCGGTGCTCGGCACCCCGGCCTACATGTCCCCCGAGCAGGTCCGCGGCCGCAGCCACGATGTCGACGAGCGCACCGACGTGTGGGGGGTCGGCGTCGTCCTCTACGAGCTGTTGACCGGCGCGCCGCCCTTCCGCGGCAAGACCCGCGAAGAGATCCGCGAGCGCGTGCGCCAGGGGGCGTGTGAGCCGCCGCGCCGGCTCAACCCCGAGCTCAGCCGCGACATCGAGGCGATCTGCCTGCGGGCCCTCGCCGTCGAGCCGGACGATCGCTACCCGGACATGGGCGAGCTGCGCATCGACCTCGACCGCCTGCTCCAGGGAGGCTCGGTCGACGCCCGCCCGAGCGTCTGGCAGGAGGTCGCGAGCAGCCTGCGTCGGCCGCGGCTGCGGGCCCGGCTCGCGCTCGGGGCGCTGGTGCTCGTGCTGCTGCTCGTCGGCTGGCGCGAATGGCGGGCCCTCGACGCGCCCCTGGAGAGGGCCTGGGAGGCCCTGGCCGTCGGCGATGCCGAGGCCCTGCAGATCGCGCGCACGCTGCTCGAGGAGCGCGCTCCGGAGCATCCGGCCCTCGCCGTCCTGCGCTCGGGAGGAGCGCTCGCGGTGCGCGACCGGGCGGCGGCCCTGGCCACGGCGGAGTCGCTGGCCGTGGCGATCGACGCGAGCTTCGCCCAGGCCGAGGAGCGCTTCTTCGCCGCCCGCCAGCAGCTCGGGGTCGTCGCCGAGGTCAACCGGGCGGCCTGTGAGCGGTCCCTCGCCCGCGGCATCCTGGACTGCGCCGCCCTCGAGCGCGCGCTCGCCGGTGCGCTGCCCGGGGCGGCGGAGAAGCAGCGGCTCCGGGGCGAAGGTTTGATCCGGCGCGCGGTCCACCGCGTGTGGCTCGGGCTGAACCGCTGCGACCGGCCGTCGCAGGAGCTCTGGCGCGAGCGCCTGCTAGCCCTCGGCGGCGACGAGCTGCCCGGCCTGCGCCCCGGCACCCTCACCCTGACCCTGGGGGAGGGCGTCAGCGTCCACCTGTACCGCGTCCCGGACCAGAACAGCCCGCCCCTGCTGTGCGCCCCGGACGGCGCACCCGTCGAGAGCCTCGAGTGGTCGGAGCTGCCCTCGGCGTCGGCGTCCGTGCACCTCGAGCAGGAGGCGCTGTTCGCCGAGCTCGAGGAGGCGATCGCCGCCGCCCGGCCGGAGCGCGCCCGGGGCCTGGCCGAAGAGCTCGAGGGCATCAGCCTCGGCTACGGGGACGGGCGCTCGCGGCGCTTCCTGATGCGCGCCCTGCTCGCCCAGCTCGAGATCGCCGGCGAAGAGCTCGACGAGGACCCCGTCGAGTGGGTCGGGAGCGCGGGGTTGCCGGTGTCGTTGTTCGACAGCGAGGAGCTGTTCGGGGTGATCCTGCGGGTCGACGGCGAGCTGCTCGGCGAGACCCTCGGCCACGGCGAGGAGCCCGCCTTCCCGGCCCGGCGCGAGGTGGTCGGCGGGGCGGAGCTCAGCGTCTGCGCCGAGGATGGTCGGCTGCGACGGATCAGCTACGACCCGGAGCGCCACGACTTCACGACGGTCGGCTTCTTCCAGAACCCGCTCGAGGAGCCCGCGACCGCCGAGCTCCGCTTCGCCGCCGGCAGCCACGCGCTGCCGCCGGGCAGCTACATCCTGCACGCGCGCTTCCGGGGGCGGCCTCCGCTCCAGTTGCCCTTCTTGCTGATCTCCGGGGAGACCCACGCGATCGCCCTCGACGAGGCGGTGTGGAGCGCGACACCGGAAGGCTACGCCTACCTCGCCGCCGGGCCGGGGCTGCACGAGGCCCTGGCCTACCGTCACGGCCCGCCGCTGCTGCCCCCCGCGGCCTGGCGGCGGGAGCTGCCGGCGCTGCGCATCGCGCTGTCCGCGGTCGATCCGTGGGAGCTGGCGGAGTTCATCACCGAGAGCGGCGCGCCGGGGCGGCTGTTCGTGTGCGCCGAGGAGGGCCATCGCCGCGCCGAGGGGCCCTTCGACAGCCCGATCTTCGTCGAGCAGGAGCTGATCGCCGCCTGGTGCCGCGCCCTCGAGCGCCGTCACCCGGGCCTGCGCTTCCGCCGCGCGACGGCCGCCGAGCTCCGCCGCGCGCGCCGCGGCCCGGAGAACGCAGCGGACCGGGAGAATCTGCTCAGCCCGTACCACGCCGACCTCGGGCACAACGGCGGCGCGGTGGTCTGGGGCCCCGACCACCACGTGCTGCCGCGCGACCGCGTGGTCGACCCGCGGGAGGTGTGGCTGGTGGCCGAGGAGCGGTAGCCCGTCAGGTTCAGCGCTTCTTGCGCAGCACCGACAGCACGAAGACGAACAGCGCGGCGCCGATCACCGCCCACACGACCGGGAAGCGCGTGTCCCCGATCTGGACGGGGAGAATCGCCGGGAGCTCGAGGCCGCGCTTGATCCACATCCCGATCAGCGCGCCGACGAAGCCGATCGCGATGCTCGCGACCATGCCCCCGAGCTTCTCGCCGGTCAGCCACTTGGCGATCCAGCCGCAGAGGCCGGCGATCAGCAGGAGACCGAGGAAGTCGAACAGGCTCATCGCGTCCTCCTCAGGCGCCGGAGCGCACCTCGGTGGGGGTGGTCGGGGCCGGCTTCTTCTTCTTCATGCGGTCGTCGAGGTAGGTGTACCCGCCGAGCAGCTTGTCGTAGAGCCGGAACAGCGCCCGGGACTGCTCGAGGCTGAGGGTCTTCTTGCGCACCGCGGCTTCCGACTGCTTGCGCAGCCGGGCGACGAGCTCGACGTCGTTGTACAGCACCCAGCTCAGGACGTCCGAGACGCGGTCGCCCCGGTCGACGTGGCTGATCTGGTAGTGGCCTTCGCTGTCGTCGATCACGTGCAGGGCGTTGGTGTCGCCGAACAGGTTGTGCAGGTCACCGAGGATCTCCTGGTAGGCGCCGACCAGGAAGAAGCCGAGGTAGTAGGGATCGCCGTTCGGCGGGTGCACCTCGAGCACCTGCTTGACGTCGCGCTTGTCGATGAACTGGTCGACGCGGCCGTCGGAGTCGCAGGTCACGTCGGCGAGGATCGCGCGCTCGGTCGGCTCCTCGTCGAGGCGGTGGATCGGCAGCACCGGGAAGATCTGGTCGATCGCCCAGGTGTCCGGCAGCGACTGGAAGATCGAGAAGTTGCAGAAGTAGGTCGCGGCGAGGTTCCGCTCGAGGTTCTCGAACTCCTCGGGGAGCTCTTTGACCCGGCGCAGGAGCTTCTGGATCTTCCGGCAGATGCTCCAGAAGTACGACTCCGCCTGCGCCCGCTCTTCGATGCCGAGGTGCCCGAGCTTGAACAGGGTCAGGGTCTGGTCCTTGAGATGGCGGGCGTCGTGGAAGGCGTTGCGCATCGACTTGAAGTCGACGTCCTGCAGGATCTCGTACAGGTCGTGCACCAGCCGGTTCGCATCCTCGCTCGGGGCGATGTCGATCGGCCCGGCCACGCGGCTCGCGGTGCTCAGCACGTTGCACACCAGCAGCGCGTGGTGGGCGACCGTCGCGCGCCCGGACTCGGTCGTGATCGTCGGGACCCGCTCGATGCCGGCCTCCTGGCACACCTCGAGGATGCCGCCGACGACGTTGTCCGCGTACTCCTGCATCGTGTAGTCCATCGACGCGACGAAGTCGGTCTGCGAGCCGTCGTAGTCGACCCCGAGACCGCCCCCGACGTCGAGATAGGCGAGGGGCACGCCGAGCTTGACCAGCTCGACGTACATGCGCGCCGCCTCCTGGACGCCGTCCTTGATCGTGCGCACCGCCGAGATCTGGCTGCCGAGGTGGAAGTGCAGCAGCATCAGCCGGTCGAGGAGCCCGCCCTCGCGCAGCCGATCGACGGCCTCGAGGATCTGCTGGCAGGTCAACCCGAACTTCGAGGTGTCCCCGGCCGAGGTCTTCCAATGCCCGGCGCCGCGCGTGCTCAGCTTGGCGCGCACGCCGATCGAGGGGACGATGCCGACCTTCTTGCTGACCCGGCGGATCAGGTCGACCTCTTCGGGCCGCTCGACCACCATGATCACACGGCTGCCGAGCTGGCTGGCCCGCAGCGCGAGCTCGACGTACTGCCAGTCTTTGTAGCCGTTGCAGATGATCAGCGCGGCGGGGTTGTCGAGCATCGCCATCGCGGCCATCAGCTCCGGCTTGGAGCCGACCTCGAGGCCGAAGTCCCAGGTCCGTCCGGCGCTGACGATGGTCTCGACCAGGTAGCGGTCCTGGTTGACCTTGATCGGGTAGACGCCCTGAAAGCGCCCGGGGTATTCGAACTCCTCGATCGCCCGGGCGAAGGCCTGATGGATGCGCCGCAGGCGGGTCTGGAGGATGCCCGGGAAGCGCAGGAGCAGCGGTGGCTTGATGCCGCGGGCGCGCACCTCCTCGACCAGCGCCTTGAGGTCGATGCCGGAGTCGGGCTCACCCGTCGGGCTGATCATCAGGTTGCCGTGGGGCCCGACGCTGACGAAGCCCTCGCCCCAGTGATCGATGCTGTACAGCTCACGGGCGCGATCGACCGTCCACGCGTCTACCATTCCGACCTCCTTCCCAGTCACCCGTTGGATTCCGCCGGGATGTAACCAGGAAAGGCGGCCCGGTACCAGCTTTTCCTTCCGGCGCCCTACCAGCGCACCCGCTCCGGCGGCACCCACTCGTCCCACGAGGAGTCCCAGCCCGCGTAGGTCACGCGATGCAACCCGCGCCGCGAGGCGAGCACCGTCGCGCGGTACCACTTCCCCGCCGACAGCACCTCGACCGGCGTGCCGGGCGGCAGGGTGAGGGGCCGGGGGAAGCGCAGCGCGTCGAGGCCGACCAGGGTGTCCCCGCGGCTCTCCCCGACCTCCCGCACCTCGAGCCCCTCGCGGCCGAGGGCCAGCACGTGGGCGGTCTGCCAGCGGTCGCCGTCCCACATCTCGACGTAGCTTCCGACCCAGCCCCCCTCGCCGCCGCTGTCCGCCAGCGTCAACCGCGCGGGGAACCCGCCGCCGGCCCCGAAGCCGGGGAGCTGCCCGTCGCGCGCGAGCAGCGCCGCCTCGGCGTGGGCCGCCAGCTCGCCGAGGGCGACGCTGCCGTCCGCGTCGGCGTCGACGATGGCGGAACCCCCGAAGCCGTCGATCAGGCTCTCGGTGAAGGTCCAACTGCCGGTCGAGAGCGCGCGCGTCCGCGAGGAGGTCAACCCGGCGAGCGGCACTCCCGGCCGGCTCCCGAGCGCCTCGAGCAGGCTGCCGGCGTCGCAGCAGTCGGCGAGCAGCAGCCCGGCCTGCCCGGAGAAGCCGTCGGCGACCGCGGCGACCAGATCCGGCACGCGCCAGCCGCGGGTCTCCCCGGCATCCCAGGTCGCGAAGCAGGCGACGTCGTCCGCGTCGCGGTAGCCGTGGCCGGCGTAGTAGACGATGAGGAAGTCGCCGGGGGCGGTCTTGTCGAGGAGCCCCGCCAGCTCGCGCTCGACCCGCTCGGTCCGCGCCTGGCGGTCGGTCAGGAAGACGACCTGCTCGGCCGGCACGCCGCGTTCCTTCAGCAGCTCGACCAGCGCGCGGTCCTGGCGATCGCGTTTCGGGAAGGGGGGGAAGCGCTCGCCGTCCTGCCAGGCGAGCACCCCGACGGCGAACACCCAGGTGCGGGCGGGCTGCCAGGTGCGGGTCGAGGCCTGCAGCCGGGCCGCCGGCAGCCAGTCATCCCACTCCGCATCCCAGCCGTCGTAGCGCATGCGGTGCAGCCCGAGCCGCTCGGCGGTGACGGTCGCGGTGTAGTCCTTGCCATCCTCGCGCACGGTGACCCGGGCGCCGACCGGGACCAGCTCCGGCCGCCAGGGCCGCAGCCGCTCCAGGCCCAGCCACTCGTCGTACTTCGCGTCGTAGCCGATGTAGTGCACGTAGGCCCGGCCCCTGTCGTCGACCTTCAGCACCTCGGCCCGGTACCAGCCCTCGCCGTCCCAGGCCTCGAGCTGGCTCTTGACGAACGGCTCGGCGACCGCGCGGGCGGAGGCGAGGGCGAGGTTGCTCGGGAAGTCGCCGGTGGTCGCGAAGCGCGCGAGCTGCTGTTCTTTGAAGGCGAGCGTCTCCTCGGCCTCCTGCGCGAGCTCCCCGAGCTCGACGACGCCGTCCCCATCCCGGTCGTAGCGGCCCTCGCCCCGGAGGGCCTCGACGATGCAGGCGGTGAAGGTCCAGTTCCCCGTCGACAGCTCGTAGGAAGGGCAGGAGGCGAGCACCCCGTAGCTGATGCCGCTCTCCCGGCGCCCCGCTTCCTCGGCCAGCCCGCCGGAGTGGCAGCAGTCCCCGATCAGCAGCACCCGGTCCCCCCGGAAGTCCTCTTCGATGCGGTCGAAGACCTCGGACACCTGCAGGCAGGTCGACCAGGGCCCCCCGGCGTCGTACGGGGCGAGCCAGGTGTGGCCGTCCTTGCGCAGGCCGTGGCCCTGGAAGTAGAAGACCAGCATCTCCCCGCGCCGGCTCTTCTTCAGCAGCGCCGTCAGCTCGCCGCGGATGCGCTCGAGCTTCGCGTCCTCGTCGAGCAGCAGCACGGTGCGCCGGCGCGGCACGCCCGCGGCGAGGAAGGCGTCGAGCAGCGCCTGGTCCTGCCGGCCGGCGCTCGCGAAGTTGTCGTAGCTGTCGTCCTCGAACACGACGGTGCTCGCCCCGAAGAAGAGCGTGCGGTCGGGGTCCCAGTCCTGGGCGAGGGCGGGGATGAAGAGGAAGAGCAGAAGCAGGCGGCGCATGGCGGTTCCTCGTGGGAGGGCTGGGGACATTGTAGCCGAGTGGACGGGCGCGGGGCAGGGATGGTGTCGAACGGGGATCGACGGACGGAACCCCGACGCCGCACCGTCGGATGCCGATGCGGATGTCGAGTGCGAGTCCGACTCGGACTCCGATGCCGACTCCGACTCCGACTCCGATGGAAGAGGAGGAACCGCAGAGGTGCGGAGGACGCAGAGCTTCGAGGGCCGATCCTCTGATCCGCCGTCTGTGCCGCCTCCGGTTCCGACTCCGCCTGCGGTTCCGACGCCGACTCCGGTTCCGACGCCGACGCCGACTCCGATGGAACCGGGGGCCCGTTCCCCACGCCCTCTCCCTGACAACGCGCGAGCCACGGTGGACACCTCGTGCTACCATCGAGAGCTTCTCGTCAGGAGAACGCGATGGCGCTCATCTGGGCTCTCCTCTTCACGGCCGCCGGCCTGATCCTCTCGGTGCTCGGCTCCGACTGGCTGATCCGCGGCGCTTCGCGGCTCGCCCGGGCGCTCGGCGTGCCGCCCCTGCTCGTCGGCCTGACCGTGGTCGCCTGGGGCACCAGCCTGCCCGAGCTGGCCGTCAGCCTCGAGGCCGCGCTGGTCGGCAACCCGGCCCTGGCGATGGGCAACGTCGTCGGCAGCAACATCTTCAACGTCCTGTTCATCCTCGGCGCCTCGGCGCTGATCACGCCGATCGCGGTCGCCCACCGCATCGTGCGCAACGACCTGCCGATCATGGTCGGCGCGTCGCTGCTCGCCTGGGGCCTCGCCGCCGACGGCGTGATCTCGCGCCTCGACGGCCTGCTGCTCGGCGCGGGTTTGCTGGCCTGGACGCTGTTC
>JAUIEM010000282.1 GCA_030428695.1 bacterium
CGCCGGCGTCCGGCCCGCCGCGCAGGATCACGTCGACGTCCGCCCGCGGCGGCGCGGTCACGCGGAACCAGCTGGTCCCGGAGCATGTCAGCCCCTCGTGCAGCCCCGGCTCGAGGGTCACGATCGGCTCGGTGGCGAGCTCGAGGCTGAAGTCGAGGGTCGCGTTGTAGGCGCGCAGGAGCAGGGTCCCGCCCTCGATGATCGGATGCGCGATCTCCTCGACGTCCGAGGTCCCGCGCGACGAATCGAGCTCACCGGTGTTGTCGAGAGACCGCAGCTCGAGGTCGAGGTCCCCGTCGTCGGTCGAGAAGGTCGCCTTCACCCGCACGAGGGAGTTGTCGGGAACCTCGAACAGGAACCAGGCCTCACCCTCGGCGCGCAGCCCTTCGTGGAGCCCGGCCGCGAGGGTCGGGAGCGGGTCGATCGCCACCTCGAGCTGGTAGCGGTTCGGGGTGCCGGTGACCTTCAGGAAGGTGCCGCCGCCGAGGACCGGGGCGATGGCCTGTTCGTGGTCTGTGACGCTGGTCGACGAGGCGAGCAGGCCGCCCACCTCGTCGTAGAGGAACATGTCGAGGTCGCCGTCGGCGTGCACCAGGCCCATCGTGACCCGGACGACGGAGCCGGCGTCGGCGTCGATGCGGTACCAGTGGGCGTCGCTGGTGACCTCGTCGGCGTGGGTTCCGGCGGCGAGTGGACGTGCGTCGTCCGACGGAGCCTGGGCGAAGGCGAGGCCGGCGAGCAGGGCGCAGATGAGGGGAACGCGCATGTCTTCTCCTGGAAAGGGGGACCGTAGGGGTCTCCTACGGTAGACGATGCACGCGGCGATGCGCAACGCGTTCGCTCAACCGGGCTCATCCACGAATGGATTGAGCAGGCTTACGCCTGTTCGCTCCACGTCCCTCACGTTCCGCGTAACCAGAGTCAGGTCGTACTCCAACGCTGTTGCTGCAAGGAGCCCCTCCACTGTGGAGAGCGGATCGGGCACGCACAATGTGCCCCAGCGTTCTGCAATTGTTGCATCGATGTCAGGACACGGCTGGCAAAGCTACTCGAAAGCCGTTGAAGCCACTGCTCCAGTGCCATGGCTGCAACCTTGTCGCGACGACGGAGAAACTCTATGCCGCGTCGAATCTCGCCAAGCACAAGGACGATGACGTGCAAATCGTCGTCTCGCACCGAAGCAAACCACTGGCGGACACTCGAGTGCGCACGCGCGCCCTTCCGCAGCTCAGACAGAACGTTCGTGTCGAGGAGGAAGCTTACAGACGGACATCGCGAGGTTGGTCTCTGGGAGGTGCAATCCTGCGTCGTCGCCAACGTCGGGCATCGAGAGCAGGAAGTCCTTGAAGCCCCGTCCCTCCATCTCCCTTGCCAGGGCCTCGCGCAGGATCTCCCTGTGCTCCGCCTCAGCCGATCGATGGTTTCGCGCGGCGCGTCGCTTCAGGGCGCGCACGACCTGGTCTTCCAGATTGCGGACGATGAGCTGCCGCACGGTCACCTCCACGCAAGCGCTCTCATCGATAGCATGTCGTCGTCCCGTAGCACCCGCAAAGTTCTTTCCAGCGCGCACGCATCCGAGAGGTCTGCCATGCGGCCGCCGCCGGCAGGGCCGACTCGGACGCCCCGGATCCCCATCCCCGCCTCAACCGACGGCTTGTGACCCTCCGCGGGGCGTGTCACAATGCACGCCTACCCGATCGGAGTCCGACGTGCGTCCTCTGCTCTGTCTGCTGCTGTGTGTCCCCGCTCTCGGCCACGGGCCGTGGACCGAGAAGATCCAGGCGGTCAGCGCGGAGCTCGAGGTCGCCCCCGACTCGGTCGAGCTGTGGCTGCGGCGCGCCGACTACTTCCGCGCCGACGGCAATCGCCGGCTCGCGGCCGCCGACCTGGCGCGGGCGGCGGCGCTCGAGCCCACCCACCGGGACGTGATCTTCCTGCGGGCCGAGCTCGCCTTCGCGGACGGGCACGCGGACTCGGCGCGGGTGCTCCTGCAGGGCCGGGCGAGCAACGCCTGGGAGCACCGGCTGCTCGCGGCGGCCTGCCTGGCGGTCGCCGATACGGCCGGCGCGATCGCCGCCTGGCGGGCCGATCCCCTGCCGCTGCCCGAGCATCGGGTCGCGCTGGGGCGGCTGCTCGAGGCGCGTGGACAGGGGGAGGCGGCCCTCGCCCTGCTCGAAGAGGCCTTCGCCGCCGACGAAGCGGTGATCCTGCGCATCGCCATCGTCGACACCCTCGCCCGGGCGGGCCGCCTCGACGAGGGGCTGGCGTTGGTGGTGGAAGCGCGGGAGGCGGCGCGCATCAAGGTCTTCTGGAAGCTGGTCGAGGCGCGCGCCTGCTATGAGGCGGGCGCCTGGGAGCGGGGTCGGCAGGCGGCCGCCCGGGCGCTGGCCGAGATCGAGGAGCACAAGGCCAGCGGGCGGATGCGCCCGAGCGCCTACCTGCGCGGCATCGAGGCCGAGGCCCTCGCCCTCGGGGGGGCCTGGGCGCGGGCGGTGACCGTGCTCGCGCCGGGCGAGCAGCTCGAAGAGCGCGCGCGCTGGCTGGTCCATCTCGGCGCGGTCCGGTCGGCGCGCCGGCTCGAGCGCCTGCAGGCGCAGCGCGGCCGGGCCGAGCGGCTGTTCGCCGAGCGCGCCCGCAGCCTGCACGAGATCCGCATGCGCGCGCTGATCCTGGGGGAAGAGGAATGACCCCGTCTGATTCACCGGGATTCCTGCTGCGGACCCGGATGCCGCAGATCTTGGGCACTTCGAGCCTTCTGCGCTGCTCACCTATGGACGGTGTGCCAGCGATGCAAAAACGGCTCCGCTGCTCGAAGACTCGAAGCGCCCGATCTCAAGCGGCCTCCGGGCCCTCGCGACGAAATCCCGGTGAATCAGCCGGGGTGACGCGGACCGCCGCCTGCCTGCTCGCGCTGTGTGCCGCCCTCGCGGCCCAGGTGCGGGTCGGGCCCTACCTGCAGTCCCTCGGCGAGCGCGAGGTGACGATCTGCTGGCAGACCGCCGAGGAGACGTCGGGTGGGGTGCTGGTCGGCGACGCTCCGGACGACCTCGACGAGCAGGTCGCCGGGGCGCGCGGACGCTACCATGCGGTGCGGGTCCGCGGCCTGAAGCCCGGCCGCACCTACTACTACGCGGTGACCGACCGGGACGAGGTCCTCGCCGGGGGCGACCGGCTGCATCACTTCACGACGGCGCCGAAGAGAGGCTCGCGCGCGCCGATCCGGATCTGGGCGGCCGGCGATGTCGGCACCGGGAACGAGGACCAGCGCGCCGTGCGCGACGCGATGCGCGCCTTCACCGCGGGGCGCCCGCCGGACTTCTTCCTCGGCCTCGGCGACCTCGCCTACAGCGACGGCGATGAGGACGAGTTCCGCGAGAACTTCTTCGCGCCCTACCGGGAAGACCTGCGCTCGCTGTGCTGCTTCCCGAGCGTCGGCAACCACGAGACCTACGGCTCGCGAGAAGACTGGGGCGCGGGGGAGCAGTACTCCTACTTCAACTTCTTCGTGCTGCCCGAGGAGCGCTCCGGCACCGAACGCTACTACAGCTTCGACTGGGGGAACATCCACGTCGTCTCCCTCGACTCCCAGCTCTCGAGCCGCGGCCCGAACGCCCCGATGGCGCGCTGGCTGAAGGCCGATCTGGCCGCGACCGACGCCGACTGGCTGATCGCGAGCTTCCACCATCCGCCCTACACCAAGGGCAGCCACGACAGCGATCGCGAGCGGCGCTTGCGCGAGATGCGCGAGAACATCGTGCCGATCCTCGAGGCCCACGGGGTCGACCTGGTCCTGACCGGGCACTCCCATTCCTACGAACGCAGCCAGCTCGTGCACGGCTTCTACGCGACGCCGACCACGGCGGAAGACGGGACGCGGGTCGATGCCGGCGATGGCGACTGGCTCGGGGACGGGGTCTACACCAAGCCGCGCGGGCTGAGCCCATCGGGGGCGGTATACGTCGTCACGGGCAACGGCGGCAAGACCTCGAGTGTGAAGGGGGACTTCCCGCACGTCCTCTCCGCCTTCTCGGAGCGGCGCCTCGGCAGCTGCGTGATCGACGTCGTCGGCGACCAGCTCACCCTGACCCATCTGCGCGACGACGGGACGGTCAGCGACCGCTTCACCATCCACAAGGGAAAGGACCGCCAGCCGCCCGCCGTCCTCGGCGCCCGGCAGCTCGGCGCCGAGCTCGTGCGGGTCTACCTCAGCGAGCCGGTGCCGGAGCTCGCCGCGGAGCAGTTCTCGATCGAGGGCACGGACGTGCGCGCGCTGACGGTGCTCGACTCGGCCGTCGAGGTGCTGCTCGAGACCGCTCCCCACACGCTCGGCGCCGAGCACCGGCTGACCGTGCGCGAACTGGAGGACGCGGCGGGCAACGAGCTCGACGAGCAGGTGCTGCCCTACACCGGCGCAGGCGCGGCGCGGCACCTGGTCGCGGCCGGCGAGCGCTGGCGCTACATCCTCGGCACCGACGATCCCGGCGACTGGACCGCGCCGGACTACGACGACGCCTCCTGGCCGAGCGGCCCGAGCGGCTTCGGCTACGGCGACAGCGACGACGCGACCGTGCTTCGCACCATGCGAGGCCGCACCTCGACGGTCTTCACCCGCATCGCGTTCGAGGCCCCCGGGGACCTGGCCGAGCTGTGGCTCGAGGTCCGCTACGACGACGGCTTCGCCGCCTTCCTCAACGGCACCCGGGTGGCGAGCGTCAACGCGCCCCGCACGGTCTCCCACAAGTCGCGGGCGAGCGACAGCCAGGAGGACGGCAGCGGACGCTTCGCCGTGCCCCTGGACGCCCTGCGCGAAGGGCGGAACGTGCTCGCCGTGGTCGGCCTGAACCGCGCCCACGACAGCTCGGACCTCACCCTCGAGGTCGAGCTGCTCGGACGCTGAGGCGCGCTCCTCCGAGCACACGCGCCGATCATACGAAGCGGACGCATCATACGGCGTGAGCTGCCGTGAGACAGTGGAGGAATGCGGGTCCGCGCTCGTGGCACGAGCCTTGATGTCAACTGGTAGACGCTATCTCCAGGAGGCTGCCGCGTTGCGTTCCATGATCCTGATCCTCACCTTGTCCCTCACGAGCTGGTCCCTGGCGGACAAGCCCTCCAAGCTCCTCAAGAGCGCCGTCAAGAAGACCCTGAAGGCGGACAGCCACAGCCTGTCGATCAGCGTCCTCGGCGGGGAGAGCACCAGCCCCCAGCACACGCTGCGCAGCCGCGAGATCAACTTCAGCCTGAGCAGCCGCACCTACCGCACGTTGACCCATCACAGCCTGCCCGCGGAGGCCTACCAGTGGGTCGGCGCCGACAACGGCGCGATCTTCCAGGAGGGGCGCTGGGGAGCCCTGGCCGGCTGGGACGACGGCTGGATCATCCTCAAGCTGCACCGCCCGCTGCCGGTGATCCTCGACGAGGTCAAAGGCCTGAGCCGCAGGGCGGAGTGGGTCGACGCGGAGGGCGAGGAGCCGACCCTGACCGGGCGCCTGTGCATGGAGGGGCCGCGCGACCTCGCCCTCGCCCACTTCGACAACATCCTCAACACCAACGAGCGCTCCCGCCAGGGCGGAGACATGACGATCGGCAGCGACAACCGCTGGGAGGCGATCGACCTCGTCGAGCGGCGCTCGGCCCGGATCCTCTACGAGGTGCAGCTCGCGGCCGACCACGAGACGATCACCGAGGTCGAGATCACCGTGCTGGTCGGCATGCGCAGCAGCGACCGCTCCACCGCCGACGACACCTGGGGCGCCGCGCCCCACCTCGCCTTCACCACGACCTACACGATCAGCGATCTTGACGCGGTCGAGGAGCTCGAGGTGCCTGCCGGCGCGCAGCGCCTGCTGCGTTGAGGCCGGTGACGGGTGCTCTGCCCCTCAGCCCTGCTCGCGCCCGGGCTTGCCGCGGGCGAGCAGCACCTCCTCGCGCTCGACCGCGTCCTTCGGCGCCGAGGCGAAGCCCAGGGCGGCGCGGACGAAGTCGCGGAACAGCGGGTGGGGGGCGGTCGGCTTCGACTGGAACTCGGGGTGGAACTGGGTCGCGACGAACCAGGGGTGGTCGCGCAGCTCCATGATCTCGACCAGCAGGCCGTCCGGCGACAGCCCCGAGAAGCGCGCGCCCCGGGCGACCATCGCCTCGCGGAAGGCGTTGTTGAACTCGTAGCGATGGCGGTGCCGCTCGTCGATGCTCGCCTTGCCGTAGGCGAGGGCCGCCAGGCTGCCCGGCACCAGGTTGCAGGGGTAGGAGCCGAGGCGCATCGTGCCGCCCTTGGTCGTCACCCCCGCCTGGCTCTCCATCAGGTGGATGACCGGCGAGGGGCTGTCCGGCACGAACTCCGCAGAGTTCGCCTCAGGCAGCAGGCAGACGTTGCGGGCGAACTCGATCGCGGCGACCTGCATGCCGAGGCAGATGCCGAAGAAGGGGATGTTCCGGGTGCGCGCGTGCTCGACGGCGAGGATCTTCCCCTCGACGCCGCGGTAGCCGAAACCGTACGGCACCAGCACGCCGTGCACGCCCTCGAGGATGCGGCTGACCTCGCGGTCGCGTTCCTCGAGCTCCTCCGCCGCCACCTTGCGGATCTCGATGCGCGCGTCGTTCGCGATGCCGGCGTGGGTCAGCGCCTCGTAGATCGACTTGTAGGCGTCGTTGAGCTGGATGTACTTGCCGACCACCGCGATCTCGAGCACGTGCTTGGGCCGCCGCAGCACCGACAGGATCTTCAGCCAGTCGTCGAACTCCCCCTCCGGCGCGACCAGGCCGAGGCGCTTGAGGACGATACGGTCGAGGCCGCGGTTCTTCAGGTCGACCGGCACCTCGTAGATGCTGAAGTCGACGTCCTTGAGCTCGATGACCGCCTCGCGCTGGACGTTGCAGAACAGGCTGATCTTGTCCCGGCTCTCGTCGGCCATCGGCACCTCGGTGCGGCAGATCAGGATGTGCGGCTGGATACCGATCTCGCGCAGCTTCTGCACCGAGTGCTGGGTCGGCTTGGTCTTGACCTCGCCCGAGGCCCGCAGGTGGGGCAGCAGCGTCAGGTGCACGTAGAGCACGTGGCCCTCGCGCTCGAGGCCGATCTGCCGGATCGACTCGAGGAAGGGCAGCCCCTCGATGTCGCCGATGGTGCCGCCGATCTCGCAGATCACGATGTCGGCCTCGCCGTCGAAGCTGTAGATGTGCGCCTTGATCTCGTTGGTGATGTGCGGGATGACCTGGACGGTGCTGCCGAGGTAGTCGCCGCGCCGCTCCTTCTTGATCACCTCGTTGTAGATGCGCCCGGTCGTCACGTTGCACTGGCGGTCGATGCGGCAGTGGGTGAAGCGCTCGTAGTGGCCGAGGTCGAGGTCGGTCTCGGCCCCGTCGTAGGTCACGTAGACCTCGCCGTGCTGGTAGGGGCTCATCGTCCCCGGGTCGACGTTGATGTACGGGTCGAGCTTCATGATGCGGACGGAGAGCCCGCGCTTTTCCAACAAAAGTCCGAGGGCGGCGGAGGTGATGCCCTTGCCGAGGGAGGACACCACCCCGCCGGTGACGAAGATGTAGCGGGTCATACCGTCTCCGGGGCGAGGCGTTGGCAGAAACGTCGGTAGTCTTCAGGGGTGTCGATGCCCGTCGGGCGGCGCCCGGCGGTCGCGACCGCGATGCCGATGCCGGCCTCGAGGGCGCGCAGCTGCTCGAGGCGCTCGGTCTGTTCGAGGGGCGAGGGCGGCAGGCTGGCCAGGCGCAGCAGGGTCGCGCGGCTGTAGGCGTAGACGCCGAGGTGGACGAGGAAGCGCGCGGGCCGTCCGCCGGCGTCGCGGGCGTAGGGGATGCCGGCGCGCGAGAAGTACAGCGCGTGGCCGCTCGCGGCCGCGGCGACCTTGACCACGTGCGGGCTGTTCCAGTCGTCCGGGCTGCTCGAGGGGAAGACCAGCGTCGCCATCGCGGCGCCTTCCTCGAGCCGCGCGAGCAGCTGGGCGACGTCGTCGGCGAGCAGGTCGGGCTCGTCGCCCTGGACGTTGATCAGCCAGCGGGCCTCGGGCAGGGCCTCGGCGACCTCGGCGACGCGGTCGGTGCCGGAGGCGTGGTCGGCGCGGGTCATCATCGCCTCGGCCCCGAAGGCGCGGGCGGCGTCGAGGATGCGACGGTCGTCGGTCGCGATCACGGTGCGGGCGACGCCGCGCACCGCTTCCCAGGTGTGCTGGATCAGCGGCTTGCCGGTCTCACACAGGAGGGGCTTCCCCGGCAGACGCGTCGAAGCGTAGCGCGCGGGGATCACGATGACGGCCTGGCCGGGCTCCATGGAATCCTCGCCGGGACGGCGGTGGGGGTTGCCGAAGTGTACCTGACCGGGCGCCGCGGCTCCAGTCTTTGTACCATGGCGCAGGGGCGCGGACGGCGTCCGGAGGAGGCGCGATGGCGAAGGACATCGATTTCGGCCCGGGCTGGCTGGCCTGGGCGCGGAGATGGATCGCGCTCGGCGTCGTGATCCTGCTCGGCTGGGGCGCGTGGATCTTCGCGAGCGCGGTCTGGACGGGGAGCCTGGTGCAGAGCGGGATGATGTGCTGTTTCGTCTCGATGACCCCGGCCCCCCTGGTCGGACTGTTGCTCGACTGGATCAGCCACACCGGCGCCGAGGCCGAGGCCGCCGAGCTGCGCGAGCACTTCGGCTGGCGGGGGACGGTCTGGCTGGTGCGCTTCCGCTTCGGACGCCACTGGCGCAAGGCCCTGCTCGGCTGCGGGCGGGGCGAGCTGGCGGTGGTTCCCTTGCGGCCGCTGCCGGGCGAGGGTCCCGAAGAGTGGCGCGAGCGCCGGCTCGTCAACGCCCGGCGCTGGCCGCTTGAGCAGATCCGCGCGATCGAGTACAAGCCCGCTGGCGCGCCCTGGCGGGTGGCGACGCGCGGCGCCGGGGCGATCCACCTGCTGCTCGAGGATGAGAGCTGGGTCGCGCTGTGGACCGAGCGGCCGCGGCGCGGGGTGGAGGTCTTCCGCCGGGCCCTCGAGGCGGAGCGGGCCTGAGCCCGGGGAGTGGAGATGGCGAAGCCGGTCGCGCAGCTCGGTCCTCTCTGGTGGTGGTGGGCGTGGCGCTGGTGGATGCTCAGCGTGCTGGTGATGCTCGGCTTCGGGATGCTGAGCTTCGCCGCGGGCGACTTCCAGCAGAAGCGCTTCGGCCAGCTGAGCGGAGTGCTGTGCTGTTTCTCGACGGTCGGCCCGGGGCTGATGATCGGCCTGTTCCTCTCCTGGATGATGCACCACAGCCAGTCCCTCGAGGTGATCGAGTACGGCAAGCTGCTCGGCTGGCGGGGCACCGCCTGGCGCGTGCGGTGCCGCTTCCCGAAGATGCGCTCGATGGATCTGCTGCGCGGGACCTACGAGAGCAAGCTGCGCGAGGGGCTGCTCGGGGCGTCCGGGAACGAGCTCGTCGCCGTCCCGACCGGAGGGATGTGGCGGAACCCCCAACAGATCTCGCGGGAGGAGGTGCTCGAACGCGCGATGCGCTGGCCCCTGTCCGCCATCGCCGCCGTCGAGTTCAAGCCCCCCGGCGGCCCCTGGAAGCTGCTGACCCACGGCGGCGGGGCGATCCACCTGCTGCTCGAGGACGGCAGCTGGGTGGAGCTGTGGACCGAGCATCCGCGGCACGCCGTCGAGCTCTTCCGCGCGGTGGTCGAAAGGGCGAGGGAGCGGGGCGCGCAGGACTGAGCGTACTAGCCTGGCTAGCCCTTCCACCAGTCCGGATCCTGCTGCCACGGCTCCATCGGCTGGGAGACCGCCGCCCCGAAGCCCATCCCGGGCTTGAGCTGCTGGTAGCTGCCGAGGGCGAGGGCCCAGAACAGGATCGAGGGATAGAGCCCGAGCAGGTCGAGCTGCCCGGCGACGCCGTAGTGCCAGACGGCGTAGAGCAGGCCGCCGACCACGCCGGTGCCGACCGACACCCACAGCGAGCGCCGCACGCCCGCCTCGCGGCCGAACCAGGCGACGCACAGCTCGCGCGAGACCTGACCGCCGTCGAGGGGAAAGACCGGGAGCAGGTTGACCAGGCCCCACCACAGGCAGATGAAGCTCATGTAGCCGAGGAAGGTCGACAGGTAGACGCTGCGGAAGATCACCCCCGGCCAGGCCGCCTCGACCGCCAGCTGTCCGCCCCACAGCAGGCCGTACAGGATGAAGCCCGCCCCGGGGCCCATCAGCAGCTCTAGGATGCGCTGGCCGCGGGACAGCCTTCCGCCGCCGTGGATCGCGAGGCCGCCGAAGCCGTACAGCACCACCCGCACGTCGCGCACGCCGAAGGCGCGCGCCGTCAGCGCGTGGCCGAACTCGTGGACGAGGATCGCGACCGTGCAGCACACGGTCCACAGCAGGAACAGGAAGATGTCGGTGCGCAGGGCGGACCAGCCCATCACCAGGGTGATCAGCCAGAACCAGGGGCTGATGCGCACGGGCGTGTTCCCCATCCGCCAGCGCAGATCGAAACGGGTCGGTTGCGGTTCCTGGAACACGGGTGCCTCCGCGGCCATGCTACCAGACCGGGCGACGCTCTGTCACTCCCGCCGCAGGCGCTTGATCCGCTGCGAGCTGAAGCGCCCGGAGGGCAGCCGTCGCAGGTAGGCGAGCATCACGTACTCCTCGGCCGTGCGCTTCGGTCCCGGCTGGTGGGAGAGGCGCCGGGCGGCGGCGCGGACGTGGCGGCTGAGGAAGAAGGCGTACAGGGCCAGGGCGGGGTCCCCGGTGCCGAACAGGTTCGGGTAGCCGCTGCCCTCGATGTCCTCGCAGGTCGCGCACTGCATGCCCTCGCGGCGCATGCGCTGCTCGAGCTCGTCGAGGCTCTCGGTCGACGAGCCGAAGAGGAACTCGCGGAAGGCCTGCTGCTCCTCCTCGCTCGGGCGGGTGCGGGTGAAGTAGTCGACGAAGCGGGCGTCGCAGCCGCTGGCGAGCAGGGAGAACACCTCCTGGGTGCCGGCGAGGGTGCCGAGGGTGACGCGCACCTGGCGCCGGGCTTCCCAGGTCGCTTCGAGGATCGGGAAGAACTCCATCACCCGGTAGGTCGCCCGGCTCCAGATCTCGTTGAGGGCGAGCACGGCCTTCTTGCGGGCGTCGAGGCTGACGCTGTCGTCGGAGGCGATGTGGGCGAGCACCTCTTCGGCCAGGCGCGTGTACAGACACTCGCAGACCCGCCGGGTCAGCCGGGGACGCAAGGTCTGGGAGCGCTCGGCCGGGAGGTGGGCGCGGCACAGGCGGGCGAGCTCGCGGTAGAAGTTGACCTCGGCCATGATCAGCCCGCGGGCGATGAAGGCGCTGGTCGGGAGCAGGATCTCGAAGGTCGCGGGGTCGCTGCCGAGCAGCCGCTCGGTCAGCTTCTTCGGGCTGATCGAGCAGGAGACGAGGAACTCGTTGAGCAGGGCGCCCTGGCGCTCGAGCAGCGAGATGCCCTCGACGACGAAGGCGAGCGCGGCGCGCGTCTCCCCGTTTCCACAGGCCTCCAGCGCCTCGGTGGCCTCGGCGATGCAGGCGCGTTCTTCATTGTCGAAGGGCCCGTGAGGGCCGAACTGCAGCTCTGTCATCGGCTCCCGGGAGCGGCGCGGTCGCGCACTCCCTTATCAGTATAGGCCATCGGCGCTGGGCGAGCAGCCGAAATGCGGGGCAAGCTGCCGACCCGGGTTGACAGCACGAGGAGTCCTGGGGTAACGTGGGCGCATTCAGCAAAAGGAGAGACCGATGTCTTCGATCCCCCACGACGAAGTTCTGTCCGCCGAAGCCCACTGTGACGGACCCTGCGGTGTCTACGACCCCGCCAGCGCCCGCATCGCTGCCGAAGCCGTGCTGTCGATGACCAAGAAGCTGGTGGCGTTGGAGCTCCCCGCCGCTGGCGACAAGGAAGCCTCGGTCGCCTACCACAACACCTTCGCCCGCTTCGTGCGGATCAAGGAAGAGCAGGCGCACCTCGCCAAGGAAGAGCTGCTCGTGCTGTGGACCGACTACTTCAAGCCGAAGCACCTCGAGAGCCACCCGAACATCCACGACGTGTTCTGGAAGGCCGCCAAGCTCTGCTCCGCCTGCAAGGTCGAGGTCAGCCTCCAGCATGCGCAGGAGCTGATGGACGCGATCAAGGAGATCCACACGATCTTCTGGGGCACCAAGGGCCGTGAGGTGACCTGGTACACCGCGAGCTGAAGGCTTCGGGTCGTCCGCGTTTCGGGGGACAGCATGGCGCCCGCTCTCCGCGACGGGGAGCGGGTCCTGGTCGATCCCGAGGCGTACCGCGATGTCGTGCCCGTTCCGGGCGACATCGTGCTGGCAGTGCACCCCTTCCGCCCTGGTGTGCTGCTGATCAAAAGGGTCGCACACGTCACGACAGACGGACGCTTCTTTCTGCTCGGTGACAACCGGTTTCCATTGGAGAGCACCGACAGCCGCAGCTTCGGGCCCTTGCGTCTCGAGCGCATCCTCGGGCGCTATGTAGGAAAAACGTCATGACTGAGACCTCCGTCGCCGTGCTGCTCGGAACCGCCGCCAGCATCGGTTTCATCCACACCATCGTCGGCGTCGACCACTACCTGCCCTTCGTCGTGCTCGGCAAGGCGCGCGACTGGAGCTACGCGAAGACGCTGTTGACCACGCTGTTGTGCGGCGTCGGCCACATCCTCGGCTCGGTCGCGCTCGGGGCGATCGGCATCGGCCTCGGGGTCGCCCTCGGCAACCTCGAGCTGATCGAGGGCACCCGCGGCTCGATCGCGGCCTGGGCGCTGATCGCCTTCGGCCTGGTCTACGCGGCCTGGTCCTTCGTCAAGTCGCGCCGCGGCAAGGTCCACACCCACGTGCACAGCCACGAGGACGGCACCGTCCACAGCCACGACCACAGCCACGAGGCCGAGCACCTGCACCCGCACACCGCGCCTTCGGGCCGCGGGACCTACTGGGCGCTGTTCATCCTGTTCGTGTTCGGGCCCTGCGAGGCGCTGATCCCGATGCTGATGGCGCCCGCCTACAGCCACAACTGGTGGGCGGTGGGCGCGGTCGTCGTCGTCTTCGGCGCCGCGACTCTGGCGACGATGCTCGGCGCGGTGACGGTCGGGCTGTTCGGGCTGCGGCTCGTCCCGTGGAAGGCCCTCGAGCGCCACGCGAACACCCTCGCGGGCCTCGCGATCGCCGGCTCGGGCCTGGCGATCCAGGTGCTGGGGATCTGAGGGCCCGGAAAAGAATAAGGGACCGTTATGACGTAACGGTCCCTAAGGGGCCGTCAGGGATCGAGCTCTCGCGTTCGGGGCAGGACACCGGTCCCCGGGGAACGAGGTGTTTGTTGGCTTGTTGAT
>JAUIEM010000662.1 GCA_030428695.1 bacterium
TCGAGAGCATCCTCGCCACCCCCGGCGCCGCCGAGGCCGGGCTCGCGGAGCGCAGCTTCCTGCTCAACGCCAACCGCTGGGAGATCGACGAGCTGCTCGAGAGCCACGGGCTGGCCGGCGGCATCGACAAGCAGAGCCTGTTCGCCTGGCGGCAGCAGACCCCCGGCTCCCGCGGCGCCTACTGGCTGCACGGCCGGCGGGCGGTCACCCGCGGGCTGACGGTGCCGGCGCGCATCAGCGGCCTGCACCAGACCGCGCGCTACTGCGCGATCGGCGGCGAGCTCTTCGTCGGCCTGCCCGACCTGATCGTGCGCTACCTCAAGACCGTCCAGAACAGCGCGGAGCTCTAGCCGCCGCGCGAAAGGAGACTCCTTGGCGGACGCCACCCTGCCCCGCTCCGCGGACCCCGCCAGCGACCCCCTGACCCGGGTGCGGGCCTGCCTCGGCAGCGTGATCCGCGGCAAGTCCGAGGCGATCGACCTGCTGCTGGTCGGGCTGCTCAGCGGGGGCCACGTGCTGGTCGAGGATGTGCCCGGGGTCGGCAAGACCACCCTGGCGAAGGCTCTCGCCCGGGCGCTGAGCATGGCCTTCACGCGCATCCAGTTCACCCCCGACCTGCTGCCGACCGACATCCTCGGCAGCAACGTCCTCGACCCGCGGGACGGCAGCTTCAGCTTCCAGCCCGGCCCGATCTTCGCGAACCTCGTGCTCGCCGACGAGATCAACCGCGCCTCGCCGCGCACCCAGTCCGCGCTGCTCGAGGCGATGAACGAGGGCCAGGTCACCGTCGACGGCCAGACCCGGGCCCTGACCGCGCCGTTCTTCGTCGTCGCGACCCAGAACCCGGTCGACTACCAGGGCACCTATCCCCTGCCGGAGGCCCAGCTCGACCGCTTCACCGTGCGCATGGACCTCGGCTACCCGCCCGAGGATGAAGAGCTCGAGATCCTGTTCGCGCGGCGCCTGGCCGACCCCCTCGAGGCCGTCGAGCCGGTGCTCGACACGGCGGGGCTGGTCGCGCTGCAGCGCGAGGTGCGCGACGTGCAGGTGCGCCGCGACGTCGGCATCTACCTCCTGCAGCTCGTGCGCCGCACCCGCGCCCACGCCGACCTCGACCTCGGGGTCAGCCCGCGCGGGGCGCTCGCCTTCTTCCGCGCCGTCCAGGCCCGGGCCTACCTCGCCGGCCGCGACTTCGTCAGCCCCGAGGATGCGCAGGCGCTCGCCGGTCCGGTCCTCGAGCACCGCCTGCAGCTGACGCCCAAGGCGCGCTACGGCGGGCGCACCTGCGGCCAGGTGATCGACAACATCGTCGCCGATGTCGCCGTGCCGACATGAACCTCGCCAAGCTCAACCACCTGCTGATCCCGTCGACCAAGGACGGCCGCGACAAGCTCCGCAAGCGGCCGCTCCTGCGCCTGGTCAAGCCGGCGGTCAAGCTCTACGAGGCGCTCTCCATCGAGGGCCTCGCCCTGGTCCTGATGTGCCTGATCGCCGGGGTCGAGGGCGCGATCACGATGCGCACCAGCCAGGTCTTCGCGCTGTGGGCGCTGTGCTTCTCGCTGCTGGTCGGCTCCCTGGTGTTCCGCCGGCTGTTCCGCCTGAAGGGCGTCACCCTGCGGGTCGACGTGCCCGAGACGGTCACGGTCGGCGAGCCGGTGGTCTTCAGCCTGGTCGTCGCCAACGGCAGCGAGCGCACCTACCAGGGGCTCCGGGTCGGCGGTCCGCTGCTGCCCTGGGACGGCGCCTTCCTCGCCGAGCTGCCCTCGCTGCCCGAGCTGCCCGCCGGCAAGAAGGTGCGGCTCGAGGTGCCGCTGCGCTTCATCGAGCGCGGCGAGCACCACCTCGACACCTTCACCATCAAGGCCCTCGTGCCCCTCGGCTTCGCCGCCAGCTCGCCGGTGCGCAGCGCGGGCGTGCGTTTCCTGGTCGTGCCGAAGCTCGCCGACGTGCGCCGGCTGCAGACCCCGACCGTGCAGCGCTACCAGCCGGGCGGGGTCGCGCTCGCCTCGCGCACCGGCGAGTCCCTCGAGTTCATCGGCGTGCGGCCCTACCGCCGGGGCGATCCGGTGCGCGACCTGCACGCCCGCTCCTGGGCGCGGACCGGCGCGCCGGTGGTGCGCGAGTACCGCCAGGAGTACTTCACCCGCATCGGCGTCGTCGTCGACATCGACAAGGAGGTCGGCGACGAGCGCCGGCTCGAGGCCTCGCTCTCCCTCGCCGCCGGCCTGGTCGCGCACCTCAGCCGCGGGGAGGCGCTGATCGACATCCTCGTCGTCGGCGAGCAGGTCCACCAGCTCACCCTCGGCCGC
>JAUIEM010000283.1 GCA_030428695.1 bacterium
TTGACGTCGTCCTCAATGTCGCTAACGAGCGCAAGCAACTCCTCGCGGGACACCTGAGACAGAGCAGTCTTGACCACAAACCACGAAACCGGGTTGAGGTCGACTCCGGTCATCTGGAGGCCGAGTCGGCTTCCCTCGACAAGAGTAGTCCCGCCGCCCATAAACGGATCGACGACCCTAAGGTGCGATAGCGCCTTCTTCTTCTGGTGGTTGGCATAGTATGAGTCCCAAACCACCTTTGCGGCTTCGAGAGGGTCATCTGGCGCTTTCGTCGCCGCTGCGAGGAGCAGTGAACGAAACACGCTTGAGCGTCTGCGCGCCCACCACTTTGAGACCTGATAGATGGGTTTTCCGGCGTTACCCTCGATGGTCGAAACTTGATTCACGGGCAGGATCGGAAAATCCACTTCGAGGCAGGTTAGTGGACGGTTGGGATCAGAGAAGTCGACCGTCTCCACTGCCGCTGGGCGACCCGCTCGGACAGCACTCTTGACTTCCTCCGCGAGGAGTTCGGCCTTCGTCTTCTTCTTCGCCATAATGGGCTCCTGCAAGACCGCTCAGACTTGGAAGCGTCGATCGATGAACGCTCTCCCATCCGACGAAAGATAGAAGAAGCTCTGGGGCGCGAAGAACGAGCCATTCTGTCGAAGAGCTGCTAAAGCGAGAGGCGGAGTTAACTGCTTCGGGGAGTCGACCTTAAACAAGCCCACCCGTTCATAGCCTTGGCAGTAGCGCGTGATTTCCTCTTTGGTGAGCATCAGCTCTTTGCGCAATGCGATGGCCTGAGTCGCTGACACTGGAGCAATGCTCTCAATGTGCGCCTTTAGAACTATCGCAGAGACAGGGCTCTTGATGTACGCGTACAAGAACTCCGGCACAAAGCTGGAAGGAAAGCGCTTTCGAATGAAGGCTCGCACTGAGCCATCACAGAGGGGCGCTTCCCACTTCGGATCGAAGGAAACAACCAGTCCTGCCCTCTCTTCAGCGCTGCTCGCCTTGAACAGAATGCCCAACCTTTGGTTCTCCAGATTCTGGGTTCTTGGGCTTCTTGCTTCGGTCTTTTTGCTGGCCATGGTCAGCCCCCCGAGCGTGATACTTCGACAAACGGCACCAACACCTCGAGGACGCTGAGTCCGCCGTGGGACAAGGTCGGGTGCCCGCCCTGCACCTTCCATTTCCGCCGTCCCAGGACGTAGCGGTGCCGGCCATGGCCGCTGTCGAGCATGAGGTCGATGGGCGGCACCCACGGGCTCGGCTTCCCGTCGTCGGGTGCGGATCGCCCAGCCTTGAAGTGTTCCTTCATGTGTTTGGCCTGGCTGGTGTCGCTGATGTCGGGGAACAGCCCGGTCGCCGCGTAGCCATGGTCTCCCGTGATCACGAGGCGCCGGCCTTGCGTGAGCTTCTCCACCAGCTTCCAGAAGCCGTCCGAGGTGAGCTGCTGCTGCACGTCGGGCACGAGCTCCTGAAGGCCCTTGCCGTGCGACGCCAGCTCATGGACCTGGTTGTCCGGCCACTCGTGCCAGAGGACCCACTTCGAATCGGCGGTGATCTGCGCCGCCGCGTCCTCCCACGGACAGTTCAGGCACTCGGTGTGTGCGCCCGCGAGCCGATGGCTGCCACCGGCGCCGTTGTTGTAGAGCGCCGAACGCGACGCGAAGCCGAGCGCCTTGGCAAAGGGAGTGGTGTTTGGAGGCAGCTCGGCCGCGGTCACCCTCGCCTCGTGGAGCTCGTAGCCTCGCTCCTCGAGGCCGCTCAGGAGCCAGGGCAGCTCGCGCAGCGACAGCGAGTCGAGCACGAGAAGGGCACACCCGCCATCCTGCTCCTGCCACCACGCTGCGATCGCCTCGGACGTCCTCGTGACGTTGGCGCCGAGCTCCGACCACAGGTCCCACCCAGCCGTGGCCAGAAAGAGGTCGACATCGCTGACGACCTTCTCCCGGCGGATGATGTCGCGCACCGGGTTGTCGAGGTCGACCGGGGCACTGAACACGGCCTGCGCGTGATCGGCGATCGCCTTCCAGGCGTCCGTCGCCGGCTCTGTCTGCAGGCTGCGAAGCAGGTCGAGTTGGAGTGCCATCAGTCCTCCTTCTCGACGTCGAGTGCGTAGGTCACCCCGTCTGGCAGCTTCTTCAAGAGCTCGTTGAGCTTCGCGCCGGTCAGACCCTCGACGGTCAACGAGGCCTTCTTCACCTGCGTGAAGCTGCCGATCCCCCAGCTCTCGACCTTCGAGAGGAGGTTCAGCGCTGAGGTCGCAGGCGCCGAGAAGCTGGTCGTCGCATCTCCGCCGCCGAAAATGCCACCACCCGAGTCACCGCCGCTTCCGGCCTCCCCTCCGATATCTCCCCCTGCTCCGGTCGGTGTATCGCCCCCGGTTTCGCCACCCGTCGGAGTCTCACCACCGGTTGCCGTGCCAGAGCCGGTGCCCCCCGGCGTCGTCGTTCCGCCGCCACCCCCTCCGGGCGCTCCACCTCCGGTGCCGACACCGCCGGTCTGAGGGACCGCCTGCGGCAGAAGGAGCTTGGTCTCCTGAAGGTGCTTTCCGGTCCCGAGCTTGCCCTTGATCCGCCTCCAAGCCGAGTCCTCGTCCTCACCGCTCCGCGCCTGCAGGTACTGGCTGCCCCGCAGATCGATGGCGATGACCCCCTTCGCGCAGAGACGCTCGATGCGCTCCTTGACCAGCGTCTCTCCGATCCACGGGACGCAGGCCTTCTGGTTGGGGCGGGGCTCTTGCAGCTCATCGAGGAGTTTGGCGACGCTGTCGGAGTTCTCAGCCGCAGCCTCGACGATCTCCTGGAAATCCTCGGGGATGAACAGCTGCTCCCGGACGTACTTGTCGATGGCCTCGGGGATGGCGGCGCCTTGCACCTTGTGCGCCTGGATCTGGAACTCACAGCGCGCGGGATCCGCGAAGTTCCAGGTGTCCAGCACGGCGAAGCGGTCGAAGCGCTTCTTGAGCACGTTGCGCAGCTCGCTCTCGTACTTCGTCTTGAGCTTGCGGTACTCGGGGCTGCCGACCATCCACGATTCCGCCAGGCACACCGCCCGGCTGAGCACAATCAGGTCGCGGTCGTAGTAGGCGTTGTTGGCCCCGTCGTGTGGGAGCAGGAAGCGCACCGTGTTCCGGCGCTTCTGCAGGTGGTCCTTGAGCCACGTGCCCATGCGGGCCTCGACCTTATCGGGACACTCCGGGAGCACGACCAGGGGGATACGCTGGTCGGTCCAGCGCTCGGGACGCTCGGACTCGTCCAGCTCCTCCCATGGGTTGGTCAGCCAGTTCCGCCCAAGGACGACGACTCGATATTGCTGGGTCGCGGTGTCGCCAATGACGTAGCGGACCTCCTTGGCGAGCTGGGCGAGGTCCTGTCCGGCCATCGCCGCGCCGGTGGCGAACAGCTTGTTGTTCCGGGCGCTCGCCATGAGGCGGGCCTGCGGGTTCTCCTCGTCCTTGAAGAGCAGCCGGTCGCCCTGCTGGTGAATGTTGAAGCTGTTCTCGACGATCAGGTTCAGCTCGTCCTGGAAGCTGTTGTCGTCGATGACACGTCCACGGGTGATGTCCACATGCAGAGTCGGCGCCGTCGCGCCGGCGAGGTTGCCGACAGCAAGAGAACGGACCCAGAGGGCGGAGACGACCTCGGCGAGGTGCGGGACCAGGTTGCTCGCGCCCGGGATCGCGTCGCGTACGGCCTCCATGTTCCGGAGAGCCTTCTCGCGCAGGCTCTGGTGGTGCGCGTTGGACACCGAGTCGATCAGCGACGCGATACCGCTCTTGTCGTCGTCGAGCCGAAAATCGGCGGCCGTGATGATGGGCTGGCCATCGCCGTGACGCTTGAACAGATCCGCGAGGATCCGAATGAGATCGCGGGTCTCCTGAGCGCTCGTGGCGACGAGCACCTGGTCCTCCAGGAGCTGCATCATGTGAGGAGCGAAGGGCCAGCTCTCCGCGAAGTCGCGGCGGGTCCGGTCGTGTTCGGCGGCCGGTACATCGTGCAGGCGGAGGTGCTCCGACACGTGTGCTGCGATGGCGGTTTCGATGGCTCCCGGGTCGACGTTGAGCCGGTTCTCGAACAAGCGGTGTAGAAGCAGTCGCTGGCGGTCGCGCTTCGCGCTCTGGCCCTTCCAGTCGACGACGGTCGGGTTCACGCGGTGGATCTGTCGGTAGGCCTCGCTGTCGCCGTTGCGAAGGGAGACCGTCAGGACGACCAGCTCGGGGTGCTCCTTCGACAGCTCGGACAGGAGCTGGATGAAGTTGAAGGCCCAGGTGCGCGCCTTCTGGCTACGCGAGTCGGTGAGCCCATCGAACCACGTCTGGTACTCGTCGAGCACGAGCGCCGTCGGCTGGGCGGTGAACATCTCCTTCAGCAGCTCGTAGCCAGGGACGTTGGTCTGCTTCTTCCCCTGCGCCTCCCACTTGCCCTTGATGTACTGGCCGCTCGGATGCCGCGCGAAGAGAAGATCCCAGAGGAACTTGTAGCTCTGCCGATGCAGGTTCTCCGAGATGACGTGCATCCCCTCGCGCAGCTGGATCTCGGCCACCTTGGGCTGGCTGAGCCGGTCCGCCCACACGGACAGCCAGTCCTGGGTCGCGTTCGCGTCGTTGAGCGCGTGGACCAGGGCCGCCATCAGGTGCGACTTACCCTGGCCGCGCTCGCCGATGAGCACGACCGGCCGGCCCTGTTGCGGGCCAATGGCCTCGACGGCCTTCAGCACATCGCCCGTCGGATAGGTGATGCGAAGGAATTCGGAAGCCGCCATGGCGATGGCCTTGGGCAGCTCGATCTGCGTGCCCTTGAGGCGCCGGCCGCGGAACTCCTTCCGAAGCTCAAGACCCAACATGGGACACCCTCTCTCGTCCTCGGGCTGCGTTCCGCTGAACGTCGTCCGGCCCTGGCAGCGGCCTCGGTGTAACTCTCGACATGGCTCAATCCCCCCGCGACGACGGCGCGTCGTTGGTCCCCGACACGTTGCTGTTCTGATCCAGCCACGCTTCGACTTCGGATCGCCGGAACCGCCATTGCGTCCCGACCTTGCTCGCCGGGATCTTCCCGGACTTGGCCATCCGGTAGAGCGTGTCCTTACTGAGGCGGAGGTAGTCGGCGACCTCCTCCAAGGTCATGAGCTCGTCCATCGCCTCCCCAACCGTCCACAGCGTTGCCGAATGATGCCCAGCGTTGCCGAGTGTATCCGGAGGCGAAGTCCCAGGTCAAGCGAACCGCGTAGTTTGCGACAGCAGGCCGAGCCGCAAGTGCTACCGGGGGGAGGCCCAGTCTCCGTCCGCGACGATTGAGCTCGCGAGCCGGCGGACGCGCGCCTCGGAATACACGTAGCACCAGGCGCGGATCACCTTGCCGCCGACACCGGGATTGACCTCGGCGACGATTCGGTCGTAGTGCCGCGGCCCGTCCAGCCGGAAGCCCTCGAGCCGGTCGAGACGGTGGAGGGCGACGACGGGGTCCGGGAAGGTGAGCAGCTCGCCGATCACGCGACCGTCGTCGGCCGGGACCATGGCGGGGAAGCCGTAGGGCAGGTCGTAGAGGCGGCCGGTCGTCCAGGCCGGGACGACCTCGAGGACGTCGAAGCAGAAGCGGTCGTGGTTGGCGAAGCCTCGGCGGAGGGTGCCGTACACGAACACCGGGAGGGGCTCGTACCAGTCAGGGTGTTCCGAGGCCGGCAACGCGCGCCCTCCTTTTGCGCTCGGGTGTGAAGGTGACGGCGAAGGGCTCGCCGGCGTCGAGGTCCTCGACCCGGGCGAGGGCGCCGGTCATCGCCGGGAGGTCGTGGGCGTGAGTCGGCTCGCCGGCGAGGGCGGCGTCGAGGGCCCGGTCCTCGGAGGCGTAGAAGAGCGCCCGCCAGCGGGCGTGGTGGCGCAAGGCGAGGGGCTTGTTGCCGCGGATGAGGGCGACCTCGCCGGGTCGGTCCAGGCGGACCAGGACGGCGGCCAGCTCGCCACGTGCGGCCCGCAGGCGGCCGAGGAAGTCGTCGAGGTCGGAGGCGTCGTCGGCCAGGCGGACGAGGACCTCGGTGTCGACCTGGCACAGGCGACGGATCCCGTGGACGCGGGCCAGGGGCGTCGAGTTGAGGATGGTGCCGTTGTGCGTGCCCAGGGTCCGGCCGCGGCGGATGGGCTGGTTGTTGAGCGGCTCGGCCGACGTGCCCCGCGTGGGCCAACGGGTGTGGCCGAGGATGCAGGTCGTCCGGTTGGAGAGCTCGGCCAGGACCTGCTGGTAGAGCTCGAGCTCTACGAAGGTCCGAGCCGGGACCGGCCGCTTGAGGAGAAGGTAGCCGCCGTCGCGATCCACCAGGGCAATGCCGGTGGCGTGCCGGCCGCGGCGCTCGCTGAGGAGCAGCAGCTCGGTGAACCGCGCGGCGATCTCCGCCAGCTCGGTCCGGCGGCGCCGCTTTGTCCCCAGGATCACGCCGGCCAGGCCGCACATCTCAGGCGCCCTCCTCGGTGACCTCGAAGCCGTGGAAGATCGCCTGGGCGTAGAGGTCGCGGTGCTCCCGGACCCAGCGGGCGCTCTCCTCGAATCCCATCTCCTCGGCGATATGGGCGACGGCCGGCCGGTCGAGCATGTTGGTCAGGCCCGAGCGGCGGACCGCCTCGATCCCCTCGAAGACCTCGGCGGCGACCCGGACGGGAGCCTCGCTGGCGATCCGCACCCGCCGCATCACGCCACCTCCTCGGCCAGGCCGGCGGCCAGGAACCCGTCGAGGAGCGAGGCGGCGCGCTCCTCCGTGGTCGTGCCGGTGACGGTGACCTCGGCGCTCTGGAACTTGCGGGCGGTCTCGACGAGGAAGTCGACGTACTCGTCGACGGTCTTCCCCTCGGTGAACATTGTCCCCGCCTTCATCTGCTCGAGGATCTCGACAGGCGTCCCCTCGTGCTCGGCCCCGTCGTTCAGTCGGATCTTCATGGCTCACCTCCAATCCGGTTCATGTCACGCCAGCCCCAGCGGGAAGGACGGATGGTGCTCGTCGAAGCGGACGCCCCCCTCGTAGAGGTGGCCCGCCGCGAGGCAGCCTCCGCACAGCGGCAAGTCGACCACCGTCCCACCCAGCTCGACCCGGATCCAGAACCCGCCCTTCTCGAACGCCTCCCGGCAGTAGGCGCAGGTGTGGCGGTTGCTGTAGGGGTTGATGCCGACCTTGACCCGCAGAGCTGTCATGGCGTGCCTCCCGCGTTCTCGTCGGCCCCCGTCTCCGCCTTCTTCGCGTCCTTCTTCTCGCGCGGAGGCCGACCGTTCTTCCAGGCCGCCGAGCCCGCGAGCCGCTCGAGCAGGAACTTGCGGGCCGTCTTGAACTCGTCGCCGATCAGCCCGAGATGGAGCAGGAAGACGCGGAAGTCGTACTTCGAGGAGGCGCCGACCCGCTTCTTGCGCCAGCGCGCGTTCGGCGTGTTGAGCGCCTTGGCGCAGAGGGCGACGGCGAACTGGACGCAGGTCTTGACCTTGCCGGCGTGGAGCGTCCCCTCGAAGTAGCGGAACTCGATCGTCCCGCGGAACCAGACGCTGTGGAGGTTCAGGCCCCGGTAGCGCGTCGGCGAGTAGTGATGCCGGTCGTCGCCATCCCGGCTGCCGTACCAGAGGCGCTTGATCCGCCCGGGCGCGCGCGCCGGCCGCCGCGTGATCCCCTCGGCGAAGCGTTCGTCCATCGGCCGGCAGTAGCGGTCCTTGCGCCCCTCCTGCACGCCGAGGGCGGCGAAGATCAGATCCTCCTGCTTGTAGACGATCCGGGACAGGCTGGTCAGGGCGCGGGTGTCGAAGCGCTCGGCCCCGACGTGGACGTGGATGCCGCAGTGGGCGGTGGCCCGGGCACCGCATCGGCGGACGGCCCGGACGACCTCCTGGAGCTCCGGGATGTCCTCGTAGGCGAGGATGGGCGTCACCACCTCCGCCCGCCGGTCGCGGGAGACATCGATGAGCGCCGAGTCGGAGACGATGTGCCACTCCCGGCCGCGTGCGTCGGTCACCACCCACGGGTCGTAGCAGGCCGGCGAGCCAACATGGCGGATGGTCCCGCCGACGACCGACTGGACCGCCCCGGCGACCTGCTGCCGGCTCCGGCGAACGGTCTCGATCTCGACGCCGAAGCGGAGCTCGCGGAGATCGACGGTGGCGGCCGGCTCGGTCATGCGGTGACCTCCCCGAGGTCGGCCTCGAAGAGGAGGTTCCCGTCGCCGTCGAGGACCTCGACGCGGACGGCCCGCTGGAGCGCCTCGCCGCTCCCCCCCGCGGGCGATGGCCCGGGCCGCCCGCATGGCGACCAGCCGGCCGTAGGCCTCGATCTCGGCTTCCCTGTGCTCTCTGAAGAGCGTCGGGTTCTGCTCGCAGGTCAGGCCGCCCCGGAACTGCCGCTCCAGGTCGCGGAGCGACGCCTCGAAGCAGATGTCGACCATCTCGCTCGCGGGCGTGGGGTCGGTGACCACCCAGAGCCTGTCGTCCGGTCCGTATCGCATGCGCTCGCGCTCCTTCCGCAAGATATTTAGCGCCAATGGGTTGCGCGCCAGTCTTGGTCACATACATGCGTAGGTCGCCGGACATAGCAAGTCCTTCCTGCGCCTTTCGAAGGCGGGCGCGGATGGAGTCCGAGACGACCTGTCGAAGGGGAGGCGAGGACCCGCGAGAGGCGCCCCGCGGCGGCTACCGGAGCTTCTCGACCCGGGGACGGAGCTCGCCGCCGGCGTACTCCATGGCGACCGCCACGCGGCGGTCCTCCCGGGACGTCAGCTCATGCTCGATCCGGGCCTCGATCTCAGGGTCGCCGATCGGCATCGGCACCCGCTCGCGGACGAGGTCCCGCGCCCGGGCGAGCTTCTCGGCCGAGGAGACCTTCTCCTCGGGGTTCTCCTTGAGCCGGTTGGCCGCCCAGCGCTCCGCGTTGGAGCAGGCGATCTTCACCCAGCGCTCGACCTCGTCCTCGAGCTGGAGGCGCCGGACGATCCGGATCCGCTGGATCAGGTGGATGACGATCGGGCTGGAGATGACCGCGCAGAGCAGGGGGATCACGATCTCGAGCCAGGACATGACGACTCTCCTCTCTCGTTACTTGGTTCCGAAGATCCAGTCCTTGAGCGTGGCGACGGCCAGGGCGATGCCCGCGGCGAGAATAGACCAGAGCGTCTTGATGCGGGTGAGCTGGCGGTCGTGCTCCTGGACCTGCTGCTCGATGACGAGGAGGCGGTCGATCTTCTGCTCCATCGCGCGGAGCGTCGCCCGCAGCGCGGCCAGCTCGCTGAGCGCATCGAGCAACCGCTCGTTCATGGTCTTCTTGAGGTTCCTCGCGGTGTGGTTCTCGCCGTGACCTTCCACGCTCCCTTCCTCCGTCAGATCAGGGCCTTGGCCGAGGAGCGGACGAGCAGCCCCACCAGGTGGCCGACGTCCTCGAGGAACGCGTCCACGTCCGCGCCCTCCTCCCGGGCCTCCCGGATGAGCGCCCGCGCCGCCGCGACCGACTCCGCCTTGTGGCGCCGGTCGTACTCGACCCGCACGTCGTCGAACTTCCCGAGCAGGAGCTTCCCGACCAGCGGGAGCGCGTCCCGGCCGAGGCGTTCGAAGATCTCGGGGTTCTCGCGGGCGAAGTCCTGCGCCCTCTCCAGGGCCTCGTCGAAGTCGGTCATCGCCCACCTCCTCGCTCGGGGAGCGGCTTGCCGTCGGCCCAGTCCTCCAGCTCCCGCAGCGTGGGCGGGAGCTCCCGGCCGAGGCGGAGGTACTCTTCCTCGTCGGCCAGCAGCCGTTCGATCTGGGCACGCTCGGCCTCGTCCTCGGTGCGCTCCAGCGCCTCGCGCAGCGCCTGGAGGCGCTTCTCGATCTCGGGCTGCTCGTGGGCGACGTAGTCGCGTATCCCCTCTGAGAGGAGGTGGATGCCTCCCCGCACCTTGTCGGGCGGGAGGCTCCGGCAGCCGCCGGCGAGAAGCAGGACAAGGGCGGCGAGCACACCCGGTAGCAGTCGTCTCATCGCATCACCTCCCGTGAGCTCAGGGACCCGGCGCTGCGGACCCGAGGCCCGCCGCCCCCCTCATGACCACCCGCCCCCGGCGGACGCGGCACGAGCCGATCCGGGCCAGGACGCGGGCCTCGACATGGAACCGCCCCAGGACGTAGCCCGCGGGTGCGCGCAACGTCGCCGGGTCCGGCTCGTTCAGAAACACCTTGTGGATCCCACCCGTCGCCGGCCGGTACAGGAGCCACACGGTGCGGTGCGCGCCGGCATGGCCGAGGACCGGGTGGATGGCGTGGCGCTCGCTCACCAGCTCACACCTCCCGCGACGAAGGGCTGGAGCGGGCCTACGCGGATCAGGTCCGAGTACCAGCCCGGCACGCCCGCGAAGTTGACCGCCTGGAGCTTGTAGATCCCGTGGACCGGCGGCAGCCGGTAGCTCCGCCACTCGGCGCCGTAGTAGAGGCGCACCGGTCCGGCGAAGGACGGGTCGAAGGTGAAGCGCCCGGCGTCGAAGTCGACGACCACGAAGTCGGGGCCGAAGAGCGGCGTGCCATCCGGCGCCGCCCGCGTGGTCGGGCTCTTCATGACGTTGGCCCGGACGACTGCGCGGAAGGCGACCGCGTTGCGCGCGATCTTGAAGCCGTCGAACTCCGGCAAGCCTGGCAGCGACTCCGGGAGCGGCTCGGCCAGGCGCAGGCGGTTGTTGACGGTGTCTACCGCCACCACCGTCGCCCGCCAGCCAGTGGGCCAGCGGTCGTCGACGACGCGGACGACGTCGCCGCGGCTGAAGCGCTGGGGCGTGCAGACCTCGAGGGTGTTCCCGCCCGGCGCGAGATCGTTCCACAGGCGGCAGGGCTCGATCGGCTTGGACCAGATCCCCCGCCACTCGGCCGGGTCGATGACGGCGCCTGTCTCCCCCACGAAGGGGAAGTTGCGGGTGTGGCCGTCGCCATCGCAGAGCAGGACGCCGGCGTCCTCGAAGGGGCCGTGGAGCGTGCAGCGGCTCGCCGCGGCTTCCCAGTAGCGGAACCACCAGCGGATGCAGATCCCGTCGGTGGCGGAGACCAGGTCGACGAGCCCGGGCGATGCCTCCCAGTAGTAGCCCATCGCGTCGCGGGGGCTCACCAGCAGCGCGGCCTTGAGCTCGGTCAGGAACTCGGCGCCGACCTGGGGCGGCTCGAAGAAGCGGACGCGGACCTGGTTGTCGTTGGGCTCGATGGCGACCACCTCGCCGTAGAGGCCGTAGACCGAGGGGTCGTGCGGGCTGGCCTCGACCTCGCAGCTCGAGATCCGGCAGCGGGGATGCCCCGGGTGGCAGTCGTTGCGCAGCCACACCGGCATGCCGACCGCGAAGCCGGTCGCGTCGGCCGGGGAGACGATGACCTCGACCTCCGCCGTGCCGGCGGGGACCGGGACATCGACGGCGATCAGGCTCTCGCGCGCCCCCTGGGGCGAGCCGGGCCCGTGATAGAGGGTCACGTAGATCGGCTCGCCGGTCCTCGGGTTCTGCGGGAGGTCGGGCGGGACCTCGGGATCGTTGCGCCCGCCTCCGGCGTGGAGGACCTGCCCGGGCGTCGAGCGCGAGCCGATCCCGATCCAGGCGTCGGGATGCTCGGGGATGCAGTACTCCAGCGCGAACATCTCGCCGTAGACGGTGGGCGTCCCCTTGAAGCCATCGTCGGGGAGGATGCGGTGCAGCAGCGGGTCCGAGACGAAGTCGCCGATGCGCTGGATCTGCGGGAACTCGGGAGCGCACTCGCAGTCGCCGGCGAGGAACTCGAAGGGGCGCGCCCGGGCCACGACCGCCCGGCAGAGCGCCGAGGCGATGTAGGCCGGCTCGATGAAGACGTTGCGGCAGCCCTCGAAGGGCGCCTCGCGGTAGTGCGCCGCGCCGAAGCGGAGGCCGCGCTCCTCGTCGAGGATGCCAGCGGCTCGGTTGTCCTCGGTCGCCTTGACCAGCACGACGTCGGCCTCTTCCCAGCCGGGGTCGCCGTGGAAGCGGAGGTCGTGGAGCCGGTTGGACGGAGCGACGATGACCGGGACGAGCTCGCGCGAGATGGCGCTCTCGACCTGGACGACGTGGCGGGCGCCGATGTCCTGCCAGTAGGTGTCGAGCGCAGCCTGGTCGGCATGCGCGGCGAAGTCCTCCAGCGGCTCGACATCGGGGACACCGTCTCCGTCGAGGTCGACGCCTCGGGCCAGGCCGAAGGAGTCGAACCAGAGCGTGCTCTGGGTTCCCGCAGGCGCGGGATGCGGCGTCAGCGTGAGGCGCAGGCCGACGACCGCCTGGAAATCGAAGCCCGTGGGCGTGACGACCGCCTCGAGGGGCACCTCGACCGGGACGAAGACGCCCGCCGGTAGCGCGACCGTCGCACCGAGCGTGACCAGCTCACGGAGCAGGGCGTCGGAGGTCAGCGGATCGATGATCACGATGTCGGTCGGCTGCAGCGTGCCGACCTGCACCGTGGCGATCTGGCCCGCGGCGTCGACGAGCCCGACCGCGAAGTCGACCGGCGTCCCGAGCTTGCCGGCGACGACGAAGCGCAGGTTGCCGAGCGTGCCGTCGGGGTTGACCGCCGCGACCGTCTTCTCGCCTGGAGGCAGCCCTTCGGCCGCGCCGAGGGCGCCCTGAAGGATGGTCACCGGGTCGGCGTTCGGATCGAGGAGCACGCGCAGGGAGTTGGGCGTGGCGTCGTGGAAGGTGCCGTCGAGGGTCGGATAGCCGACGTCTCCCGCACCGGGAACCGATGGCGCGACGACGCCGAAGGCGCCGGTAAGGGTCACCGACTGGCCGTCGGGGTTCCGGACCGTCAGGGCCACCGGGCCGAGCGTGACCTCGGCGGCGAGCTGGGCCTGCACCTGGACGAGCGTCCCGCCGTTCAGGACCGCCGGAGCGCCGAACGCGATGCCGGCCGCCGGCGCCGCCGAGACCGTCAGTCCTGACTGGAAGCCGGCTCCGAACACCTCGAGGAGCTGGGTCGTGGCCGGGAAGACCTCGGTCGGGGAGACGGCCTCGATCAGCGGCGGCGGGAGCGCCACCGAGACCGGCACGGTTCGCGTGAGACCGCCCGCCTTGAAGGTCGCGCCGGCGCCGCCAGGGCCGAAGACACTCCGGGGATCCAACGGGCGGCGACTCCGGAGGTCTGCAAGGCCTCGAGTTCCTCGCCTCCACGTCCGAAGAGGAAGGGATCCCCCCCTTTGAGTCGCAC
>JAUIEM010000663.1 GCA_030428695.1 bacterium
CCCGGTCGAGGTAGTAGGTGACGTCCCAGGACTTCAGCTCCGCCTCGGGGTCGCCGAGCGCCTCGCGCTTGGCCGCCTGGAGCAGCGCGAAGTCCTGCTCGGCCTTGGCCCGCAGCTTCGGGCGCAGCTCCTCGTAGAAGGCGTGGACCCGCGCGGGGCTCTGGGCCATGCGGGTCTCGACCTGGTAGGCGGCGAAGGTCTCGTAGCCGAGCAGGTTCGCCTTCTCGTGGCGCAGAGCGATCAGCTGGTCGAGCACCTCGAGGTTGGCGAGGGCGCGGCGGCTGTAGGCGACGCCGAACTTGTGGCGGGTGGAACCGACCGCGCAGCGGCTGAAGACCTGGCTGACGATCGGTCCCTGCAGGGCGCACTGCACCAGCTCGCCGATGCGCGGCAGGCTGGCGAGGAAGTCGGGGGACAGGCCGGCGAGCTCGTCTTCGGTGAGGAGCAGCTCGCGGCTGTCCTCGCGGATGTTCTTGCGGAACTCGACGGTCAGCTCGTTGAGCGCGGTCTCGATCTCGAGGATGCGCGCCCGCGCCTCCGCCGGCAGGTCGAGCCCGGCCCGGCGGAAGTCGCGCAGGTAGACGTCGAGCAGCCGCTGCTGCTCGGGCCCGAGCTCTTCGGGGGCGCGGGCCTGGTAGGCGAGCAGGGCGCGGTACAGGCCCTCGTGCTGCTCGAGCTCGATGAACAGCGTGCCCATCTCCTGCGCCGCGCGCGTGCCGCGGGCGCGCTCGTCGGGGTCGGGGGAGACGCTCTCCATGAAGGCGGTCATGCGGGCGTCGGCGAAGAACACCGCGACCAGGGCGTCGATCGCGCCGACCGTGTTGGCGAAGGTGCGCTGCTCGTCGGGCAGGTCGGCGATCGCCTGCATCGCGGCGCGGGCCTCGGCGAGGGGCCCGGCGATCGGTGAGGGGCCCGCTTCCTGGGCGAGCAGCAGGGAGGACAGACAGAGGATGAGGACCGTGACGCGCATGGGGAGATTCTCCGGGGAGGAAAGCCCCAGTCTAGCAAGCCCGATGGCAAAGCGCGAAGCCCCTGGCTTCCCGCCCCGAACCCCGCCGCGGGGGCGGTCCGCGCGATTCCCTCGACTTCGTCCGGGCGCGGCGTCGACGATTTTCGACCCCGCTTGTGAACGGCGCGGCGCTCGTGCTAGACTCCTCTTCTTCCTCCGCGCCCGCAGCCTTTCCCACAAGGAGATGTGATGTCTTCCGGCAAGATGACTCCGTTCGAGATGGTCAACTTCCAGTTCGACAAGGCCGCCGATGTGATCGGCCTGACGCCCAACGACCGCGTGATGCTCAAGACCCCGTTCCGCGAGATCCGGGTCGAGCTCGCGATGCTCAAGGACGACGGCACGCTCGCCAACTACATCGGCTTCCGCGTCCAACACGACAACTCGCGCGGTCCCTGCAAGGGCGGGCTCCGCTACCACCCCCACGTCGACGACGACGAGGTGCGCGCCCTCGCCTCGCTGATGACCTGGAAGACCGCGGTGGTCAACATCCCCTACGGCGGCGCCAAGGGCGGGATCAACTGCGACCCCCGCGACCTGAGCCAGCACGACCTCGAGGTGATGACCCGCATGTTCACCCAGCGCATCGCGAAGGTGATCGGCCCCCGCGAGGACATCCCGGCGCCGGACGTCAACACCAATCCCCAGGTGATGGCGTGGATCATGGACGAGTACTCGAAGACGAACGGCTACTGCCCGGCGGTCGTCACCGGCAAGCCGGTCCTGCTCGAGGGCTCGCTCGGCCGCAACGAGGCCACCGGCCGCGGCTGCATCTTCGTGCTCGAGGACGTGCTCGAGGACCAGGGCAAGAAGCTGTCCGACGTGACCGTCGCGGTCCAGGGCTTCGGCAACGTCGGCTCCCACGCCGCCCTGTTCGCGGCCGAGGGCGGCGCGAAGGTGATCGCGGTCAGCGACATCGGCGGCGAGATCCAGAAGCTCGACGGCTTCCACGTCCCCGACCTGATCGCCCACGTGAAGAAGACCGGCAGCGTCGTCGGCTTCCCCGGCTCGGAGCCGATCGACGGCTCGCTGCTGGCGATCGAGTGCGACGTGCTGATCCCGGCGGCCCTCGGCGGTGTGCTGACGGCGGAGAACGCCGGCGACGTCAAGGCGAGCATCGTCATCGAGGGCGCGAACGCCCCGACCACCCCCGAGGCCGACGACATCTTCAAGGCCAACGGCGTCACCGTCGTGCCGGACATCCTCGCCAACGCCGGCGGCGTGACCTGCTCCTACTTCGAGTGGGTGCAGAACCTGCAGCAGTTCCGCTGGGAGGAGGACG
>JAUIEM010000284.1 GCA_030428695.1 bacterium
GGCGGCCGCGGCGGCGCTGCGCGGCGCGACGGAGACGTGCTCGAGCTGCAGCCGTGGGGCGTCGCGCGAGACCGCGAAGGCGCTCTCGACCACGTTCCTCAGCTCGCGCACGTTGCCCGGCCAGTCGTGGGCGTAGAGGGCGGCGAGGGCCTCGGGGGAGATGCCCTCGACCTTGCGCCCGAAGGTGTGGTTGAACTCCTCGATCAGGAAGGAGACCAGGGCCGGCAGATCTTCGAGCCGCTCCTTGAGAGGCGGGAGCTCGAAGCGCAGCACGCTGAGCCGGTAGAACAGGTCGTGGCGGAAGTCGCGGGCCTTCTGCATCTCGGAGACGTCGCGGTTGCTCGCGGCGATGACCCGGACGTCGACGACGTGGGCCTCGACCGAGCCGACCGGGCGGATGCTGAAGTCCTCGAGGGCGCGGAGGAACTTCGCCTGCACGTGGCTCGGCATCTCGAACACCTCGTCGAGGAACAGGGTGCCGCCGTCTGCCGCGCGGAACAGCCCGACCGAGTCGCGCATCGCGCCGCTGAAGGCGCCCTTCTTGTGGCCGAAGAGCTCGCTCTCGATCAGGTCGTTGGGCAACGCCGCGCAGTTGACCGCGACGAAGGGCTGCTCGCCGCGCGCGCTCTGCTCGTGGATCGCGCGCGCGACCAGCTCTTTGCCGGTGCCGCTCGCGCCGAGGATCAGCACGTTGCTGGTCGTCCCCGCCGCGATCTCGATGCGCTCGAGCACGTGGCGCATCGCCTGGCTCTGGCCGATGATGCGGCGCGACGGGGGACGAGGGCCGCGGGCAGGGGTCACGTGGCGGCGCACGGTCTGGAGCAGGTCTTCGACGTCGAAGGGCTTGGTCAGCATGTCGCAGGCGCCCTGGCGCAGCGCGGCGACGGCGGTGTCGAGGGTGCCGTAGCCGGTCATCAGGATCACCGGCAGCTCGGGGCGCAGACGCCGGGCCTGTTGCAGCAGCTCGAGGCCGCTGGTGCCCGGCATGCGGATGTCGCTGATCAACAGCTGCCAGCGCTCGTTCCCGAGGGCTTGCAAGGCCTTGGTGGCCGTGTTGACGGCGAGCGCGTCCAGGCCGTCGGAGCGCAGGGTCCGGGCGCACATGGTCGCGAAGTCGAGGTCGTCGTCGACGATCACCACGCCCGGCTCGTTCGCCATCATCCCTCCTTCGACCGGCCGCGGCCGGACGCCCGTCCACCTTGCCTGATCGGCCGAGACGCCGCAAGCCCGGTTCTACAGGTCCGGCAGCCCGAGGACCGCGCGCCGCAGCATGTCGAGCGCGGTCTGGCTCGCCGCCCGCCGCACCCGCGCCCGGGTTCCGCCGAAGCGGCGCTCGAGCACATAGCTGCCCGCCGCCCGCGCCAGGCCGAGGTGGACCAGACCGACGGGCTTCTCCGGCGTCGCCCCGCCCGGCCCGGCGATGCCGGTCAGCGAGACGGCGAGGTCCGCCCCGAAGGCGCGCCGGGCTCCCTCGGCCATCGCCCGGGCGACCGGCGCGCTGACCGCGCCGTGGGCGACGAGCAGCTCCTCCGGCACGCCGAGCTGCGCGCGCTTGGCCTCGTTGGCGTAGGCGACCACGCCCCCGAGCACGACCGCCGAGCTGCCGGGCACGCCGGTCAGCGCAGCGCACACCAGGCCCCCGGTGCAGGACTCGGCGCAGGCGACGCGCACGCCCCGCTCGCGGGCGCTGTCGATGACCAGCGCCGCGAGGTCGGCGTCACCGCTCTCGAGGGCGCGCGGACCGAACTCCGCCAGGATCTTCGCCCGCGCCTCGGCGAGAGCCTCGGCCCTGCGGGAGCGCAGGCGGACGCGGATCCGGGCGCCGCCGGAGACGGTTCCGACGCGCACATCCTCCGGCAGCCCCAGCGCAGCGATGCGCTCGTCGAGGAGGGACTCGGACACGCCGACGATCGCGAGGGTCGCCTCGGGCATCGGGTCGCGGGCGGGGAACGGCCGCCCCTCGGAGACCATCGCCCGCAGCTCGGACGGCACCCCGGGGAAGACGTAGACCTCGCTGCCGCCGATGCTCGCGACGAAACCGGGCGCCGTCCCGTTCGGGTTGGCGAGGGGCCGCGCCCCTTCCGGCCGGTAGACCTGGCGCCGGTTGCTCTCCGGCATCGTCCGGCCGTGGGCCTCGTAGCGCGCGCGCAGCGCCTCGAGCTGGACCTCGTCGAGGGCGAGGGGCACGCCCGCCACCCGGGCGACGGCCTCGCGGGTGCGGTCGTCCCGGGTCGGGCCGAGGCCGCCGGTGACGACGATCAGCCCCGCCCGCCCGACCGCCTCGGACAGCGCCCCGGCGATCGCGTCCTCGTCGTCGGACACGACGCAGACGCGGGCGACCAGCCAGCCCAGACGGCGCAGCTCGGTCGCGAGGAAGGCGGAGTTGGTGTCGGTGACGGCGCCGGCGAGCAGCTCGTCGCCGGTCGCGATGATCTCGGCGCGCACGCTCAATCCCCCAGCCAGTGGGCGGTCTCCGATTCCCGGGAGAAGGCGAGCAGGTCGAGGAAGCCCTTGGTCGCGTCCGTCGCGTGATGGCTGCGCCGCAGGTTGTCGCTGAGGGAGGGCTGGTAGCGCGAATACATCGACTGCACGCCGGTCGCCCAGCAGCGGCCACGTTGCACCTGGAGCCGCACCTTGCCGGTGACCCGGCGCTGGCTGGTCGCGAAGAAGCTGTCGAGGCTCTTGCGCAGGAGGGAGAACCACATCCCGTTGTAGATCACCTCCGCGTACTTCTGCGAGAGGTAGACCTGGAAGCGCCGCAGCTCGTCACCGAGCACCAGGCCCTCGAGCGCCTTGTGGGCGGTGTGCAACAGGTCGGCGGCGGGGGACTCGTAGAACTCGCGGCGTTTGACCCCGATCAGCCGGTTCTCGACGATCTCGAGCCGACCCACGCCGTGCTCGGCGCCGAGCTGGCTCAGCTTCTGCAGGATCTTGACCGGGCGCAGCTTCTGCCCGTCGATCGAGCGCGGCACCCCCTCCTCGAAGCCGATCTCGACCGAGGCACCCGCCGCCGGAGCGGTCGCCGGGTCGACGGTGAAGCAGTAGATGTCGTCGGGCGCGAGGTCCCAGGTGTTCTCGGCGCAGTGCCACTGGGTGCTGATCCCCCACAGGTTGCGCAGGCGCACGAGGGCTTCGGAGGCCGGCTCTTCGTCGACCGGCAGGTCGTACTTCTCGGCGTAGGCGTGCTGGTCCTTGCGGGTGGTCAGGCGCGCCTCCTGCAGCGGGGACAGGATCTCGAGACCCGGGTCGAGCATCGCGACCGAGGTCGCGAAGCGCAGCTGGTCGTTGCCCTCGCGGTCGTAGCCGTGGGCGAGCTGGCGCGCGCCCTCTTCGCGGGCGATGCGGACCATCGACTCGACGATCAGCGGGCGCGCGAGGGCGTTGGCGAGATGGGAGCCGGAGACCGAGATCGCCCCGGCCCGCAGGGAGGGGAAGATGTACTGCTGGGCGAAGCGCTCGCGCAGGTCTTTGACCTTCGAGACGTCTGCGCCGCCCTCGATCGCGAGCTCTGCGCGGGGCTCGAGCGATTCCTCCTGGCCGATGTTCGGGATGAACGCGATGACGCGCTTTCCCATCTTGAATTTGAGCCAGTGGACGCAGATCGCGGTGGAGAGCAGTCCGGAATAGGCGAGGACGACGGTTTCCATAGGCCGGAGGTCTGGGGCCGGCAGAGGAATCCGCCCGCCACGTTTCCAAGAATGGTACACCGAATCGCGCCGCGCTTCATCCTCCAAATTCCACGACGCTGCATCGCGTCATGCAGCGTCGGACGCCTCTTCGGGGGCTGTCACGGGTTTTCCGAACAGCTGCACGAGCACGATGCCGATCTCGTACAGGAGCACCATCGGCACCGCCATCAGCACCTGGGTGATCGGATCGGGCGGCGTCAGCACCGCCGACAGGACGAAGGCGAGCAGGATGAGATAGCGCCGGCCCTTGCGCAGCCGGGGCGGATCGACCAGGCCGATCTTGCCGAGGAAGAGCAGGATCAAGGGGAGCTGGAACACCAGGCCGAGGAAGACGGTCAGGAGGATGAACAGCGAGAGGTAGTCCGACAGCGTGATGCCGAGGGCGAGGTACGACGGATCGCCGTAGGTCGCCATATAGCTCAGGCCGATCGGGATCAGGATGAAGTAGCCGAACAGCGCGCCGCCGACGAACAGGAAGAAGCTCGCCGGCGCGAAGATCACCACGTAGCGGCTCTCGTGCGCGTACAGGCCCGCGGCGACAAAGCTCCACAGCTCGCGCCCGGCGAGGGGCGAGGCGAAGAAGATCGCCAGGATCAGGGCGACCTTGAAGTGCGACAGGAAAGACTCGGGATAGCGCAGGACCCGCAGCTTCGGGTCGACCTCGAGCACCTTCTCCTCGCTCTCGGGCAGGCGCGCACGCAGCCCCTGCGCGACCTCCTGCTCGAAGGTGCGCACCGCGGTCCGCCAGCGATCGAGGGCGGAGATCAGGCCGGGCAGCGCGGTCGAGTCGGCGCCCGCCTGATAGCTCGCGAGCGCCCGCTCGAAGGCCTGGGCCGCCGCCGTCGCGCTGTCGGCGAGCACCTGGCCACGGACCACCTCGGCCCGGACCGCGTCGAGGGCCTCGGCGGGCAGCTCGGCCTCGGCCGTCTGGAGCCGCTCACGGGCGTTGGAGAGGGCCGCGAAAACCTCTTCGACCTCCGGGGCCGCCGTCGCGAAGCGGCGCTCGAAGGCCTCTCCGCGCAGCCGCCCGCTGATCGTCTCGATCGCGGACACGTGCGGCTGGACGACCAGGGTCATCAGCTCGGCCTGGAACCAGAACGCGACGACGAAGGCGGCGAGAATCCAGAGGAGCGCGCGCAGGATGCGCATACGCAGCTCTTCGAGGTGCTGGCCGATGGTCAGCTTGCGGGAGTCCATGGATCTCCTGTGCGCGGCCGTCGAGGGCTCCCGAGCTTACGCCTGGGGCCGGGTAGCGTCAAGGGGATGCGGGCCGCCGGGGAAGCGGGCGGTCGCGCACGGCGACCCGACATCCTCCGAAGGTCCGTTCGAGGCACCGGGATCCCCTGCTGCGACCCGGACACTGCCGATCCCGGGCGTTCCACGGCGCTCGCCCTTCGCGACGAGTCGCAGCGACCGGGATGCTCCTGCCGCCCGATGCGAAGACCCCGCCGGAGCGGGGTCGTGGTCACGGCCTGGAGGTCGCGCTCAGCGGCGCAGGAACTTGAGCAGGTCGCGCTCGCGCATGATGTTGATCCCGAACTGGAGAGCGGTCTCGAACGCGGTCGATTCCTCGGCGCGCTCGATCGCGATCACGAAGTCGGTCTCGATCGTGACCTCGTCCTCGACGCGGCCCCCGATCTCCTGGATCTTCAGGGTCAGCTCACGCATGCTGTAGTGCGGGTTGGTCAGGTTCTCCCCGACGAACACGAACACCGGCTCCTCCTCGGGATCGAAGAACGGGCTGCGGATGCGGTCGCCCTTGATGATCGGGTTGAGGTAGCGCGGCAGCTCGATCTTCTCCTGCAGCTCGGGGTCGTAGATCGTGTACCCCTCGATGATGCTCGCCTGGCTGCGGTCGTCGTGCACCTCGCGGATCTCGACCATGCCCTTGACCTGCTTCCGGCCGCCCTTGAGGATCGAGAAGACCTCGAACTTCATGCCGGGCCGGGCGCCGTGGTTGTGGCCGAGGTCGACCCAGGCGTAGCCGAGCGACTCGTCGACGTGGATCACCTCGCCGTCGGCCGCGGTCTCGCTCTGCGTCTTCTGCCGCTTGCGCAGGAGGTCGGCGATGCGGGAGCTCAGGACGGCGATCTGGGCCTGGATGTCGGCCTGCTCGCGGACCGCCTTGGCCTTCTCCTCGCCGAGCTGCTCGCGGTAGCCGGCGAGCTCGGTGCCCAGGTTGGCGATCGTGACGTTGCGCGAGCTGATCTCGTTGGTGTACTCGCGCTCGAGATCCTTCAGCCGCTCGCGGAAGTCGTCGATCGAGTCGCGGTCGGTCTGGATCAGAGCCTGGTTGTTCGTGATGTGGTCGTGGGCGACCTGGTACATGTTCCCGCGCTCATCGCGCCGCTCGTTGAGGAACTTCGTGCAGGCGCGGATGATCTCGACCATGTCCTTGTGGAGGTTCCGGGTGTGCGCGTAGTACGGCGTCTGCGTCTCCTCGTCGACCTTGACCTCGAGGTTGAGGTTGTACTGCGACAGCGCGGACTCTTCCTGGGCCGCCTGGGCGACGAAGCCCGGGAAGGTCTGCTCGTAGCCCGGGCCGAGCTCGATGTTCTCGCTCGCCGCCCACTCGCGGAGCCGACCGGGTGCGCCGTCCCGACCCCACTCGTCCTCCGTGACCAGCGCGGTCAGCATCGCCATGTCGGGGATGTACCGCGTCCCGTACGCGGGATCGAAGGACATCACCTCATGCAGGCTGCCGCCGAGCGCCTTGCGCATCTCGGCGATCTCGCGGCGCTTGATACGGAAGTCCTTCTCCGCATTCTCCAGCGCCTGCTCGGCTTCACGCAGCTCGACCCGCGCGCCCTTCTTCTCCTCTTCTACATCGTTGTAGAGCTGGTAGGCCAGCAAGGCACAAGCGAAGAAGATCAGGATCGAGGCGATCAATGGGCCGAGGCCCGTTCCCCTGCGATGACGCATGTGCACTCTCCCTACGGCTCGATGAACTTGTAGATGTCATCTTCGTCGATGAACGTGATACCGAACTGCGCGGCGCGCTGATAGCCGTCGTCGTTCTCCGGCTTGAGCCGGGTGATGACGAAGTCGGTGCGGGCCGAGACCTGGTTCTCGAGGATCCCGCCCGCGCGACGGATCATGCGGTCGATCTTGTCGATGCCGTCGGTCGCCGTGCGGTAGAGCGGATTCTTGAAGTCCTCGCCGACGAACACGAACACCGGGCGCCGGCTCGGGCTGTAGAACGGCGTGCGGACCAGGTCGCCCTGGACGATCGGCTCGTACTCCTCGGGCAGCGTGTGCCACTGCCCGGTCTCGTAGTCGCGCATCCGGACGCCCGGGATGATGATGCACTGGGCCTGGGACTCGTCCATGCGCTGGACCTCGATCAGGCCCTTGATGTGGCGCCGCCCGCCTCTGGCGAAGGCGAACACCTCGAAGCGCTGCCCGAGCCGCAGCCCGTGGCGCGACCCGAGGTCGATCCAGACCTTGCCGAGGACCAGGTCGGAGTGGTCGATCCGGCCCTGGGGCTCGAGGTCGGCGATGGTCGTCAGCTCGCGTTCGATCAGCACGCGGATCGAGTCGGCCTTGAACGACAGCGCGGTCTTCAGGCTGCTCAGCGCGCGCTGATTGTCGCGCTCGGCCCGGCGGATATCGCGCTTCTCGGCCTCGATGTCCTTGCGCAGGTCGGAGATGCGGTTGTCGAGATCGCGGGTCTCGCTGCCGATGCGCGCGGTCCAGTTGTCCGCCTGGGTCTGGATCTCCTCGCGCAACGACTTGAGGCGCTGCTGGGTCTCGACCCGCTGCGCTTCGAGCTTGTCGCCGAGCTCGGTGACGCCCTCGACGACGAGGTCGGCCTGGCGCACCTGGAACAGCAGGTGCGCGGCCTCGACCGTCAGCAGATGGTTCATCTGCCGCAGGTCCTCGTACTCGCCGTAGGAGTACTCGAGACCCTCGTAGGGGTTCGTTCCCCCGAGCGCCGCGATGACGTTCGGCGGCAGCGTCTCGTCGTTCAGGATCATCTTGAAGCCGGGGACGTCGTCGATCTGGTCCTTGAAGACCTTCTTCCACTCGCCCTCGTCGTTGCTCGAGAAGGGCTGTCCGCGCCGATCGCGACCGGTGAGGATCGCGCGCAGGCGGGTCGACTCCTCGAGCAGGTCGGCCTGCTGACCTTCGATCAGCGTCCGCTCGATGTCGAGCCCTTCGGCCTTCGCGGTCAGGCGTGCGTGCTCCGACGAGTAGTGGAGGGTCACCAGCAGGGAGCCGATGGTCAGCGTGACGAAGACCACAGTGGGGATCGTCATGTCCAGCTTTTTCTTGGCCATACCCACTCCGATTGCGTGCGATCTGGGGGCGATTTTTGAGGCTACATTGTCACTCGGAGTGTCATCCTCGTGTCACCCCGCGGGTCACGCGGACCGGTTTCCGCACCCTCCTTCCACGCGCCCCCGCGCCCGAAGTTTTGCTTGACGCTTCCCGCGGTGAGGTGTAGCTTTGCGGTACCGACATCCGTCCCTCCCCAACGAATCCTCAGGCCCACCCGGTGCGCGTTCGTTCCGCTCCGGAAGGCAACCCGCTTCCAGCCAGATCCGAACCGACATCAGGAGCCCGAGCTATGGCGAGAACACGCTCAAAAAGCCGTTCTGCCGCGAAGAAAGACCCGGACGCCCCGGCGCCGAAGAGCAAGCCCCGCAAGAAGCCGGAGGTGACCGACAAAGACCGTCCGGAGCTGCACCTCGACGTGCTGCAGAAGTTCTCGATCCCGCAGCTGCAGGAGCTCGCCAAGTCCGAGGGCGTCACCGATGTCACCGGCCTCAAGCGCCAGGAGCTGATCTTCAAGATCCTCAAGGAGCGGCTGTCGAACAACGGGGTGATGTACGGCAAGGGCGTGCTCGAGGTGCTCCCGGACGGCTTCGGCTTCCTGCGCTCCCCCGACTACAACTACCTGCCCTGCCCGGATGACATCTACATCAGCCCGTCGCAGATCCGCCGCTTCGGCATCCGCACCGGAGCCCTGGTCGAGGGCCAGATCCGGCCGCCGAAAGAGAACGAGCGCTACTTCGCCCTGCTGCGGGTCGAGAGCATCAACTCCGAAGATCCCGAGAAGCTCGCCGACCGCGTCAACTTCGACGACCTGACCCCGCTCTATCCGGAAGACCAGATCGACCTCGAGCAGGTCGACAAGCCCGAAGCGGTGTCGATGCGCATCATGGACCTGTTCACCCCGATCGGGAAGGGCCAGCGTGGGCTGATCGTCGCCCCGCCCCGCACCGGCAAGACCGTCCTGCTACAGCAGATCGCCAACTCGGTGACCGCGAACCATCCCGAGGCCTACCTCATCGTCCTGTTGATCGACGAGCGCCCCGAGGAGGTCACCGACATGCAGCGCTCGGTCAAGGGCGAGGTGATCAGCTCGACCTTCGACGAGCCGGCCAGCCGCCACGTGCAGGTCGCCGAGATGGTGATCGAGAAGGCCAAGCGCCTGGTCGAGTGCGGGCGCGATGTCGTGATCCTGCTCGACTCGATCACCCGCCTGGGGCGCGCCTACAACACCGAGGTGCCCCACAGCGGCAAGATCCTGTCCGGCGGTGTGGACGCGAGCGCCCTGCAGAAGCCGAAGCGCTTCTTCGGCGCGGCCCGCAACATCGAAGAGGGCGGCAGCATGACCATCCTCGCGACCGCCCTGATCGACACCGGCAGCCGCATGGACGAGGTGATCTTCGAGGAGTTCAAGGGCACCGGCAACATGGAGCTGCACCTCGACCGGCGCCTCGCCGACAAGCGCATCTGGCCCGCGATCGACATCGCCCGCTCGGGCACCCGGAAGGAAGAGCTGCTGCTCACACCGGACGAGCTGCGGCGCATCTTCGTGCTGCGCAAGGTGTTGTCGGACATGAACCTGATGGAGTCGATGGAGCTTCTGTGCTCCAAGCTGCGGCAGTACAAGACGAACAAGGAGTTCCTCGGCTCGATGCACACGCCGGGCTGAGCTTCTGAGCGTCCCGCGCGGACGCGCCCTGCTGCTTCCTATCAGCCGGGCTCCCCTCACCGACACACGAGCGCTACGTCGATGCCGGACTCAGGTCGTCGACGCTGGTGATGTGCATCATCGCGAGCTGCTTGACGTCTTCGGGAACCTCGACACCTGTGGGGTAGGCGAGCATCAGGTAGTGCCGGGTGACGAAGAACACTTCGGGATGTGTCACCTCGAAGCTGCGTCCGTCCGACATGTGGACGCGGAAGGGGCGGAACGGCCGGGCGCGCTGCATCTCCCGGAGTTTCTCGGCACGCATGGGTAGTCCCTCCAGTTGTGGCTACGAGGAGGTTCGCCGATGCCCGTTCGCGTGCCAAATCAAAAAGCAGACATCTGAATGCTTTTATGCGCGCCGTTCGATCTCCTCGGTCCCGATCCACGACACGTCGCTGAAGTCGGTGTCGACCGTGATCGGCCCGCCGAAGTTGACGCTGAGGCGCTCGCGGCCCTTGTTGATGCGGGTCACCGTGCCGACCTTGCCGTAGCTGATCACGAAGGTCTTGCGCCCCTTCTTCAGCTTCTGGGCCCACGCCTTGCGCCGCTCCTCGAAGGGGCTGCGCTCGAGGGCGGTCAACAGCCGGTAGCGCAGCTGCTCGACCTCCTCGCGCCAGCGCCGCGGCATCTGCTCGAGCCAGTGCAGCTTGTCGTCGGACAGCACCTGCCGCAGCTCGCCGCCGAGCTCCTCGGCCTCGCGGTCGAACTCCCGGGCGACGGTCTCGCGTCGGGAGGCCGCGGCCGCGCGCTCCTTCTCCGCCGCCTCCCGCTCCAGCTCGGCCTCCTCGAGGGTGCGGGCGGCGGCCTCGCGGTCGGCCTCGGCGTCCTGGGCGAGCTCGCTCATCTTCTCGACCAGCTCGGCGTGCAGGGTGTCGGAGGTCTCGAGCAGCTCGCTGGCGCGCTCGAGCACGCTGTCGGGGATGCCGAGCCGGCGGCAGATGCTCAGCGCGTTGGAGTTCCCCGGCTGGCCGAGCAGAAAGCGGTACGTCGGCCGCAGGGTCTCGGCGTCGAACTCGACCGAGGCGTTCATCGCCCGCGCCTCGGCGAGGCAGAAGTCCTTGAGCTCGCCGATGTGGGTCGTGATCAGGCAGCGCGCCCCGCTCCGCACCAGGTGCTCGAGGATCGCCCGGCTCAGGGCCGCGCCCTCCTTGGGATCGGTGCCCGAGCCGAGCTCGTCGAGCAGCACCAGCGAGCGCCGCTCGGCCGCCGCGATCGCCTGCTTCAGCCGCACGACGTGGGAGGAGAAGGTGCTCAGGCTCTGCTGCAGCGACTGCTCGTCCCCGATGTCGGCGTAGAAGTGGTGGAAGATGCCGACCTGCGAGCCGTCGCTCGCCGGGATCGGCAAGCCCGACTGCACCATCAGCTGCAGGAGCCCGACCGTCTTCAGGGCGACCGTCTTGCCGCCGGTGTTCGGGCCCGTGATCAGCAGCATGTCGAAGTCGTGGCCGATGCGGATGTCCGCGGGCACGACCGCGTCCGCATCGCCGTCGGCGAGCTTGAGCAGGATCGGATGCCGCGCGCCGATCAGCTTGAGCGAGGCCTCTTCGCGCAGCTCGGGCACGACCATCGCGTGCTCCCGGGCGAGCACCGCCTTGGCGTGGATCGCGTCGAGCTCGCCGCAGCGCGCGCTCAGCCGCTCGATGTCCGGCGCGACCTCGAGCAGGCCGCGGGTCAGGTCGCGCAGGATGCGTTCGACCTCCTGGCGCTCGGCGAAGATCGCCTCGGCGACGGAGTTGCCGAGGTCGACCAGCTCGGCCGGCTCGACGTACAGGGTCTGGCCGGTCTGGGAGATGCCGTGGAGGATGCCGGGGACCATGCCGCGGAAGTTCTTCTTGACGATCAGCACCGTGCGCTCGCCGCGCAGGGTCGGCTTGCGGTTCTGCAGGGCCTTGGCGAGATGCGGCTGGTTGAGGAGGCGCTCGAGCACCTTCCGGTGCCGCTGCCGCGCCCGGACGATCGTCGCCCGCAGCTTCGGGAGCTTCGGGGAGGCGCTGTCGAGCACGGTGCCGTCGCGGCCGATCGCGGTCGTGATGCGCTTCTCGAGCTCCGGGAAGGTCGGCATGTCCTCGCCGAGCGCGCGGATCCGCGGGAAGCGTCCCTCGTCGAGGCCGGTCAGCAGCACCGCCAGCTCGCGGCTCGTGCGCAGGGAGATCGCGGCGGCGAGCAGGTCTTCGGCCTCGAGCAGGCCGTCCTTGCGGGCCTCGCCGAGCATCGCCGCGAGGTCCGCCAGCCCCGTCAGCGGCAGGCGCTCCCGCTCGCCGAGCAGGGTGCTCAGCTCGGCGACCTCGGCCAACCAGGCGCGGATGGTCGCCGCCTCGGTGACCGGCTCGAGGGCGAGCAGGCGCGCGCGGCCGAGGGAGCTCGAGGCGTACTCGGCTGCCCAGGCGAGGACTTTGGGATACTCTAGCACCGACGCGAAAGCGGACACCGGGCTGCCTCCGGTTGCGACCCGCGGGGGTCCAGGGGAGCCGCCGCGGCGGCCGGCGCGGAGTATAGGAGGTCGCCCGATCGCGGACAAGCCCGGACCGGCCTCGCTGGCCGCCCTCCCGCCCGGCACCTGCCTGCTCGCCTGCTCGGGTGGGCACGACTCGACCGGCCTGCTCGCCCTGCTCGCGGCCCGGGGGGCGTCCCTGGTCATCGGCCACGTCGCCCACGGCTGGCGCTCCCCGCAGGAGGAGGCCCGCGACCTGCGCGCGGTGCGGGAATGCGGCCGCCGGCTCGGCATCGCGGTGCACCGGGTGCGGGCCGCGCCGTCGCGCAGCGAGGGCGCGGCACGCACGGCGCGCTACCGGGCGCTGCGCGCGCTCGCCGGGGAGGTCGGCGCCGCCGCGATCGCGACCGCCCACCACCGGGACGACCAGCTCGAGAGCGTGCTGCTCGCCCTCCTGCGCGGCAGCGGCCCGCGCGGCCTGCGCGGCATCGCGGCCCGGCGGCCCCTCGCCGGCCTGCCGCTCGTGCGCCCGGCGCTCGCCCTGCCGCGGACGGCGCTGGTCGCGGCGATCGGCGGCCTGCCGGTGTCCGAGGACGCGAGCAACCGCAGCCGCATCCCCCGGCGCAACTTCCTGCGCCACGTCGTGCTGCCCGGCCTCGGAGAGCCCTCGCGGCGCGCGCTCTGGCGCCTGCGCGCGGCGGCGGCGGCCTGGGTGGAGGCGGCGGAGCGCGCGCTTCCCCCACCGCAGCGCGGGAGGCTCCCGGCGGAGGCGGCGGGCTGGCCGCTGCTGCTGCTCGGCGAGGCTGCGCGCGGGGCGCTCCCGGAGGTGCCGCTCGACCTCGCGGCGGTGCGCCGGCTGCGGCAGGTCGCACGCCGGCGCAGCCGGGCGTGCGAGCTGCCGGGGGGAGGACAGGCCGCGCCCGCCGGGGACGGCGTCGCCCTGTGGGCCGGGGCGGCGCCGGCGTGCCCCGAGGGGGAGCTGCGGGTGCCGGGGACGCTGGCGCTCGG
>JAUIEM010000285.1 GCA_030428695.1 bacterium
GCGTGTTGGTGCTGCAGGAGGTGCCGCAGAAGATCCTCGCCAACATCGAGGGGCTGTTCTCGAGCCCGTGGACCTTCCTGCTCGCGCTGAACGGCTTCCTGTTGATCGTCGGCTGCCTGATGGACACCTTCAGCGCCATCCTGGTCGTCGTGCCGCTGTTGATCCTGCCCGCGGCGCGCTTCGGGGTCGATCCCTACCTGCTCGGCGTCGTGTTCCTGACCAACCTCGAGATCGGCTACTCGACGCCCCCGGTCGGCATGAACCTGTTCATCGCCAGCCTGCGCTTCAAGAAGCCGATCTGGACCCTGTACCGCGCCTCCCTGGGCTTCCTCGGCCTCCTGCTGATCGGGCTGGCGGCGATCACCTACGTGCCGGACCTCACGCTGTGGCTGATCATGAGCCCGCCCGAGGAGATCTCCCTCGAGGAGCGGCGGGGCGCCCTGACGATCAGCTGGAAGCCGGTCGATCACGCGATCGGCTACGAGCTCGAGCTGCTCGACGAGGACGGCATCGTGCTCGAGGTCGACACCGGGGACGGGCCGGAGACGCGGCTCGCGGTCGGCAAGGAGCGCCGCAAGGTGCTGGTCGCCGCCGGGGCGCCCGGCGCGGCGGAGCTGGTCGCGCTGCTCGAGGACTCCGGCTACAGCGCGCGCCTCGCCGACAGCCCCGAGGCGGTCGCCGCCGCGGTCGGCGACGACTGGGCAGGGCTGATCAGCGACCCGAGCGTGCCGGTCGACGAGCTGACGGCGATGCAGCTGCGGGCCGCAGCCGTGCTCGACCTCGCCTCCCGGGCGGAGTCGCTCTCGAGCGAGGACGGGCGCGCGGCGCTGCTCGACGCCCTGGGGGCCGAGCTGCGCCTCAAGCTCGCGCCGGGGGGCGCCGCGCCGAACCGGCTGGTGCTCGAGCCGGCGCCGGAGGGCGTGGTCGGCTGCCGCATCCGCACCATCCGCGGGCTCGGCGCGACCCTGCGCGACCTCGCCTGGGGCGTGCGCAGCGACTGGGCTGGCAACGCCCCGCGGGCGACCGCCAAGGAGCTGATCATCCGGCCGCGGGCCGCGGTCACGACGGTCGAGCTGCCGGTCGAGCTCGAGGGCTACAACCTCGCGCCGGTGCCGTTCGAGCTCCAGCTCGGCGCCCTGCGCTCCTCCGCGGGGCACACGCTCGCGGTCGAGCGCTTCCAGCTCGGCAGCGCGGACACCACCTGGAGCCTGACGGTCGACGGCGCGACGGCGAGCGCCACCCTGCCGGTGCGCGGGGCCTCCCTCGAGCTGCGCCTCGAGGTCGCCGGCGAGCAGCCTCCGGGGACCTACCTCGGCAGCTTCGAGCTCCGCGCCAGGGGGCTCGAGGGCTGGCGGGCCGAGGAGCTGCCGGTCACGGTCGTGCTCGAGCCCCAGCTGATCCTGCCTCGGGCGGTCTCCGAGCGGGTGCGGGAGAGCGGCTGGTTCGAGGCCGAGCTCGCGCTCTCCGTCGCCTCGCTGACCGGGGCGGAGTACCCCTTCGCCCTGCGCATGAGCGGGCTGTACGCCCTCGGTGACGCGCAGATCCCGGGCGCCCGGGTCGAGCTGCTGCCGGAGGAGGGCTGGAGCCTCGGCGCCGGCGAGGACGGCCTGCGGGGCAGCCTGGGCGCGAGCCCCCGGACGCTGCGCGTGCGCATCCCGATCGACGAGGCCCTGCCCGACGGCACCTACAAGGGCGCGCTGAGCCTGCGCGTCGAAGGTTCCGAGGGCTGGATCGAGGAGGCGCTGGACATCCGTCTGCGGGTGCGCCGTTGAGCCGTCAGGCGGTGATCATCGGCGCCGGGCCTGCGGGCCTGACGGCGGCCTGGGAGCTGCTCGAGCGCACCGACCTCACGCCCGTCGTGCTCGAGATGGACGGCATCATCGGCGGCCTCGCGCGCACGGTCAACTACAAGGGCAACCGCATCGACATCGGCGGGCATCGCTTCTTCAGCAAGTCCGACCGGGTGATGCAGTGGTGGCGCGAGCGCATGCCGATCGCCCAGCTCCCGCCCGGCATGGCGCAGATCGCCTACCAGGGCAAGTGGCACTCGATCGAGGTCGGCGACGGGCCCGACCCCGACCTGACCGACCGGGTGATGCTGCTGCGCCCCCGCAAGAGCCGCATCTTCTACCGGCGGCGCTTCTTCGACTACCCCGTCAGCCTCAGCGCCGGCACCCTGAAGAACCTCGGCCTGGTCGCGAGCGCGCGCATCGGTCTGAGCTACCTCAAGAGCTCGCTGTTCCCCATCCCCCAGGAAGACAACCTCGAGCAGTTCTTCATCAACCGCTTCGGGCAGGAGCTGTACGAGACCTTCTTCAAGAGCTACACCGAGAAGGTCTGGGGGGTGACCTGCCAGGAGATCCCCGCCGAGTGGGGGGTGCAGCGCATCAAGGGCCTGTCGATCCGCAAGGCCCTGCAGCACGCCCTGCGACGGCTGACCCAGGGGGACGGCACGACGGCGACCGAGACCTCGCTGATCGAGCGCTTCCTCTACCCGAAGCTCGGCCCCGGCCAGATGTGGGAGATCGTCGCCGACGAGGTCGAGGCCCGCGGCGGGCAGGTCCTCCTGCGCCAGCGGGTGGACAAGCTGATCTATGAAGGGACGCGGGTGCGCGCGGTCGAGGCGATCGACCTCGTGAGCGGGGAGCGCACGCGCTACGAGGCCGATGTCGTGTTCTCGACGATGCCGGTGCGGGCGCTGATCCCCGCGCTCGGTCCGACGGTGCCGTCGACCGTCCAGAGCGTCGCCCAGCAGCTCGTGTACCGCGACTTCATCACCGTCGGGCTCCTGCTACGCCAGCTCGAGCTGCCGCCGGAGAAGCTCCAGGACAACTGGATCTACATCCAGGAGCCCGGGGTCCAGGTCGGCCGCGTGCAGATCTTCAACAACTGGTCGCCCTACCTGGTCAAGCAGCCGGAGCACTGGTGGCTCGGCCTCGAGTACTTCTGCGACGAGGGCGACGCCCTGTGGCGGCTCGAAGACCGCCAGCTGACCGCCCTCGGCCTGCGCGAGATCGAGCACATCGGCCTCGCCTCGGCGCGGGCGCTGCTCGACGCCTGCGTGATCCGCATGCCGAAGACCTATCCCGCGTACCTCGGCAGCTATCAGCGCTTCGGGGTCGTGCGGGAGTGGACCGACGGGCTGGAGAACCTGTTTCTGATCGGCCGCAACGGCATGCACCGCTACAACAACCAGGACCACTCGATGTTGACCGCGATGGTCGCGGTCGACAACCTCGTCGCCGGGCGCACCGACAAGAGCAACATCTGGGACGTCAACGCCGAGGCGGACTACCACGAAGAGAAGACGCCTGACGAGGGGAAGCGCACACAAGCCTATGGACAAGCGAGCGTCGATGCGTCATAACCAGGGTCAGGGGAAGACGCTCGGACAGTAGACTGCAGATGGACCGTCCGCGTATCGGCGATGATCTCGTCGAACGTAGATCCAGGGGTACGCCGTCCAGCTCGCGCCATCACGCGCGTCGACAACGTGGGAAGCCGTTGACCAAGCCGAAGCTGACCGTCATCGTGCCCGTCTACAACGGCGGCGACGACCTCCGCCACTGCCTGGCGGCGCTCGCCGCGTCGCGCGATGCGCAGTTCGAGCTGATCGTCGTCGACGACGCCTCGACCGAGCCGGTCGCCCCGGCGGTCGCGCGGCACGGCTTCCGCTACATGCGCCTCGAGGTCCAGAGCGGGCCGGCCTTCGCGCGCAACCGGGGGGCCGAGGTCGCCGAGGGTGAGGTGCTGGTGTTCGTCGACGCCGACGTCTGCGTACACCCCGACACCCTCGCGCGCTTCGCCGCCGCCTTCGCCGCCGAGCCCGCGCCCGACGCGGTGATCGGCAGCTACGACGAGAACCCCGCCGACCCCGGCCTGGTCTCGCAGTACAAGAACCTCCTGCACCACCATGTCCACCACGCCTCGGCGGGCCCGATCGCGACCTTCTGGTCCGGTTGCGGCGCGATCCGGCGCGAGCTCTTCCTCGAGGTCGGGGGCTTCGACGAGCAGCGCTACAAGCGGCCGGCGATCGAAGACCTCGAGCTCGGCACCTGGCTCAGCCGCTCGGGGCACCGCATCGTGCTCGATCCGACCGTGCTCTGCCAGCACCGCAAGCGCTGGACGCTGTGGAGCATGGTGCACACCGACGTGTTCCACCGCGGCATCCCCTGGGTGCGCCTCGCGCTGCGCGGGGGCGGCTTTCCGAATACGCTGAACACCAGCTGGAAGCACCGGCTGACGCTGGTGCTGGTCTACCTCGGGCTGCTCGGCCTGGGGGCGGGCATCTTCCTGCCCCTCGCGCTGCTCCTCGCGGTCGCCTGCGGCGGCCTGGCCCTCGGCCTGCAGCACGACATCGTCGCCCGCTTCGTGCGGCTGCGCGGTCCGCTCTTCGCGCTCCGGGCGGTGCCCCTGCACGGACTGTACTTCGTCTACGGCGGGGCCTGCGTGCTCGGGGGCGCGGCGATGCACCTGGTCGACCGCGTGCGCGGACGGGTCCGCGCGGACGAGGGGACGCGCCCGGCGCTGCGTTCCTGCGCCGATGACGAGCCGGGCTCGCTGTCCGAGCCGATGCTCGAGCGGGTCCAGGCGGTCTGATCCGATCCCGGCCGTCAGATCCATCCTTTGTGGCGGAAGTAGCCGATCAGGCTGGTCGCGGTTCCGACCAGCACCACCCAGATCGTCGGATAGGCCCAGGGCCAGTGGAGCTCCGGCATGTGCTCGAAGTTCATGCCGTAGATACCCGCGATCAGGGTCAGCGGCATGAAGATGGTCGCGACCACGGCCAGCACCCGCATCCCCCCGTTCATCTGGTTGCTGACCGAAGACAGGTAGAGGTTGACCATCTCGGACAGCATCTCGCGCTGGCCTTCGATGGTGTCGATGATCTGCACGGCGTGATCGTACAGGTCGCGCAGGAAGGTCTGGGTCTCGGGCGTGATCAGCTCCGACTCGGTCCGCTGCAGGCCGTGGACCACCTCGCGCAGGGGCCAGACCGAGCGGCGCAGTTGCAGGATCGCGCGCTTGAGGCGCAGGATGGTCTGCAGGGTCGTCGGGCTCGGGCGCTCGATCACCTCGGTCTCGAGCCGGGCGATGCGCTCGCCGCTCGCTTCCAGCACCGGGAAGTAGTGGTCGACCAGCGCGTCGATCAGCGCGTACAGAAGGTAGTCCGCGCCGCGGCTACGCAGGCGCGCGCGCTCGTCCCGGGCGCGGGTGCGGACCGGCTCGAAGACCGGGCCGGAGCCCTTGGACTGGAAGGTCGCGACCACACCCTCGCGCAGGATCAGGCCGACGTGGTCGAAGCGCATCTTCTCCGTGCCCGTGATGATCTTCAGCACGCAGAAAATGTAGCCCTCATGCACCTCCAGCTTCGGCCGTTGGGCGGTGTTCATCAGGTCCTCGAGCACGAGCGGGTGCAGCTTGAGCAGCTCCCCGAAGCGCGCGATGACGCTCGCGTCGTGCACCCCGTCGATCGAGATCCAGGTCGTCGACGCGGGGTTGATCAGGGGCTCGGCATCCGCGGGCGTCTCGAGGGGCTTCTCGGTGTGGCGATCGCCGACGAAGTCGACCACGTGCATCGTGACCGGGTCGTCCCGCTTCTGGCCGACATAGACCAGCGCCCCCGGCGCGAGACCGATCTTCTTGGTCGTCTTCCCCATCGTGGTCGTGCTCCGTCCGTTTTCCCATCTATCGCCCGGTTTCGCCCGCGCCTTGCGCGCCTGTCGAGGCGAGCGGAACCTTGCGGAGCGGGCGGTGGTCTGGTATCGGGGTCGGTCCTACCGCGATGAGGACCACCATGCGCCGCGCACTTCTCTTTTGCCTGCTCTGCCTTCCCGCCCTCGCCCAGGATCTCTCCCTGGCCGGGCTCTCCGAAGAGGGGCTGATCCGGCAGATCAGCGAGCTGCTCGCCGTCCACGGGCAGCTGCGCGCCGACCTCGACGCCCAGATGCTGCTCGATCTCGCCCAGGAACGGCAGCTCGCCGAGCACAGCGCGACGCTGGACACCCTGCTGACGGCAGGATCCCCGCCCCAGGTGAGCGGACCGGTCTGGGAGCGGGTCGCGGCGGAGCTCGCCTGGTCGGACGGACGCCTGGTCGCCCTGCAGCAGGCGGCGGCGGTGGTCCGCGCCCGGGGCGAGCTGCTCGTCGCGCGGGAGGCGGTGCTGCAGGCGGAGCTCGAGCTGGCGGCCCGGGTGCTCGTCCAGTTCCAGGCCCTGCTGCCCTTCTTCGAGGAGCTCGGGCGACGCATCGCCGCCGAGCGCATCCGCCCCGAGCAGGTGGCGGAGACCGAGGAGATCACGCTCCACGCGATGGCGCTCGCCGACGACATCGTGCCGGCCTGGGAGAAGGCGCTCGCCGCGCTCCCGGCGGCCCGCGAGGCGAACACGGCGCGGGCCCAGGAGGTCGCGACCCGCGCGGCGGAGCGACAGGAGGCGCACCGGCAGCTGCTCGTGCGGCGGGAAGACGCCGAGCTGCGGCGCAGCCTGCACGCCGCGGTCAGCACCCGCGATCCGCAGGGGCTGCTCGGCCAGATCAGCCAGCGGCTCGAGCGCACCGACGAGCTGCGGCAGTCGGCTCCGGTCCCGGCAGAGACACTGAGCGCAAGGCTCGCGGCGGTCGACCAGCTCGACGCCCGGCTCCGCGCGCTCACGCTCCCGCAAGCCGAGAGCCTGCACGTCGAGATCGGCCTCGAGAGCTGGCGCAAGGCCAAGCGCGCGGTGCTGCTCGGCGAGGCGCGCAGCGCGTACTATCGGCGGCGAGGGGAGATGCTGCGGGCGGCGGCCCGGGGTCTGGAGCCGATCATCGACGCGGTCGGGAAGCTGCGGACCCACCTCGACGCCCGCCACCAGGCGACCCTCGACCTCGACGTGCAGCGCGAGATCCTCGCCGAGGTCCAGGCCTCGCTCGCCGACTCGCTGCGCGTCCGTGTCCCGGCGGGAGCGGGCGCGGACACCCTGGCCGCCCAGCTGCGCATGCTGAACGCCGAGCGCGCGCGCCTCGGCAGGCTCGCCACCGAGCGCGGTGCGCAGCGCGACACCCTGATCGAGTCGCAGCGGTCCAACAGCGCGCTGCTCGACGAACAGGAGGCCCGGCTGCCGGCATTGCGCGCTGCCCTCGCCCGGGAGGAGGCCTGGGCGGCCTGGAGCCGCGAGCTCAAGGAGCTGAGCAACGACGAGCTCAAGGCGCGCCTGGCGAGCGAGATCGCCGCGCTGGAGGCCAACACCGCCCGCCTCACCCCGCTGCGTGAACGCCTGCGGGTGAGCGCGGACAGAGAGCGCGCGGCGTGGGCGGCGATGCGGGAGAGCACCGATCCGCTGGTCAAGGAGGTGCAGCTGGCGCTCGCCGAGCACCGCGGCGACGTCCTCGACTCGCTGACCGTCGGGTCGCCGCTTCCGCCGCTGCCCGGCGCGCCGAACGGCCGGGTCGAGGAGGACCGCTTCGACGACTCGACCTGGATCGCGACGCTCAGCGCACACCGCAACGGCTACCTCGCCCGCCTGCGCCACTTCTCCGACCGCGAGCCCCGCGCCGCGGCGCTGATCGGCGCCCTCCAGGCCCGGGCCGCCGACTGGACGGCCCTGCGGGAAGGGGTCGCCGCCGCCCTCGAGAGCGCGCGGCGGGTGTACGGCGCCGCGGGGGCCCTGCAGCTGCGCCAGATGCTCGGCACGCTGTCGCGCGCCGAGGCGCCAGCCGGCCTCGACTCCCACGCGAGCCGGGACCGGGCGGCCGCTCTGGAGACCGACCTCGCCGAGGTCGGCGCCGAGGAAGAGCGGGCGCGCCTGCGTTGCGATCAGATCGCGGAGCGGGAGGCGACCGCGCAGTCCCTCGCGAAGATGATCGAGCAGCGGCTCGAGCTGACGGTCCGGCGCATCACCGCCCTGCGCACGCTGATCGAGCTGAAGAAGGAGGGGGACCGCGGCGCGCGCGCCGATGGTGAGGTCGCCGAACGCCGGCGACGGCAACGGGTGCTCGCCCGCATGCAGCGGGACGAGCCCTGGTTCGAGCCGGTGCTCGGCCTGTTCTCCACCGACAGCTCGGCCGACCTCGCGCTGCTGCTCGAAGACGACTACGTCGAGCTGATCGCCCTCGAGGCCCTCGGCGACAACTATGAGGCGCGCACCCGCAAGCTCGTCAGCCTGACCGCGCTGATCCGCTCCGAGCAGGAGCTGCTCGCCCAGGTCGAGCCGGCCGTCGAGCGCCGGGTCGAGCGGCTCGCCGCCGAAGAGGGCCTGCTCAGCCTGTGGGCGCGGGCGATGACCGCCCTGACCAGCGAGCAGCGGGAGCTGCTGCTCGCGCGGCTGAACCAGTACGTCAGCGGGAACCCCGCGATCGTCGCCTACGCCCGGGCGCTGCCGACGCCGAGCGCCAAACCCAACCCGGAGCAGCGGGAAGGCGCGCTGTCCCTGGCGACCGACATGCTGTTCTCGACTCGCTGCGAGCTGCTCGCCCATCGCGACTGGCTCGAGGTGCTGCGCCGCGCCCGTGGCCGCCAGGGACGCCTGGGCCGGTTGGAGAAGGGGATCGCCGAGCTCTCCAGCCGCGACGCCGAGCTCGCCGCGCGCGAGGACGAACGGGAGTCGGCCCTGGCCCTGCTCGAGGGCCACACTCCCGAGCAGCTCGGAGCGCTCGACCCGGACGACCGTCCCCGGGGCGAGGAGCTGGAGCTCTACCTCCAGGGTCGCATCGGTTGGACCCGCGGCCAGCTCGACGCCGAGCGCATGCGGGCAGCCGGACGGACGCTGTTCCTGCTCGCCCTCATCCCGTTCATCGCCTGGTGCGTGATCCGCACCGCCGACCGCCTCGGGCGGCGCTTCCTCGCCCGTTTCCAGCGCGTGCCGGACAGTGAGGCGATGGACGCCGCCCGGACCCGCAAGCAACAGGAGGAGCGCGCCACCACGGTGCTGCACATCTTCCGCGCGGCCTTCTCCGTGCTCGTCGTCGCCATCGCCGGGGTGTACCTCCTCGACGTCCTGCGCATCGACGTGACGCCGCTGATCGCTTCGGCCGGTATCCTCGGTCTCGCGGTCGCCTTCGGCGCCCAGCCGCTGATGCGCGACCTGTTCGCGGGGTTCTTCATCCTGCTCGAGAACCAGTACAAGCTCGGCGACTTCATCAGCATCAACGAGAAGATCAAGGGCAAGGTCGAGGCGATCAGCCTGCGCCTGACGATGCTGCGTGACGTCGAAGGCGTGCTGCACTTCATCCCGAACGGCAACGTCGACCTCGTCAGCAACATGACCAAGGATTGGGCTCAGTCGGTGCTGATCGTCGGGGCCTCCTACAACGACTCCCCGGACGAGGTGATGGCCTGCCTGCGGCGGGTGGGCGAGGAGCTGCGGGCCGACCCCGGCTTCGCCCACGCGGTCCTCGACTTCAACGTGCTCGGGGTCGACGCCTTCGCCGACAGCGCGGTCAACTACCGCATCGTCGTCAAGACCCTCGCGGGCGAGCAGTGGGCGACCTCCCGCGAGGTCCGTCGCCGCATCAAGCTCGCCTTCGACGACAGCGGCATCACGATCCCCTTCCCGCAGCGGGTGGTCTACCACAAGTACCTGGACGGCACCGGTCCGGGGCCAGCGGCGTCCGCCGCCGCGGTTTCGGACTGAGGCTGGCCGTGGGAAGCGACGACCGGATGCGCGTCCGGGCCCTCGCCCGGGAGCACTTCGACGCCGGCCTGTCGGAGGACGAGGCCGTCGCGCGGCTCTGCGCTGCGGGCGTGCCCGCGGACCTCGCCCAGCGCGAGGCCCGCGAGGCGGCGAAGATCCGCGCGCTGGTCGAGCGCAGCGCGCGGGGCCTGGACCGTCAGGCCCGACGCCGCGGCCTGTGGCTGCTCGCTGCCGGTACGGGCCTGCTCCTCCTCGGAGTGGGGCTGTCCTTCGCCGTGCCCGGGATCGTCTTCACCGGCCTCGCCGCGGTCGGCGCCGGGCAGATGCTGGCCGGCCTCGTCTTCCTGGTCAAGGGGCGCAAGGCCGAAGGCTAGCTAGCGCCGCGGCGCCTTCTCGTTGATGCTCTCGTAGAGGTCGGCGAGCGAATCGGCGGCGTCGCCGCAGGCGGGGTTGACCAGCAGCGCGGTCACGATGTGGCGCAGATCATGCGCGTACCAGGCGGGCTTCGAGCGCAGGGCGTAGACGTCGACGAAGTCTTCGAAGCTCGCCGCGAGGCAGTCGAGCGCCGGGCTCTCCGCGATCTTCGCGGCGTCGATCAGGGCCTCGCGCACGTCCTGGTCGCCCTGCCGCTCGCCAAAGGTCTTCTCGAACCCCCACGAGAACGCCAGCTCGCTCAGCCACTGGCAGGTCTCTTCCGGCTCGTTCAGGCTCAGACGCAGGAGCTGGGCGATCAGGCGGGCGGTCGAGCGGGCCTGGGAGGGGCGCTGGTTGCGCAGGAGCTCCTTGACGCGCTTGTAGATCAGCAGCTTCTGGCCGCGGGGTTTGCTCGCGAACTCCTCCCGGGACATGCTGCCGAGGCCGGCGATCAGCTCGTGCAGCCGCGCACCGGTCAACAGGGTCGAGAAGGGCAGGTCGGTGCGGAAGGCCCCGCGCAGGGCGGCGCGGACCTCGGTCGCCGAGCGCAGACGGTAGCGCCGCTCCTTGTTCAGGCAGCGCCGGATCAGCTCGTCGACGGCGGGCGGGATCGCCTCGTTGTCCGCCGCCAGCGGATGGTAGGCCTCGGCCTCGGGCAGGTTGCCGGACAGGGTCTCGTACAGCGTGACCGCGAGGGAGTACAGGTCGCTGGTCGCGTCGAGCTCGAGGCCGTCCTCCTGCTCGGGGGACATGTAGCCTTCGGTGCCGATCGCGTAGCCGAGGTCGGCCTCGTGGAAGGCGTCGTGCGGCACGAGGGCGAGGCCGAAGTCGACGAGGTAGGCCGACCGCCGGTCCTGCGTGACGACGATGTTGCCCGGCTTGACGTCGCGGTGGATGATCCCGCGGGCGTGGGCGTACTCCAGGGCGGAGAGGATCTGCTCGAACCAGCGCCGGCAGCTCTCGATCGACGGCAGCTCTTCCTCTTCGATCAGGCTGTCGAGGTCGACCCCCTCGACGAACTCGAAGATGATCGCCATCGCGTCGTCCTTGAAGACGACGTCGTAGAGCGCGGGCACGTTCGGGTGCGAGAGCCGCGCCAGGGTCCGCGCTTCCTGGGTGAAGCGCTGCTTCGAGTCCTCATCGCCGACGCTCATCGTCTTGATCGCGACGCAGCGTTCGAGGAACAGGTCGCGGTACTTGGCGACCGTCCCGAACCCGCCTTCGCCGTGGCCTGCATCGATCAACTCGTAGCGTGGTCCGAGGTCCATCCTGCACCGTTTCCTGCTGAGGAGAGCAGTGTACCACAGGCGCCGTGGTTTTGGGCGTGGCTAGCTCACAATCGCAAGTCCTGTCGGGTCTTAGGTAGCCCGACCGGAAGCCGGGCGCGCGCGTCGCCCGAGGCGCGGAGGACGCATCGACGCCCGGCTCGGGAGCGGCGGCCGCGCGGCTCAGCCGCCGGACCGGTAGCGGCCCTCGAGCCAGGGTTCCCAGCGGCGGCCGTCGCTCGAGCGCTCGAGGGTCGTCAGCAACAGCCCGGGCTCCGACAGGTCGTGGATCTGGCGCAGGAAGCCCCCGGCCCCCTCGGCGACCAGCACCATGCGATCGGCCTCGAAGCTGCCGCGGAACAGGTCCTGGTTGCCGCCGACGACATCGAACCAGTGCAGGACGTACTCGTCGGCCCCGGCGTCGTAGCGGTAGACGCCGTGGCCCTCGAAGCTGACCGCCCCGTCGCGCAGCTGCCGGTAGTCGGTCAGCACCACGAAGCCGGACAGGGCGGCCCGGTTCTCGTTGCGGGCGTGGGCCTCGTAGCCCTCGGGGAAGCCGGGGGAGGGGTGCATGCGCTCGGGCCCGCTCCACACGCCGACGAGGCGTTCGAGGCGGGCGTGAGCGGGTCCAGGGGAGGGCAGGGGCATGGCAGGCTCCGTCGACAGGAGGTTCGGGATCAGGCGACGGCAGCGGCCACCCGCGGCCGCTCCCGGGCGTACACATCGAGGGCCCAGGCGCCGGCCGGGGTGGCCCGGTAGCGATCGACCTCGGCGCGCCAGCCCGACGGCAGCGCGTCGTAGGCGGGGACGCTGCCCCCGTACTCCGGCGGTGCGATCAGGGGGGCGAGCAGCGCGCAGAACGTCAGGTCGAGCGCGCTGAAGGCCTCGCCCGCGAGGAAGGACCGGCCTGCGCGGCGGCGTTCCGCCTCGTCCAGCAGCTCGGCGACGATGCTCCGGGAGCGCTCGACGCTCGCCGGCGTGATCGCGAGCAGCCGGGTCAGGGCGAAGCGCGCGAGGGGAAGGCTGTGAGCGAGGAGCATCCGCTCGACCCAAGGCAGGGACGCGAGCAGGCTGGCGCGGAGCTGCTCGACCTGGGGCAGGATCGCCGCGTAGGAGAGGCGCCGCGTGTGCGGGCCGAAGCGGTCGTCGAGCCGCCCCAGCCAGGCCTTGGCGTCCTCGTCCAGCGGGGCGAGCAGGGGCTCCGCGGCGAAGCGCTCGGCGTAGGAGAGGATGTCGCCGGAGTCGTTGAGCACCGTGCCGTCCTCGAGCACCAGCACCGGCACGGTACGGCGCCGGCCCGCCCACCAGGCGTGGGGGATCTGGAACAAGGGGGCGTGCGGCTCCTCGACGAAGGGGATCCCCGCGCGCTCGAGGGTCCAGCGCGCCTTCTCGCAGAAGTGGCTCTGGGGGATCACGATCAGGCGGTGCGGCATCGCGCGGCTCCTCCGGTGCGGATCGCCCTGGTTGTATGCGATCCCCGAGCGGGTGTCGAGGTGGGCGGACCGCACGCGCGAGAAATCGTGAGCCCTCCCGCCGGCACCGGAGAGTCATCCAGACCCTGCTCCGGGAGGCCGCCGTGAACGCCGACGTACCCTTCGAAGACCTCGCCGCCTTCACCGACGAGACGCCGCTGATCGACTACCTCCTGTACGTCGAGCTCCACGGCACGGACGAGGGCTACGAGCCCCTCGGCGAGAGCATCGACACCAGCCTGAGCACGTCGGGCTCCGGCTGCATGGTCGGCTGGTACTGCCGCCACGAAGGCCAGGCGCCGACGGGCTGCGAGAAG
>JAUIEM010000286.1 GCA_030428695.1 bacterium
GCGAGAGGTCGTCAATGGCCCGGAGCTGTCTCCAGCTTTGGAGGGCAACCTGGTCCTCTGGAACGGTCCTGTGTTGGTGTTGCGCCCTGCCGGGCGCCCGGAGGCTTGTCTGCCGCCGAACGACCCCTCGCCTGCGGCCTGGCGAACCCCACGCGACAATCCGATCGCCCGCCTCCCGGCCTGCGCGCCTCCCTGTTCCACCGTAGCACCCCCGCGGCGGCGACGGCCGGGGGCGGGGCGGAACCGGGCCTCGCGCCGGGTCCGGGCAGCCGGCGCCCGGAAAGCTGGGCTGACGCAAAGCGTTTTCCCCCGCGGCGCGGGCCTGCTACCATGGCGGGCGTGCGGCCTGAGGAGGAGCGGCCGATCGACCCTACCACCCCCGCCCTGGTCTGCCGCGGACTGGTCAAGCGCTTCGGCGCGGTCACCGCGGTCTCCGGCCTCGACCTCGAGGTGCGGCGCGGGGAGTGTTTCGGGCTGCTCGGGCCGAACGGGGCGGGCAAGACGACCACCGTCGAGATCCTCGAAGGCCTGACGGTGCCGGACGCGGGCGAGGTCGAGATCCTCGGCATGCGCTGGGGCCGCGGCGAAGACCACGCGCTGCGGCAGCGGCTCGGCATCCAGCTGCAGGAGACGGTGCTCGCGGACAAGCTCAAGGTCGGCGAGGTGGTCCGGCTGTTCCGGAGCTTCTATCCGCAGGGCCTCGACCCGGCCGAGGTGATCGCGCGCCTCGAGCTCGAGCCGAAGGTCGACGCCGGCTACTACACCCTGTCCGGGGGCCAGAAACAGCGCGTCGCCCTCGCCTGCGCCCTGGTCGGGCAGCCGGAGGTGCTGTTCCTCGACGAGCCGACCACCGGCCTCGACCCCCAGGCCCGACGGCGCATCTGGGAGGTCGTCGACCAGTTCCGCGACGCGGGCGGCACCGTGCTCCTGACCACGCACTACATGGAGGAGGCGGCGACGCTGTGCGACCGGGTCGCGGTGATCGACAAGGGCCGCGTGCTCGCCCTCGACACGCCGACCGCCCTGATCGCCAGCCTCGGCGTCGCCCAGATCGTCGAGCTGGTCTGCGCGCCGCTGCCCGCTCCGGAGGAGCTCGCCGGGCTCCCCGGGGTCCAGGCCTGCGGCCGGCGGCTCGACCGCCTGGTGCTCGAGGTGGCGGAGATCGAGCCGGCGCTGCGGGGCCTCCTCGCGCTCGTCGCCGACCGCGGCTGGGAGCTCGGCTCCCTCGCCACCCACCAGCCGACGCTCGAGGACGTCTTCCTGCACCTGACCGGCACGAGCTTGAGGGAGAGCTGATGCACCCACTCTGGCAGCTCACCCTCGCGCGCTGGCGCGAGCTGTACCGCGAGCCGGGCGTGATGTTCTGGGTCTTCGGCTTCCCGGTGCTGCTCGCGGCCGGCCTCGGCATCGCGTTCAAGGAGAAGCCGGCCCCGACCCCGCGCGTCGCCGTGGTCGAGGGGGTCCCCTGGCTCGAGCAGGCGCTCGCGGGACCCGCCCTCGAGCGCGTCGTCCTCGACGAGGCGGATGCGCACGAGGCGCTGCGCCGCGGCAAGGTGGACGTCGTCGTCGCGGCGGTTCCCGGGGACACGCCGCGGGTCGCGTACCGCTTCGATCCCGCCAACGACCAGAGCCGCTTCGCGCGCCTGATCGTCGACGGGGTGGTGCAGCGCGCCCTCGGCCGGGAGGACGCGATCGCCGCCCAGGACGAGCAGGTCTCCGAGCCCGGGTCCCGGTACATCGACTTCCTGGTCCCCGGGCTGCTCGGCCTCAACCTGATGAGCAGCAGCCTGTGGGGCATCGCCTACGCCCTGGTGCTCAGCCGCAAGCGCAAACAGCTCAAGCGCCTGGCGGCCACGCCGATGCGCCGGAGCCACTTCCTGCTCTCCTACCTGCTCTCGCGCAGCGCCCTGCTGGTCGCGGAGGTGCTGTCGCTGCTGCTGGTCGGCTGGCTGCTGTTCGACGTGATCGTGCGCGGTTCGTGGCTGGCCTTCGGCGTGCTCACCCTGCTCGGCGCCGCGGCCTTCGCGGGGGTCGGCATGATGATCGCCGCCCGCATCACCTCCACCGAGGTCGCCGGCGGCTGGCTGAACTTCGTGATGCTGCCTATGTGGCTGCTGTCCGGGAGCTTCTTCTCCTACGAGCGCTTCCCGGAGTGGAGCCACGCGCTGATCGAGTGGCTGCCGCTGACGGCGCTCAACGACGGGCTGCGGGCGGTGATGAACGACGGCGCCGGGCTCCTCGACGTCGGCTTCGAGCTCGCGGTGCTCACGGTCTGGGGAGCGCTCGGCTTCGCCCTCGCGCTCGGTCGCTTCCGCTGGCAATAGGAGGCGCCATGCGTCGCGCTCTGATCGTCCTCTCGTGCTGTCTGCTCGCCTGCGCCCAGGAGCTGCCCGAAGACTTCTTCGAGGAGTGTGAGGACGCCGCCGACTACCTCGCCAAGGGCCACGAGACCGCGCCGCTGGAGTCTCTGCTCGAGCTGCTCGCCGACGCGCGCTTCCCTCCCGACGAGCTCGAGAAGCTGCGGAAACGCACGGACAAGTACCTCGTCAGGAAACAGAAGAGCAAGCAGCTGCCCCGCGCGATCGGCAAGCTGGAAGACGCCCTCGAGGTGCTCGAGGAGTGGGCCGGGCAGGCGCCGGAGGCGGAGCTGCTCGCCGCGATCCCGCTCTGGCTGCGGCTCGACTCCAGCCGCCTCGACCTGTTCGAGCGGCGCGGCCCGCTCCGCCACCAGGGCCGCTGGATGTGGCCGGAGGAGCGCGAGACGCTCGCCGCCCGCGCCGCCATCGCCGAGCAGGTGCGCGCGGCCCACCGCTTCGCGGTCCCGCTGGTCGCGAGCACGCGGGCGGACCCGTTCCTCCAAGCGCTGTACGGTGTGCCCGAGGCGACGGTGGTGTCGGGCTTCGGGGTGGCGGTGGTCAGCGTGCGCCACTCGGCGGCCAAGCTCGAACGCATGCTGCGCCAGGCGCTGCGGGCGCGGGCGCTGTCGCACTGGTTCCTGCACGGAGTCCTGGCGGTGCCCGAGGAGCTCTGGCCGCGGGAGTTCGTGATCCTCGGCTCGAAAGACGACTACATCCGCGCGGTGCACGAGGCGCACCGCGTCGGGCGGCTGGCGGCCGACCGGGTCGAGAAGTGCCTCGAGCTCAGCTCCTTCTACACCAACGACGGCTGCGTCGTCGCCAGCGGCCAGTTCGAGGCGCCGACCGAGGCGATGATGCTGTTCGGCCTGCACCGCGACCCCGGGCAGCCCTGGCTGCGCGCCGGGCACATCAACTGGCTGTGCCACACCTTCCTCGGCACCCGCGGGCCCTCGGTGACCTACACCGACAGCATCCCCGAGCCCCGCGGCGGCACGGTCGACGACGAGACCCTCGAGGAGTGGAAGCGCATGCAGAAGCTCGGCAAGGCGGGCCTGGCGGGGTCCCGGGCCTACCTGCGCTGGCTGGTCGCTCACGATCAGGAGCCCTACCTCTCCGACTGTCTGCACGACCAGTTCGGGAAGGTGCGCGGCGAGCAGCTGCTGGTCGCCACCCACGTCGTCGAGTGGTTGCAGGAGACCGGCCGCTTCCGGGAGCTCTGGGAAGCGACCACCCCGGCGCAGGTCGGTAGCCGGGAGATGCGCGCCGTCGCCGCGACCACCGCGGACGCGGTCGGGGAAGGCCTCGGCGCCTTCCTCGCGCCCTGGAAGCGCTGGCTGCTGCCGCCGGAGCTGCCCGCCCAGGGCTTGCTGCAGCGGCTGCGCGACGGCCCCCCCGCGCCGCCCGTGCTGTCGCCTGCCGCTGCGCAGGCGTTGGCCGTCCTCGACCGCCTGCGCCGCCAGAGCCTGCGTCCGATGCCGCGGACGCCGCTCGCCTGGGATGCGGAGCTCTCGCGCGGCTGCCAGGCCCACGCCGACTACCTCACGCTGCACCGCGACCAGCTCCGGGCCTGGCCTGACGCCCACGAGCAGTACCCCGACCGCGAGGGCTTCTCCCCGGAGGGCAGCCGGGCCGGCCTGGCGAGCCTGATCTCCCCGGGGTCGGACTCCCCCGAGGAGGCGATCGGCCGCTGGATGGCGACCTGGTTCCACCGGCTGCCGCTGCTCGATCCCGGCCTGATGCGCATCGGCTGGGGACTCTCGGACGCGGCCGGGGTGCTCGACACCGGCACCTTCGTGGCTCCCGCCGAGCGGGCGCAGGTCGTGGTCTGGCCGCCGCGGGGCGGACGTGCGATCCCGCGCCGCTTCGCTCCCGAGCTGCCGAACCCCTTCACCGGCCGGGACCAGTCCTCCTGGGGCTACCCGATCACGGTGCAGCTCTTCTGGCTCGCGGTCGAGCCCGAGTGCGGCCTGCGCCTGTTCAGGGGCGACGGCGTCTCCCCGTCCCGCGAGGTCGCCTGCCTGTTCAGCTCCCCCGACCAGCCGGGGAACCCCGAGCTGGTGCCGGACAACGCCTTCCTGCTGATCCCCGAGCAGCCCCTCGAGCCGGAGACGGAGTACACCGTCGAGTTCACCCGGCCGGACGAGGAGCCGCTGGTGTGGAGCTTCCGGACGGGGCCGTAGCGAGGGGAGGCCGGGTCCCGGAGGAAAAGAAGCGGGAGGAACCGCCAAGGCGCCAAGGTGGCAAGGCGCCAAAAAAGACCGGGAAGAGGAAGGGGAGAGAAACATCTCCGCTTCCTCGTCTTCGTCTTGTTGGCGTCTTGGCTTCTTGGAGCCTTGGCGGTTTCTTCTTCCTGCCCCGAAGACAGGCGCGCGGACGCGACGCACCATTCGTGCAGGGGTCGTCACATCCTTCTTCCTTCCTCTACCCCCAAAGAAAACGGGGGTGAGGTCTCGCGACCTCACCCCCGCCCCAGTGGAGACGTGGCAGTTTCCAACCGGTCAAGGCGTCCGCGCGAGGATCGACACGAACACCTCTCGCGGTCAGCGCTTGAGCACCGCCAGCGACCCGAAGTTCTGGGTCCAGTGACGCCCGTCCTTGCCCGCGCCCATGCAGCGGTGGCCGGCGCCGAGGATGTTGCGGTGGTGGCCGGAGCTGTTGTACCACGCGATGTGGGTCGCCATCGGCGCGGGGCTGCCGAGCGAGATGTTCTCGGCGGCGCCGCCCGGATAGCCGGCCAGGCGCGCGCGGTCGGAGGGGGAGCGGCGGTCGGGGTTCGGGGACTCGTGGGCGAAGTAGCCGAGCTGGGTCATCTCGGCGCTGTGGCCCCGGGCGCAGTCGGTCAGGGTCAGGGAGATCTCGACCGACGGGCGCCCCATCATGATGCGGTAGTCGTTGGTGATCCGGACCTGCTCGCGCTCCTCGGTCGTCGGGATCACGCCCTTCTGCGGCGCGTCGAGCTCGAGCAGCGAGTCGTTGTAGGCCTCGACCCGGGCGTCGCTCATGCGCCGCACCAGGTAGGCGTCGTGGCCCTCGAGGCGCTTCTGCACCGCGTAGGCTTCCTCGAGGTGGCCGGAGCGGTAGAGGACCAGCGCCTGGATCGGCGCCGGCAGCTCGCCGAGGGTGTAGGCGACCTCGACCTGGTAGCCGCGCAGGAAGTCGGCGAAGGCGCCGATCAGATCCTGGCACTGGCGCATCGTGGTCTGCAGCTCGATCGCCTGCTCGGGGGTCACGGACAGGATCGCGGCGACGTCGTGCTCGACCATCTGGTCGTAGCGCTCCCAGATCGCCCGCACCTTGTCGACGTGCTCGTCAACGACCGGCTGGCCGACCTTGCCGTGGTTCTCGTCCGGGTAGATGCTGAGGTCGAAGATCACCTCGAGGGCGGCGTCACGGGCCTCGACCCAGGCCGCGTAGGAGTCGGCGCGCTTGGTGTCGGCGGTCTCGACGCGGAAGTCGGGGATCAGCGCGGAGGCACGCTCGACCAGGCGGTTGTGCTCCTTGACGCGTTTGTCGATCGCGCTCTCGAGACCGGCGACCAGCGGCGCGGTCACGTTGGCGGCGACGTAGGCGGACAAGAGCCCGTCGAGCTCTTCGGCGGTCTCGTAGCTGAACTCCTCGTAGGCGTCCGGCAGGCCGAGCTCACGGCAGCGGCGCAGGGTCTTGTAGGCGGCGTACTGCACCTTCTGGTCGGGGTCTGCCAGCCCGTCCCGCAGCTCGCGGGTGATGCCCTGCTCGATGCCGGCCAGGGCGTCGAGGGCCCGGGAGCGCGCCGCGGAGTCGAGGACGTTGGCCAGCTTGAGCAGCTCGAGCACGCGCTTGTTGGCGTTCGGGAAGCGGGGAGCCGCGACGACGCCGCCCTCGCCGGGCTCGCCTTCGAGCCCGCCGCCGCGCAGGCGCTCGATCTCGGCGGCCTGCTCTTCGGTGACCCAGCCGTGGTCCTTGACGAACAGGTAGCCGAGCTTGAAGCGCGCGGCGCTGTTGTCGGGGTCGAGCTTGAGGAGCTCGCGGTACACGTCGAGGGCTTCGGGCTCGGCGCCGATCTGCTCGAGGAACTGGGCGAGCTTGATGCGGCCGTCGACATCCCGGCGGCCGAGCGCGGCGAGGCGCTTCTCGGCGAGGTCGGCCGCGTCGGCGACCTCTTCGATCTTCAGCACGTCCGCCCAGGCCACCTCGCGCTCGCCGGCCTTGGTATCGACATAGAGGAACTCGTCGGTCTCATCGACGACGCTTCCCCAGACGATGGAGCCGTTGCGCAAGTAGATCAGGTCGGCGTGCAGGAAGGAACAGCACGCGAGGAGAAGGATACTCATCCGCAGTGCGAGCATGGCGTGTCCTCACAGTCGGGTCGTTGGATCGCTGGGGGTGCTCGCTCGCCGGGAACGTCCGGCGAAGCCGCACCTCGATCCCTCAACACTAGTTCGCCCGCTTCAGGTGAGTGTCACGGTTGTGTAAGACGGGAAAAAAAACGGGAAACGGCCGTGGGGGCGGCTTCGCCAGCCGGTCGGCCGGTGCGGGTCAATCCAGCCGCAGCTCGAAGTCGTCCGCGACCGGAGTGTTCAGCGTGGTCCGGAAATCCGCCTCGGTGAAGAAGCCGCCCTCGTCGTCGTCGTCGATGACCGCCGCCTCGCGGATCGCGCTCGGCAGCCGGGTACGACCGGTCGGTTGCGCGGGGGGCAGCGGGGGCGGGCGCTTGTTGGCGCCGTGGACGAGCCGGCCCGGCGGCGGAGGCGCGGGCACCGGCGGCGGCGCGGCGGGCATCGGCGGCGGCGTGGCGGGCATCCGCGGCGCGGCAGGCACGGGCGGCGGTCCGGCGGGGGGAGGCGGCATCTCGTGGAGCGGCGGCAGGCCCGGCAGCGTCTCGCCGTCTTCCCCTTCGATGCGGGTCGTGTCCGGGGTCAGCATCATCCCCATCGTCGGCAGGCGCATCGGCTTCTTCCCCGGTCGCCCGACCGCCGCGGGGATCGCGGGCGGCGTCGGCGCCTCGGGGGCGCGGGCCGGCGGCTGGTTCTGGTAGCCGCGGGCGAGGCACTCGTTGCAGATGCCGTACTGGGGGATGCGATGGATCTCACACAGCGTGCGGGTGCAGGACGGACAGACGATCTTCGGCTCATGGCTCTCGGCCGCGCAGATCGCGCAGTAGAAGCCGTTCGTCGGCTCGGCCTGTTGGAGGCCGAACTGCACCTGGGGCCCGTTGAGCCCGAACTGGATGACGTCGCCGTCCTTGAGCCGGACGCGCTCGATCTTCTGGCCGTTGACCAGCGTGCCGTTGCTGCTGCCGAGGTCGAACAGGGTGAAGCCCTGGCCGTCCTTGCGGATCTCGGCGTGGTTGCCGCTGACGGTCAGGTCGATCTCGACGCTGAGCTGCAGGTCGTTGCCGGGATTGCGGCCGACGAGAACGGGCAGGTGATCGTACGAGGAGACCTGCCCACGGCAACCACCCGAGAGGACGGACAAGACGATCATCTACCCCTCAACCCCGCAACGTGGAAGGGATCGGAACTCCTGCGGGGCCGCCTCGGACCCTTCCACCTGGACCTTCCGCAGGGTCCAGGATACTGCCATCGCGAGGTTACGTCAATCGGAGCGACCACTCGCCGTGCGGCCCGGGCTCAAAGCAGGTCGTCGAGGATGGCGAGGACATCCCGCGAGAAGAAATAGCCGGCGTGCCCGATGTTCGGGACGAAGAGGTTGGTGCCGTGGGTCTTGAGGCAGGCGGTCTGCGGCGGGGAGAGCAGGTCGAGGTTCGACACGATCGAGTACGCATCGACCCCGGCGAGCTCCGCCTCCTTGCCCGCCGAAAGCCGGCGCAGGAAGGGATGGCCGGGGCGCATCTCGCGCGCGCAGCGACCGACCCCGACGTAGGCCCAGCGGGTCCCGCGATGGGGAGAGCCGAGCGTGATCAACCGGTGGATCGCGTCGTGGCCGTGGCCGCGCCGGAGCATCTCCCGCACCGCGAGCCCGCCCATGCTGTGGGCGACGATGTTGACCTGGTCGCTGCCGGTGGTCGCGCGGGCGCGCGCGATCGCGCGCTCGACGGAGTCGGCGAAGACCTCGATGGAGCCGAAGGCCGAGTCGTTGTACACCTCGAGTTGGCTGCGCACACCGAGGGCGAGGAGCCGCGGGGAGAGCCACCAGAAGTTCGCCGGGTTCTGGAAGTAGCCGGCGATCAGCAGCACCGGCAGGCGCTCGCCCGCGGAGTGCGGGAGCAGCACCGGGCCGCGGGGGCGGAGACGCTGGCGGAAGGGATCGAGCGCCGCCGAGGCGACCGTTCCGACCGTCGACGCGATCTCCTTGAGCAGCTCGCCGAAGCGCAGATCCGGGGAGCGTCGCCGGCCGGTGCCGGGCGGGAGGCGCCACTTCAGGGTGGCGGGGCCGGGGGCACGACAGGGTTGCAGGGTGGAGTCCACCGAGGTTGCCCGTGTGCTCGCGATCATCCAGAGTCCCTGCGCCGGAGTGTGCCGAAGCTTGTGTCACCAAAGCGATAGTGCGGAGCGGAAAACTGCAGCGTGCTCAGGAAGAAGCGACGTCAGCTAACCGGAAGAGTAGCGCCGCCAACGCGCAGTGTCAAGCGAGGCAGGTGCAGCGCCTGAAGATCGGCCGCCGAGGGTATGCGCTCCCCGTCTCCGGGCGGGAAGGATCCCCTGACCCGCTGCCGCCGACGGCCCTACGGCCGGCCGTCGCCGCCGCAGGCCCGACACTCCTCGACCATCGTCTCGGACAGGCGGCTCCAGCCGGTCCCGTCGCAGCGTGTGCAGCCGCCGGGCAGGGCGGGGGCGTCCGCGGCCACCCCGCTGCCCGCGCAGGCCGCGCACAGCGTCTGCTGCGGGAGGTCCCAGCTCGGCCGCTCGAAGCCGGTCCCGGCGCAGTCGCCGCAGGCCGGGCGGCTCCCGTTCCGGGCGGGGAAGGGGAGCGCGGCCGGGCCGACCGGATCGGGCTCCGGCGGCGAGAACGGGGTCACGCTGTTCATCGCAACGTCGTAGGCGGGATCACTGCCGTCGAGCACCACGATCCGCCCGTCCCCGTACAGGACGACGAGACCCTCGTCGGCGTGGCGGTCGCACAGGGCGAGCACCGCGTCGGCGTCGCCCGCCGCGAGGGGCGCGATCGGGCCGAGGTAGTCGACGCCTCGCGTCTGGCTGGAGCCGGGGCAGCGCAGGTGGTGATCGTCTGCCTCGAGCAGCCCTTCATCGCTCAGGGCGCGCAGGAAATCCGGTCCGGTCGTCGCCGGCAGGGCGCCCGTCCGGTTCTCGAAGTCGACCAGCACCGGGTGCAGCCCTCGCAGGTTGCGGGCGCACTCCGCGGCGCTCGGCCCGGCATCGCCGCAGCCGACGAGGACAAGGGCGACGGTGACGAGCCAGCTGCGCATCGCGCTTCCTCCTGTCCGGGCCCTCATCGCGGCCGGGCGACGAGATCGAGCCCGGACAGCGGCTCGACGCTCGCCGGGACCAGCGGCTCGTCGGCCCCGAGCACCGACGGCTGCAGGGGCTCCTCGCCGGGGTCGACGCACACCCCGACGCGACCGTCCGGCAGCCGCACGTAGCTGCCCTCCGGCACGAGGCCGGTCACCTCGAGCAGGGCGCGCAGCCAGCGGCCGTCGATGTCCTGGACGAGCGCGACGCTCGCGATCAGCTCGAGCTTGCCGGGGGTGTAGTTGAGCTCGAGCGGCCGACGCCGGCGCTCGAGCAGGTAGCAGAGGCGGATCAGACCGACCGCCTCGAGCTGCCGCGGGTCGCTGTCGTTGGACGGGTCGAGCAGGTGCAGGATCGTGCAGACCTGCAGCATGTGCGGTGGAATGCCCGAGCTGCCGGCGACTGGCGCCGCGAGCACCTTGCCCATCGCGACCCGCGCGGCCTCCTCGAGGGGCCGGCCGGCACGCTGGTCGTAGCCGTAGAAGGCGAGCGCGAGCGTGGCGTGGGCGACCGCGCGCCGGGTCGAGCGGCGCACGCCGAGGCTCTCGAGGACCGCGCTGACATGGAACGCGGCGGACACGGCGCGGCGCGGCATCGTCCACCGTCCCGGCGCGAGCTCGAGGGCGCGGGCCGCAGCGCGCACATCGGCGTGGCAGGCGCGCTCGAGATGCCGGACGACCGACAATCCGAGGGCGAAGCGCCAGACCTCGAAGCCGAGCGTCTCGATGCGCTCGGCGTCGCTCGCGGCGAGGGAGAGCTGGGTCAGGGCGTGGAGCTCCTGGTCGAGCTGGTCGGCGTCGAGGCCGGTGCGCGCCGGCTCGATCGCCCGCCAGCCGAGGCCGGGCACCTCGACGCCCTCCAGGCTGTCCGGGCTGCCGCCCTGCACGTGGGCGAGGACCTCGCCGAAGCGGATCAAGGCGGCGGCGTCCGGGATCTTCGCGAAGCTGAGCTCGTGGGCCGAGAGCTCGTGCAGCACCCGGGAGATCTCCTGCAGGCGCAGGAAGCGCGCCGCCTCGACCGGGACGAGCAGGCGGTCGCGGAACAGGCCCTCGCCGACGAGCTGCAGGGTGAACGGCGGCTCGGCGTTGGTGACCGCCTCGAGCACCCGCTCGGCGGCTTTGTGGGCCTGGGGGTGATCGGTGCCGTAGACCGCGATCGCCCGCATCAGCAGGAACAGCACGTCGACGAGCCCGCCGGTGGTGTCCGCATCGACTTCGCCGGTCGTCACCGCTTGCTCTCCTTCAGCCGTATACGCGCCGTCTTCAGGCTCTGCTTGACCTCGGTCGGCTCGAGGAACTCGGTGAAGCGCTTCTGGGTGACCTGCGCGAGCAGGGCGGGATGCCCGTCGAGCACGTCGATCGCGGCCACCCGCAGGGCCGTCGGCAGCGCGCGGTTCATCGCGAGCGGCACGACCTGCGCCCCGAGCCCGGCCTTGAGCACGAGCTCGAGCGCCCGGAACAGGGCCCGGCTGTCCCAGCCCTGCGCCTCGGTCTCCCGCACGCTGTCGAGCAGCAGCCGCACTCCCCAGTGCTCGTCGCCGTTCAGCGCGGGCTTGGCGAGCACGTCGAGGATCTCGCGCCGGATGTCGTGGTCGCTCTGGGCGAGCATGCGCTTGAACTGGGCGGGGAAGAGCACGCAGAGTGACGGCGGGAACAGCGACAGGATCGCGCAGGTGCACGCGGCCGGCAGGCTCTCGAGCAGCTCCGCCATCACGACCTCCGCCCGGCGCGTGCGGTTCCCGTAGACCCGCCCCTCCTCCTCGCGCGTCGCGATCTTCCAGACGATGCGCGCGTAGACCAGGGCGGGGCCGACCTTCATCGCCCCCTCATCGACCAGCTTGCGGGCCTCGCGCACGCGGAGGCTGGTGACGATGTCGAGGCAGCGCTTGAGGTCGGGCTTGCTCTGCACGCCCCGCAGCAGGAGCCGCGTGAAGGCCTCGCGCGCGACCGCTTGCGGCGCCGTCTGCAGGAAGCCGACGACGGCGCTGAGCAGGTCGCCCTCCTCGCCCTGGAGGTTCTCGACGAGGTGTTGCGCGACCCCGGTCGTGGTCAGGTGCTCGGCGACCTCGCGCCGGTGGCGGCTCTCGCCTTGGAAAAGCCGGATCAGCAGGCGCACGATGCCCGCGTCCGCGCCCTCTTTGAGGCGCGCCTGGATGCGCAGGGCGAGCTTGTCCGCGGGCACCGCCTCGCGCAGCGGCTCGAGGGCGAGCGCGGCGTCGACCTCGGCGCCGGCCCAGGAGCCGCGGTCGTCGACCAGCTTCTTCAGCTGGCCGCGGGCCGGCGGAGAGAGCACGAAGGCCCCGCCCCTGGCGTCGGAGATGAACGCGTCGAGGCTCTTCTGGAACGGGGACGGGCGCCGCTGCAGCGCCCGGTCGGCGGGCGCGCCGAGCAGCGGCCGCGAGCTGCGCAGCATCTTCTCGGTGGACAGGAGGAAGGGATTGCTCCCGTCCTCGGCGGTGGTCAGCGCGTCCATCGTCTCGGTGAAGCTCTGGTCGAGCAGGATCTTGAAGCCTTCGGCGCCGCCGGCCCAGAGCCAGTCGCGGAACTGATCGATGGCGGCGAGCCGCGGCTCGAGGCTGCTCAGCTCGGCGCAGAGCTTGCGCACCTCGTCCTCGACGACCTCCTCGCGCAGCTTGAAGCCGCGCAGTCCGGCCATGAACGCGGGCACCAGCCAGGCCCCCTGGGTGTCATCCGCCTCGAGCGCGAGCTCGCCGTCGATCAGCAGCCGCGTCGGCCGGATCTCGAAGGAAGCCCCCGGATGCTCGCGCAGCGCCTCGGTCGTGCGGCGGACGAGATGGCCGAGGTTGGGAAGCCCCAGCCGGGTCGAGCGGACGAGCGCGTCGACGCTGAGCGCGAGCTGCTTGCGGTCGGAGGACGCCGGCTCCTCCCGCCGTTCGACGCGCTGCATGCGACTCGTCGAGCCGCGCTTGCTCCGCTCCGGCACGAGCGGCTCGGGCGCCTCGCGGCGCTCGGCCGGTGCCGTCCCCTCGCCCTCCCGGAGCGGTGGTACCAGCCGGGCGCCTGCCGCTGGCCGGGGGCCTGCGACCCCGTCCCCGGCGGGTGCCCCCAGGCCGCCGGCCCGGGGCTTGATCCGGGTCGGTGTGCGGGCGCGGGGGGTCGCCCTCCAGGGCCGGGCGGGGGCCGCGGGCGCGCGGTCGGGCGCGTCCGCCTCGGCGGCCTCCAGGGGCGGCTCGGCTTCCAGGGGCGGCTCGGCTTGCGGGGAGGTCGTCGCTGGCGCTGCGGCAGCCGGAGGCGCCGCAGGAGCGGCGGGGGCCGCGGCCGGCGCGGCGGGAGCTTCGGGGAC
>JAUIEM010000287.1 GCA_030428695.1 bacterium
GCGCCGCGCTCGCGCAGCTCGAGGCGCGGATCTCGATCAACCGGCTCTACGACCGCCTCCCCGGCCTCCGCCTCGCGCCCGGGCAGACCATCACGCCGATCCCCAGCGCGACGAAGGTCAGCGAGATCGCGTCGGAGTCGACCTGCTCCCAGGCGACCCCCAGGCAGGCCGCGACCACCCCCAGCGGCAGCAGGACCCCCGCGCAGGGCAGGCCCGGACCGCTGCGCAGGCGGGTGAGCAGCAGGAGAATGAAGGTGGCGAGGCTGGTCAGGAAGAGCGCCGCGCCGACCCAGGGGAAGACGCCCCCGAAGGCCAGGCAGCCTGCGGCGACCTGCGCGACCAGCAGGGCGGCGAGGAGGAAGTCCAGGGCGCCGGAGCCCTCCTCAGGACGGCGTCTCCCGCGGCGCGTTTCGCCCACCATCGCTCCCTTCCTCGTCCGGCCCGTAGCCGTAGCCGTAGCCGTACCCGTATCCGTAACCGTAGCCCGAGCCCCGTGCGTCGACCCGGTTGACGACGACGCCGAGCAGCTGGGCGGGGGCTTCGCGCAGCTTCGCGCAGGCGTTGCGCGCGACCTCTTTCGGGGTCGCGAAGGCCTGCACGACGAAGACCGCGAAGCGCACGTGCTCGAGCAACGCGAGCGGGTCGGTGACCGTCAGCACGGGCGGACAGTCGAAGATCACCCAGTCGTAGCGCTCGCAGACCGCCTGGTGGAAGCGCCGGCACACGTCCCCGCCGAGCAGCTCGGCGGGGTTCGGCGGCAGCGGGCCGGAGGTCAGGATGTCGAGGTGCGGCTGCTCGCTCGGCTGGATGTTCGCGAGGACCTTCTCGATCTCGCCGCTCGCCAGCCCGAGGGAGAGCCCCCCGTTGTCCTCGAGGGGCACGAGCTTGGCGACCCGGGGCCGGCGCAGGTCGGCCCCGACCAGCAGCACGCGCTCCTCCGCCTGGGCCAGGGTGATCGCGAGGTTGAGGCTGATGAACGACTTCCCCTCGCCGGGGGTCGAGCTGGTGACGACGATCGAGCGCGGTTGCTTGGCGGGGACAGTGAAGCGCAGGCTGGTGCGCAGGGTGCGGAAGGACTCGGCGATCAGCGAGCGCGGCTTGCGGCTCGCGACCAGCTCGGGCTCGCCGCCCTCCGCCTCCTTCGCGCGCACGACCGGACAGGTGCCGAGCACCGCCAGCTCGAGGACGCGCTCGATGTCCCTCTGGCCCTTGAAGGTGTTGTCGAGGTACTCGAGGAAGAACGCCAGGCTGAGCCCGATCGCGAGGGCCCCGACCAGCCCGAGCAGCAGATCGCGGATCAGGTTCGGCCGCACCGGCGTGCGCGGCACGCGCGCCGGGTCGAGCATCGTGATCGAGCTCTCCTGGGTGCCGAGCCCCAGGGCCAGCTCTGCCTCGTCGATGCGTTGCCGCAGGCGCCGGTAGTTGGTGGCGGAGGTCTCGAGCTGGGCCGAGAGCTCCTGCAGCTCGGAGATGCCGGTGTCGATCTCGCTGATCTCACGGCTGAGGGCGAGCTCGTCGACGCGCAGCTGGGTCAGGGTCGACTCGAACACCTCGAGCTCGCGTCGCAGGCTCTCGACGGTGCGTCCGACCTGCTCCTCGAGGCGTGCGGCCAGCCGCTCGCGGTTGGCCTGCTCGGTCTTCAGCTGCGGATGCTCTGCGCCGACCACGTCGGTGAGCTGCTCGATCGCGTCGTCGAGCGCCACGAGCCGATCGCGCAGCGGTCCCACGGTCGGGTAGCCGTCGAACTGCTGCAGGCTGAGGAGCGGCACGCCAGCCGCCAGGGCGGTGTCGATGGTCAACAGCTCGAGGGAGCGGTCGAGCGCCCGCCCCGAGATCGTCGCGATCTGCTGGCGGACGGCGTCGAGCTTGCTGCTGAGGAGCTGCCTGTGCAGGGCCGCCGTCGTCGTGTCGGCCAGCCGGGCGTTCTGGACCTCGAGCAGCGCCTTCTCGTAGTCGGGGCGCATCTCCTCGGCGCGCACCCGCAGACGCTCGAGCCCCTCCTGGGTCACCCCGTGCTCGCGCTCGGCGGTCAGCGTCGCGAACTGCCGCACGAGGGTGTTGGCCGCCTCGGCGGCGAACACCGGATCGGTCGACTCATGCTGGACCTGCACCAGCCCCTGGTTGCGGCTGTTGTCACTGATGTCGAAGCGACCGCGCAGGCCGCCGACCGGCACCCCCAGGCTCTCCGCGACGCGGCTGAGCAGCAGCTCGGAGCGCAGCAGCGCGAAGTGCACCGAGCCGATCTGACGGCTGCTGGGATCGTAGATGTCCTGGACGTTGACGAGGTTGAGCGACTGCACCTCGATCAACATCGAGGCGGTCGCACGGTAGACCGGGACCTGCGACGAGCTGTACATCGCGGCGGCGCCGACGATCAACAGGCAGGTGACGATCAGCGTCCAACGCCGTCGCCACAGGATGCGCACGTAGTCGCGCAGGTGGGGCTGGACGCTCTCGGCCTCCGAAGCGCGGCCGGGCTGCCAGCGGTTGGCGTGAAAATCGCCGGACACGGCTCAGGGACGGAAGGGGCTGACAGGCGGGGGGGCGGCCGCGGCGGAGCCGCTACTCGAGGAATCCTGGTTGTTGAGGATGATGATCACCGCCGCGGTCCCGCCACCGATCAGCACGGCACCGCCCGCGCCGAGCGCGATCGCGGTCTCGGTCCCGGTCCACTCGGACTGCAGGAGCGAGCCGACCTGCAGCTGCTGCGCGGGCAGGAAGAGCTCGACCGTGACCGGGGTCTCCCCTTCGGGCAACACCGCGACGGCCCAGGAGGCGGGCACGGAGATCAGCAGGTCCGCGGCGAAGGCCTCATCCCCTTCGAGCTCGGTCTTCACCCGGACCGGCACCTGCGCTCGCCCGACCCGGACGAGGTAGGAACCGACCTCGACGTCGGCGAAGCGGAACGCTCCCTCGTCGTCGGTCTGCCTCGCATCGACCTTGTCGCCGTCCGCCCGGTAGAGCTCGACGGCGATGTCACTGATGGGGCTGACGCCGTCGGCGCCGACCAGGACACCGCTCAGTGCGCCCGGGCGAAAGATCGGTGTGCGGGTCTCGGCGAGCCCGACGCCGGTCAGAAGCAGGAGGGCGAACAGTGAAAACGACTTGCGCATCGCGCGTGACTCCTCCGGAAGTGGTACGAAACCACCCCTTTACGGTAGCAGGGAATCGGGGCGACGTCAATCGCGTACCAGCCCCGTCAAGCCCCATGGCACGGGGGAAGAGCCCCCCGCCCGATGACGCGCCGAGCGCGATCCGCTAGACTCCAGGGCACATCCACCAGAGGAGCGAGGATGGGCCGGGCCTTCATTCTGCTGGTCGCCGCGTGTTGCGGCGCGGGCTGCACTTCCTGCTGGTCCGTGCGGCGGCCCGCGGACCTGCCGCTGGTGATCGTCGCGACCGCGGGAGGTTGGGGCCAGGGCGTGATCCTCGCGAGCGGGCGGCGCGGCACCTACGTGCTCAGCGCCGGCCACGTCGCCGGCCCCGACGCACGGGTTCTCGTGCCCGCCGCGGCCCGCAGCGACGGCGGCGCCGCCGGTTGGCATCCCGCCACCGTCCTCGCCCGTCGGGCGGGGCTCGCGCCGGGCGACCGACCGCGCGCGGTCGATGTCGCGCTGCTCCGGGTCACCACGGACCCGCCCTGCGCCTCCCTGCCCCTCGCTGCGCAGCGCCACGGAGCGGCCCTCGAGCTGATCCGCTTCGAGCGCGCCGGCTGCGCCCTCGACGCGCGGCGGGAGCCGGCGACCAGCGTCGGGATCGGCGGCGCCGAGGGGCGCCTGTTCGCCTTCTCCGGTCCCGCCCCCGGTCCGGGCGCGAGCGGCGCCCCGCTCGTCGCCGACGACCGCCTGCGGGGGCTGGTGCTCGCCACCCTCGAAGGCGCGCCGGAGGCGCCCTGGCTGGCCCTCGATGTCGCCGCGGTCCACACCTTCCTCGCCGAGACGGGCCACGCCGCCCTGCTGGAGGACGCCGAGTGAGCGCGCCGGCCTGGAGCGAGCGCTTGCGCCTGCGCCTGCGCCGCAGCGACACCTGGCGTCGCTGGCGGAAGACCTGGCGGCAGCACCGGGATGCACAGACGCAGGACCCGCCTCCCGCGGCCGGCTGGATCTTCGTGCTCGGCGTCAACAACTCCGGCACGACCGTGCTGCAGCGCGTGCTGAACGGCGTCGAGGGCCTGCGCGGCCTGCCCCGCGAGGGCCAGCACCTCAGCCCGGCGCGGCCGGCGCCGATGCACCTCGGGGTCATCCGCTGCTGGACGCGCCGGCTCGACGTCTTCCGCCGCACCGAGCACGACGCCGGCCCCCACGAGCGCGAGCTCGCCCGCCAGCTCGCCCGCGACTGGAGGCGTCACGCCGCCCCGGGGTCGGGGCCGATCGTCGAGAAGAGCCCCCCGCACACGGTGGCGGCGCGCTGGTTCCAGCATCACTTCCCGGAGAGCGGCTTCATCGCGATCGTGCGCCATCCCTTCGCGGTGTGCGACGGGATCCACAGGCGCACGCCCCGCTCGTTGTTCGAGGCCGCGCGCCACTGGCGCATCGCCAACCGCATCCTGCTCGACGACCTGCCGTGGCTCCAGCGGCGGGTGTTGATCCGCTACGAGGACTTCTGCGCGCGGCGCCCGGCCTGCCTCGCGGCGCTCAATCGCGTGCTGCCGGTGCCCCTCCGCGACGAGCACCTCGCGTCCCTGCGCTACGCGGCGAACATCGAAGACCGCGACGCGCCGCTGCGTGACTTCAACCGCGCGAGCTTCGACCGCCTCGGCCCGGAGGAGCGCGCCGGGATCGCGGCGGAGGTCGGCGATCTCGCGCCCCTGCTCGGTTACCGCTGCGGTCTCGAGGAGCCGGTCGGGACGCCGGCCTCGCCCCTGGTCGAAGGCTGGGGAGAGCGGTGAAGGATGACCTCGTCGGGGTGCCGACCGCCCGGCCCGGACCGGAGGCCTCCTGAGGGCGCGGTCGGGGAGGTGGCGTCGTCGCGGGCTACGCGTCGAGCGCGCGCACCTCGAGCACGGCGCTGGTCGGGATCTGCCCGTAGACGTGGGGAAAGGCCTGGCCGCCGCGCGAGGTCTCCCAGCGCAAGGTGCCGGGCTCCAGGCACGCGGGGTCGATGCGCAGCAGCAACAGCCCGATGCGGCCCGCGTAGTGTTTGCGCAGCGTGCCTTCCCACTGATCGGCAGCGGACAGGTGGATGAAGCCGTCGCGGCGGTCGTCGGCGTTCGGCGGCAGGAAGCCGTCGGCCTGGGCCCGCTCCCAGTCTGCACGGCTGACGATGCGGTAGAGGGCGGCGCTCATTCCGGTTTCTTGACCTCGTCGTCGAGTACGAAGTGGCCGGCATCGTCGAGCGCCGTGTAGGCGTCGAAGGTCGCTTCGCCGAGGATCGCGGTCAGGTTCTCGGCCAGCCGCCGGCGGATCTCGGCGAGCAGCGGTCCGAGCACCGCGGGCGGATCGTCCGGCCGGGTCTCGTACAGCTCGACCTTCTCGTTCAGCGCGGTGCGGAATGCCTCCCGCGCCTGGGAAGCGAGCAGCGGAGCGACCCCGAGGGAGTCCTGCAGGACCTCGATGCGCAGGGCGTCCCGGCGGTTCTGACGGTCGATCCAGCCCGCCCGTCGTTCGCGTTCCTGCGGCGTCACCCCGTCCTCCCCCGCGCCCTCGTCCCCGGCGCCGGCGACCGGCTCCGCGCCTGCTTCCGGCCCGCTCGGGCCCCGAGGGGCGCCGCCCGGCAGGGCGTCCGGCCGACCCTCGAGGGCGGCGATCTCGACGTCGAAGGGGAGCGCGCCCTCGGCGGGCGCTTCCACCGGCTCACCGCGGAGCGCGGCGGCGACCTCGGGCGGCAGCTCGCCGTCCGGATCGAGGGCGTCGCCCTGCCCGGCGCTGCGGTTCCCGCGCCCTCCGGTCGTCGGGAGCTCGTCTCCACCCCACCACAACAGCGCGACCGCGGCGCAGGCCGCGATCGCGATGAGGCCGCAGAGAGTCGTCGCGAGCGAACGGCTCATCGCGGAACGGTGATCGTGATGCAGTGGATCGCGCCGGCCCACTGGATGATCCGACGGCAGTCGATCCCGATCGCCTGGTAACCCGCGTTGCGGTAGGCGGCGAGCGCCGCGGCGTCGGTGGACGGGTTGTTGTAGGTCGGAACCAGCGCGATCCCGTTGACCAGGAGCGCGTTGCTGTGCGAGTTGTAGCGGGTGTCGGCCAGGTCGAGGCGCACGACGTCGAAGCCCAGACCCCGCAGCCGGCTCGCGGTGTTCTCCATACGCTGGTAGTTCTGGTGCCAGGACGGGAAGCGGTTGAGCATCACCCGGCGCGGACCGACGAGCAGGAAGAACATGTCGAGGTGGCCGGTGCCGCCGTCGTCGAGCATCTCCGGGAAGGTGTAGAGCTCGTCGGCGTCGAAGGCTTCCTCGACCGCGTTCTTGATCGAGGCGTTGCTCGCGTTGGTGTAGTCGTAGACGATGTCGGTCGAGTAGACGCCGCCCTGACCGTCGGAGGTGTAGTTGCCCCCCTCCCAGTAGACCGGCAGGTCGCGGACGCTCATGCCGCGGCTCTGCGCGAAGCGCGCGGGCATGCGGTCGTCGTCGTAGCGGCCGGGGTAGTAGGCAAGGTCGACGACCTCGAGACCCGACGAGCCCTTGACGAACAAGGGGCCGTAGTCACGCATCCAGATCGAGTCGAGGGCGAGCAGCTCGATGGCGTAGTTCGCGTTCGACAGGCCGTTGCGCCAGAACAGGTCCTCGAGCTCGTTGCGGACGTAGCTGTTGTCGGCATAGATCGTCGTGCGGACGGTGCCGGTCAGGGCGGACAGGAACTGGGGATACAGGTCCTGGACCATGTAGACGTCGTTGCAGCCGAGCAGCAGCTCGGTCACCTCTTCGAACTCACCCGGTGCGTAGCTGCCCGCGCTCGGCGTGGGCGTCGGCGTCGGCTGGGTCGGCGCCAGGACCTCGACGTCGATCGAGCCGTTGTAGACGAGCCGGGCGTCCGCGTTCCGATAGATGTAGGCTGTGATGGTGTGGTAGCCGACCGAGAGCGTCTCGGTGAACGAGTTGCCCTGGGCGAAGTAGCCGTCGAGGCTGCTGACCCAGTAGGTCGTGTAGCCGGACGGGATCTGCCCGACGGTCAGGGAGACCGGCTCCCCCGCATCGAAGCTCAGCGACTGTGACCAGGCAGGGAGACACAGGAACAGGATCAATGACGCGACGCAAGAGAGTCGAGTGGCCTTCATCAGAACCTCCAGTCCGCTCGGAGTGTGCGGTTGATCAGATTCTAGGTCGCGACCCAGGAGTGAGCAAGATTTGATGCGGATGAAACCGACATCTTACGTTTGTGTGACATTTCGCGAGCGTGGGCGATGAGCGGCGACCTGTCCGAGATCCTCGCCCGGCCGCTCGCTGACGCCCCCCGCCTGGCCTACGCCGTCGCGGAGGAGCAAGCCGGCCGGCGCGAGCGAGCCGAGCTGATTCGGGTCCAGTTGCGTCTCGCACGCGCTTCATACGCGGGTCACACGATCGACCCCGCGGCCCTCGCCCGCCTCTACGCGCGCAGCGCCGCGCTGCTCGGCACGGGCCGCGAGGAGTGGGCGGGTCCGATCGCGGGGCGGGCGGCGGACTGGAAGTTCACGCGCGGCTTCGTCGAGCACGTCACCGTCGACGCCGCCACCTTCATCGAGCAGGGGAAGGAGCTGCGGACGGCCGCGCCGCTCCTGTTCGTCGCGATCCGCAACCTGCGCCCGGAGCTCTACGAGCGCTTCGCGCAGAGCCCCCACCTGGCGGGACTGCTCGGTCTCGACCTGCGCGAGAACGGCCTGACCGACCCCGCGATCGAAGCGCTCGCCGACCACGCGGGGCTCTCGTCCCTCATCTGGCTCGAGCTGTCCCGGAACGAGCTGAGCGAGGCGGCCGCCGAGGCTGTCGCGGCGTCGCCCCACCTGGCCGGGCTGCAGGTCCTGACCTTCCGCCGCAACCGCGCCGAGATCGAGCCGCGCTTCGGCTCCCTCGACTGCGACGGCTCGATCTTCGGCGCGAGCCTGCCGCCCGCCGCCCAGGCCATCGTCGAGCGCCACGGCGAGCTCGCGTGGCTCGCCCTGCCGGCACACGTCAGCGACATCCCGGCCGACCTCTACGATGTGCTGTGGGAAGCGGGCCGGCTCGAAGGCTGAGCTACGCGACCGGAGCGGGCGCCGCCCGCAGCTCGAGCTCGGTGAGGAGCGCGTCCTGGTCCTGCGTCAGCTCGAGCAGGTTGAGCACCTGGTGCCGGCAGTAGAAGGCGAGGCTGAGGACGAAGCAGGCGACGATCATCGAGCCGAGCGACAAGCCGAAGCCGAACAGGATCGACTCCTCGTAGCCGTCAGCGATGCCGAGGCCGCACGCGACCAGCCCGAGCAGCGCGATCCAGCCCGCCGAGGCGATGCCGAGGATCGACAACACGCGACCCTGCGCGACGAGCCGCTCGACCTCCGGCCGCAGGGAGGCGTAGTCACCGTCGCCCTGGGCCGCCAGGAGGAGCGCGCGGCCGCGCTTCCACAGCTGCTCCTGCACCAGCGCCAGCAGCCGGAGGTAGCGGCCGATGCAGAGCACGACCAGGGCGAGCATCGCGTAGGAGAAGGCGACGAGCCCGAAGGCGAACATCTCCTCGATCCACCGCGAGGCGATCATGCCGACGACCATCCCGCAGGCCGCGAGCAGGCAGCCCGCCGCGGCGAGCCCGAAGAAGACGTAGACCAGCTTCGAGGTCAGGCTCAGCGAGCTCGCGTCGTACTCGCTGACGAGCTTGCGCCCCTCGTCGTCCGCGCGCGGGCTCGCGTCGTACTCGCTGACGAGCTTGCGTCCCGCACCGTCTGCGCGAGGAACCGGCGCGGGCGCTGCGGGGGCAGAGGGCACGGCGCCTGACCGCGCCACGGCCGGCCGCGCGGCCCCGGGGCTCCAGGGCTGGGTCTCGCCGCAGCTCTGGCAGGCGAGCTGCAAGGCGATCTCGGGGACGGGGACGGTGCCCCCGCAGCCGTCACAGGTGGGCATAGGCTCGTTCTCTCCACGTACTCCCGCAGGCCAGCGTTCTGGTATAGCGCATCATTCCCCGGCTGTCGACGCCAGGCCGCTCGCGCGGGAGCTCCCGCGGCGACGGCCGCAGCTCCCTGCGCGCGGGTCGCGACCGCCGCCTGGCTTGCGCGTGGCACGTGCCTGTGCCAGGCTGGGGGTGCGCCATCCGCAGGGGAATCCGTGCCGCCAGCCCGCCGTGCCTCCGACTCTCCACCGGCCAACGGCCGTGGTCACACGATCACGCTGCTCGCGGTCGCGCTCGGTCTGCCGTTCCTCGGCTGGCGCCTGACGCTCCTGTTCAGCGGCGCGGCCGCCTTCCCCTTCGTCCTCGCCCTGCTGCCGCTGGCCTGCGTCGCGCTGCTCTCGATCCGCCACGGTTGGAAGTGGGGAACCGCCGCCGCGCTCCTGTTCGTCGCGGTCGACGTCGCGGTGATGGTCGCTGCGACCGTCGAGAATGGCATCGACTTCTACCTGATGGCGTTCTACATGGCAGCGCTGCTCCTGGTCTCGATGTCCGCGGCCTACATCTCCGACCTGCGCTCGCAGCTCGCGGCGGCGATCGCCGCCCGCAAGGCGAGCGAGGCGAAGCTCCTCGATCAGCAGCAGCCCGGCGACCCGACCGACCCGCTGACCCGGCTGTTCACCCGCGAGGCCTTCTACACCCAGGCCGAGCGTAGCCTCAGCCTGCACGTGCGCCACGAGCGACAGCTCAGCGTGTGTGTGGTCGAGATCGACCGCTACCGGGCGCTGATGGACGAGCGCGGGCGGGAGGTCGGGGACGAGATCGTGCGCCAGGCCTCGGCCCGCGTGCTGACCACGATCCGGACGGAGGACTGCGCGGCGCACACCGAGCCGGGCAAGATCGTCATCCTGCTCCCGGAGACCGGTATCGAAGGCGCGAGAGCGCTCGTCGCGCGGCTCCGGGCCCAGATCGACGAGGCGCCCTTCCGGCACTCCGGGGTCACCCTGCGGGTCAGCGCCAGCTTCGGCGCCGCCGAGCTCGGCGACCATGAGAACGTCCACAAGCTGATCGGCCAGGCCGAGGAAGACCTGTACGAGGCGCGCCGCAACTGGCGCCTGCCGGTCCGCTGAATCGGGCGGCCGCCACACCTTCCTCGAGTTTCTGACGCAACGATGACCGGAATCTGCGACCATGGGAGCGGGTCTCTTCCGAGGATGTCGTATGTCCGCTTCCGATCTCCATCCCCTCGCACTCCCCGAGTTTCTCTCCGCCCGCAAGGCGGAAGGAGGAATCCGCGCCGCCTTCGCCTCCGAGCTCGAGCGCCAGCTCGCGAGCGCTCGCGAGCTGACCGGTCCCGTCGCCGCGGACGTCGCGATGGCGGTGCGCTACGCTGCCAACGCCCTGGTCTTCACCCTGCAGCGCGGGCATGAGACCGCGCCCGCACCCAGCCCGGTCGACGACGCCGACTTCCTGCTTCAGCTCGCGCGCAACCTGCGCGACGCGAAGGAGCTCTTCGACGCGCTGCGCGACGACGCGGACGGCTACGGCTCGGCGACCTTCTCCGAGATCCTGCGCGCCCTGTCCGCCTTGCCCGCGAGCGCTGGCCGCGCGCTGGGGGACGACCCCGCCACCGACCCCCACGCCCCCTTCGCCGACTGCCCGGAGCCCTTCCCGCGCGAGGTCGATGTCGTGCGCTTCCACGCCGGCTACGTGCGCGAGCACTGCGCGGACCTCGATGTGCGCGTGCGGTCGCTGTTCCTGACCCGACAGGACAAGGTCGCCGCCTTGCTGCGGGGCATCTATCCGATGGTGGTCGAACAGCAGCTGTTCGTCGCCCGCTGCCTGCTCGAGCTCGGCGCGGAGGGCGACTTCCCGACCGCCGCGGCCCGCGCGATGGAGATGAGCCGGCTATTCTTCAAGGCGGTCGGAGGGAAGATCGACAGCCGGCCGTTTCTCTACGACGGAATCGTCAAACAGCTCGCGCGGCTGCTCGATGCGGCCGAGGAGCGGGGGCGCAAGGAGCCGGAGCTCGCGACCCACCTCGCGGCGATCGAGACCCAGCGTTACGGCGGCGCCCACCCAGCGACCCAGGCGGCCCACGACCGGATGGGGCGGCATCAGGGCTAGCCAGGGCTAGCCAGGGCTTGCCAGGGCTTGCTAGGGCTTGCTCAGCCCGTACTGCTCGATGCGCCGGTACAGGGTCGCGCGCCCGATGCCGAGGCGGCTGGCCGCTTCCCGCACGCTCCACTGGGTCAGCTCGAGGGCGCGCGCGATCACCTGGCGCTCGACGTCGGCGAGGTTGGGGATCTCCTCGCGGGTCTCCATCGCCGCTACCTGCAGGCCCGGCGAGTCCTCGGCCTGGTCGAGGGCGCAGACCACGTCATCGGACATGCTGCTCAGGGTGACCTGGTCGCCGTCCTCGAGCAGCACGGCGCGCTCGATCACGTTCTTGAGCTCGCGGATATTGCCCGGCCAGGAGTAGGCCTTGAGCGCCTTCTCGGCGCGCGGGCTCAGGCCGTGCAGCTCGCGCCCGAGCAGACGCTTGCTCGCCTCCTGGATGAAGACCTTGGCGAGCAGCGCGACGTCGTCGCCGCGCTCGCGCAGCGCAGGCAGCTCGATCGGGAAGACCGCGAGCCGGTAGTAGAGGTCCTTGCGGAACGCCTTCTCCTCGACCGCGATCTTGATGTCGCGGTTGGTCGCAGCGAGCACCCGCACGTCCGTCACCCGGCTCTGGGTGTCGCCGACCCGGGTGACCATCTTGTCCTGCAGCACGCGCAGCAGACGCACCTGGAGGTCGAGCCGCAGCTCGCCGATCTCGTCGAGGAAGATCGTGCCCTGGTCGGCCTGCTCGAACAGGCCCTTGCGCGCCTTGGTCGCGCCGGTGAAGGCGCCCTTCTCGTGGCCGAAGAGCTCGCTCTCCATCAGGGACTCGGGGATCGCCCCGCAGTTGACCGCGACGAAGGGCCCCGTGCGCCGCGCGCTCTCGGCGTGGATCGCGCGGGCCGCGACCTCCTTGCCGGTGCCGCTCTCCCCGAGCAGCAGCACCGAGATGTCGCTGCGCGCCGCGCGGGCCATCATCTTGACCTTGTCGACGATGACGTCCGACTGGCCGAGGATGGCGGAGAAGCCCTCCCCCTGGCGCAGCTCCCGGGCCAGGCTCTCGAGCCGGTCGCGCAGGCGTGCCTGCTTGAGGGCGTTGGCGACCGTGGTGAGCAGCCGGGTCGGGTCGACCGGCTTCTGGACGTAGTCGACCGCGCCGAGCCGCATGCACTCGACGACGTCCTCGACCGAGCCGACCGTCGTCACGACGACGACCGGGACCAGCGGATAGTCGCGCTTGAAGCGCTCGAGCAGGATCTTGCCGGAGGTGTCCGGCAGGTTCAGGTCGAGCAGCACCGCGGCGATCGGTCCGCTCGCGATCTGGGCCTCGGCCTGCTTGCCGTCCTCGGCGGTCAGGGTCTCGTGTCCGGCCTTGGTCAGCGTCTTCTCGATCACCTTCAGGATCAGGCGGTCGTCGTCGACGATCAGGATCTTCGCGTCCATTCCTTCTCCCGGCAGCGGTTCAACAGCGGGCTCACTCTTGGGCGGACAGGCAGAACGGGTACGCGTTGCAGTCCGGATCGGCCCGCTCGTGCGTGCAACCGTTGCCGTAGGCGCACTCGTCGAGGTGGCGCTCACCCGTGCGCCGCATCCCGTAGTGGTCGTCGGCCGCCCGTGGCTGACAGCCGGCCCACCACGGAGTGATCAGGACCAGGAGCAGTAGGAACCTGCGCATGATTCTCCCTCGCACCGGGCCAGGGTGCCCGGCTCGGCATTCGATGTCAAGCCTCCCGTCCGGCGCCTCCCACCGCGACGTTGCGCGGCTCGAGAGCGCACGCCGGGACCCGTCAGAAGCGGTACGTCACACCGAGCAGGTAGAGGGCGTCGCTGCGCTTGCGGTCCGTCGGCGGCTGGGCGTCGTAGTCCCAGATCACACCGGCTTCGAGGTTGAGGTTGGAGAACACTTCGAACAGCAGGGTCGATTCACAGTGGATCAGCAGGTCCTTGACGTCCTCGAAGCTCGGATAGGCCTCG
>JAUIEM010000288.1 GCA_030428695.1 bacterium
TGGAAGAGCAGCTGGTCGAGGGTCTTGGTCAGGTGGTAGATGCTGCCGGGGTTGACCGGGTAGAGGATCTCCCGCTCGATCAGGGTCTTGTCCTCGCGCTCGATCTTGACCGGCAGGTAGCCTTCCGGCAGCGCAGTGCCCGCCGTGCCGTAGCCGTACACGCCCATCGTGCCGAGGTGCACGACGTGGATGTCCCGGCCCGCCTCGACGATCGCCGCGAGCAGGTTGTGGGTCGCGTTGAGGTTGTTGTCGACCGTGTAGCGCTTGTGCCAGGAGGACTTCATCGAGAAGGGCGCGGCGCGCTGCTCGGCGAAGTGCACCACCGCGTCGGGCTCGAACTGGCGCAGCAGGCTCAGCAGCCGGTGGTAGTGGACGCCGAGGTCGAGGTGGACGAGCTCGATCGTCTGCCCGCTGACCTCCTTCCAGGCCTGCAGCCGCACCGACGGCGGGGCGATCGGCGTCAGGGAGGAGATCTCGAGGTCGACGTCGATCTTGCGCCGGGAGAGGTTGTCGACGATGCACACCTCGTGTCCGCGCCGGGAGAGGTGCAGCGCGGAGGGCCAGCCGCAGAATCCGTCGCCCCCGAGCACCATGATCTTCATGCGCAGCCCCTCTCGACCTTCGTTCGATTCGAAGATCGCGATAGGATAGCGCGGACCCCCCATCCTGGCCACAGCGCCAGTGGTGAGCGGAGCAGAGGGAGGAAGGCGTGCGGCGGAAGCTCCTGATCACCGGCGGCGCGGGCTTCGTCGGCAGCAACCTCGCCGCCTGGCTGGCCGCGCACGGCGACTACGCGCTGACGGTGCTCGACGACGAGAGCCTCGGCAAGCGCGCGCACATCGACGTCCCGGTCGAGTTCATCGCCGGCGACCTGCTCGATCCGGAGACGCTCGCAAGGGCGATCGAGGGGGCCGCGGCGGTCGTCCACCTCGCGGCCCACACCCGGGTGGTCGAGTCGCTGGAAGACCCGCGCGCCAACTTCGAGGCCAACGTGGTCGGCACCTTCCGGCTGCTCGAGGCGGCGCGGCGGGCCGGCGTGCGCCGCGTCGTCTTCGCCTCGACCGGCGGCGCGATCCTCGGCGAGGCGCCCGCGCCGATCTCCGAGTCGATGGCCGCGCGCCCGCTCTCGCCCTACGGCGCCTCGAAGCTCGCCGGGGAGGGCTACTGCGACGCCTTCGCCGCCGCCTACGGCCTGTCGACGGTGGCGCTGCGCTTCTCGAACCTGTACGGCCCGCGCTCCTTCCACAAGGGCAGCGTCATCGCCCAGTTCTTCAAGCAGCTCCTGCGCGGCGAGGAGCTGACCGTCTACGGGGACGGCAGCCAGGTGCGGGACTTCCTCTACGTCGGCGACCTGATGCGCGCGATCCACCGCGCCCTCGAGGTGGAGGTGACCGGGCCGGTCCAGCTCGGCTCCGGGCGCCCGACCCGCCTCGACGAGCTGCTCGCCGCGATCCGCGCCACCGTCGGGCCGTCCCATCCGCTGCGCGTCCGCTTCGCGCCGGCGCGTCCCGGCGAGGTCCACACCACCTGGTGCGACATCCGTCGCGCCCGCGAGAGCCTCGACTTCTCCCCCGCCACCTCCCTGGCCGACGGGCTCGCGGCGACCTGGCGCTGGTTCCGCCGCGGCGCGACGGCGTGACGCCGGCCGACGGGTTTGCAACGCGCGTCCTCGATCGAGTACCGTGGCCGCACCCTGGGGAGTGCGGCGCGTCGGGTGCGCGGGGAAGAGCGTGATGCCGGACAAGTTCGTCGCGATCAGCAAGGCCCGCTCGGGCTCGAACCTGCTCGTCAGCCTGCTCGACGGGCACCCGCAGATCGCCTGCTTCGGCGAGCTGTTGCGTCGGACCCCGGACTGGATGCGGCGCGAGGGCTACCGCGGCGCCCTGCGCATCCTCGAGCGGACCGCGCCGGTCTTCCGCGACGACCGGCACCGCTTCGCGCACCCGGCGGCCTTCGTGCGGGCGGCCTTCGCGACGCGCTCCCAGGAGGCGCGGGCGCGCGGTTTCAAGCTGCAGCTCGGCCAGCACCCCGACTTCCTGGTCCGGCTGGTGAAGGACCCGGAGTGGAAGCTGCTCGTGCTCGAGCGCGCCAACAAGCTCGCGGTCTTCTCCTCGGGCCAGATCGCGCGCCAGACCGGGCAGGGCAATGCCCGGGTCGGCCAGGCCGTCGAGCGGGCCCGGGTGCGCTTCTGCGCGGACGCGTTCGAGCGCTTCCTGCGGAACGACGCCGCGAAGTGGAAGCGGGCCCGGACGCTCGTCCGCAAGAGCGGCAAGGAGGTGCTGTCGCTCGGCTACACCGCGCTGGCGCGGGAGGACACCCAGGAGCGGCTGTTCTCCTTCCTCGGCGTCGACCCGACGGTGCGGGTCCGGCCGCGGACGCAGAAGCGCAACCCGAGCGCCATCCTCGAGCGCTTCTCGAACCCCGGCGAGGTCCGGGCCTTCGTCGAGGCGCGCGGCCAGACCGCCTGGCTCGAGGAGCCCTGGCCGGTGGAAGCCCGATGAGCGCGCGGCCGATCGTCGTCGTCCTCGGCGTGCACCGCTCGGGGACCTCGCTCGCCGCGCGGCTGCTCGAGGCCCTCGGCATCCGCCTCGGCGGCCCCCTGCTCCCCGGCCACCGCGACAACCCGGAGGGGTTCTGGGAGCACCAGGGCATCATCACCGCGACGCGCCGCCTCGAGGAGGCCCTCGGCGTCAACCCCTTCCGCGGTACGCGCATGGCGCCGCCCGAGGGCGCGTGGTGGACGGAGGAAGCCTGCCGCGAGCCCTTCGAGCAGCTGCGCGCGCTGCTCACCGAGGAGTGCGCCGGCGACGGCGTGTTCGGCTTCAAGGACCCGCGCAGCCTGCTGCTCCTGCCGATGTGGAAGGCGCTCTTCGCCGCGCTCGACCTCGCGCCCCGCTACGTCCTCGCCCTGCGCCATCCGGGCGCGACGGCGCGCTCGATGCAGGCCCGGGCGGGGATCCGCCCCCGGCACGGGCAGCTGCTCTGGGTCGAGCACTGGCGCTACGGCCTCCGCCATCTGTCGACGGCTCCGCACGCCGTCGTGTCCTTCGAGCGCTGGTTCGAGGCGCCCGCCGCCCAGCTCGCCACGCTCGCCGCCGGGCTGGGGATCGCGGACGCCCGCCGCGCCGAGGTCGAGGCGCGCCTCGCGGAGCTGGTGCGGCCGGGGCGGGTCCACCACTCCGCGGGCGCGGAGGACCCCCTGCTGCCGCAGGCCCAGACCCTGTACGCGAGCCTCTCGCGCGCGGACGCCGCCTCCTGGGAAGCGCTGCGCGCGGAAGCCGCGGGGCTCGCCGAGCAGGCGCTGGCCCGGGACGTCTTCGAGGGCGTCGCCGCCCGGGCCGCGGCGAGCGAGCGCCGGCTGCAGGAGGCCCGGGCCGAGGTCGAGGCGCTGCAGGCCCGCGTCCGCACCCTGGCGAGCGGGGCGGACGCTTCCCGTTTCGAGGACATCTACGCCGTGGAGCCGCGGCCGGCCGCCGCCTCCCGCGTCGAGCACCCGGACCTGACCGCCTTCATCCGGCGCGTCGATCGGCCGGGCAGGACCCTGCGCGTCTGCATCGCCGCCGAGGACATCGTCGGCCCGATCCGCAACGGCGGCATCGGCACGACCTACTTCCACCTCGCCCGCATGCTGGCCGAGGCGGGCCACGACGTGACCATCGCCTACCTGCGAGGGGGCTACTGCGAGAACCGCTCGATCGGGCACTGGGTCGACTGGTACCGGCGCCTGGGGGTGCGCTTCGTGCCGCTCGATCCGGACGATGTCCCGGTCGAGTGCGCGGCGCCGCGCTGGACGCGTCCGATGATCGGGCTGTACGAGTTCCTCCGCCGCGAGCGCTTCGAGCTGGTGCACTGCTCGGAGTGGCGCGGCTCGGCCTTCGTCTGCCTGCTGGCCAAGCGCCAGGGGCTGGCCTTCGCGGACACCCACTTCTGCATCAAGGCCTCGTCCCCCTGGCTGTGGAACCGCGAGCACGGCTACCACCTCCTCGAGCGCCTGAGCGACCTGCCGAAGATGCACGCCGAGCGGCGCTCGATCGAGCTGGCCGACCGGGTGATCGGCGGCAGCCAGTACCTGCTGCGCTGGATGCTCGAGCACGGCTACCGCCTGCCCCGCGACTGCCACGTGCAGCCGAACGTCGTCGTCCCCCACGACCTCGGGGAGCTGTCGCGGCGGCGGCGGCCCTTCGTCGGCAAGCGCATGCCGGTCGAGGAGATCGTGTTCTTCGGCCGCCTCGAGTACCGCAAGGGCCTCGACATCTTCTTCGACGCCCTCGAGCGGCTGGCCGCGGAAGGCGTCGAGCTGCCGCCGGTCAGCCTGATGGGCAAGTACGGCGAGCGCATGCCGAGCTTCCCCTCCCAGCCGGACATGACCACGCCGGACTACATCAAGTTCCGCGCGCGCGGCCTGCCCTGCAGCCTGACGGTGCGGAACCAGCTCGGCAACGAGAAGGCGCTGCGCTACCTCCTGAGCGGCGCGCGCCTGGCGGTGATGCCCTCGCGCATCGAGAACTCGACCCTGTGCGTGTACGAGACCGCCTACTACGGCATCCCCTGCATCGCGTCGGACCGCGGCGGCACCGCCGAGCTGCTCCAGCGCGGGCACCGCGCCCACGTGCTGACCGAGCCGCACCCCGTGGCGCTGGCGGGGAAGCTGCGGGAGGCGCTGAAGAAGGGCGGCTTCGTGCCGAAGGCGAGCTTCGACAACGACCACAACCTCGGCGTCTGGCTGCGCTTCCACAGCGCCCTGGGCGGCTTCCTCGACGGCGCCGCCCCCGCTCCATCGAGGGAGCGCCCGCGGCTCTCGCTGTGCCTGGTCTTCGACGGCGACCTCGCGCTGCTCCGCCACCAGGTCGAGAGCCTCGGCGAGCGGCTCGACGGCCGCTCCCTCGAGCTGCGGCTGGTGATCGAGCGCGGGCAGCTCGGCGAGGTCGTCGCCCAGGCGGGGCTGATGGGGAAGCTCCGGGGCGGGCAGGCCGTCGCGCTGGAGGCCTCGGGCCAGGGCGCGCAGACCTGCCAGAACCTCGCGGCCGCGCGGGCGGCCGGCGAGGTGCTCGTGTTCCTCGCCCCCGGCGCGGTGCTGCTGCCCGCGGGCGTCGAGGCCATCCGCTCCGCGGCGGCGGCGAGCCCGGCGGGGGTGTTCGGCGGCTTCTACGAGCGCGCCGCCACGCTCGAGGACGCGCGGCGCGGGGCGCGCGTGCGCTGCGCCGTGTTCGCGGGGGATCACTCGAGCGCCTTCTTCGACGCGGGGCAGCACTCCCCGCTGCTGGCGGTCCGCCGCGAGGTCTTCGCGCGGCTCGGGGGCTTCCGCGAGGATCACCAGATCCCGGGCGCCCTCGGCGAGCTGTGCAACCTCGCCCGGCTGCGCAACGTCGAGGTCGAGACGATCCCCGCGTGCCTGGCCTGGACGCTCGAGGAGCACGCGGGGCGCGGCTTCGCGTACGAGGACGCGCGGCTGTTCCGCACCCTGCGCCCCTTCTTCGAGCAGGCACCGGAGTGTCTCAAGCGCGTCCTCCTCGCGGCCCCCGCCCGCGGCTCCGGCCCGACGCCGGGGGGGCAGTTCGGCATCTCCTCCGGCCAGATCCGCGCGGTCGAGACCCAGGCCCAGAGGGTCGCGACCGAGGCCGGCAGCATCCCGACGCTGCGCGACTTCGGCGAGAAGGTCTACTTCCAGCAGCTCAAGATGTTCAAGCGCCTGCTCGAGCTCGAGGTCCAGGCCTTCGGGGCGGTGACCCGGACGCTGAAGTCCTTGCGCGATCCCTGAGGGCAGGCGCATGCCGAAGAAGCCGCCCGTCCGCGCCGACCTGCGCTCCATTTTGCGGAGCGCGGTCTGGGTGCTGCGCTGGAGCTGGTCGATCCGGCCCCGGCTGCTCATCGTCTACAGCCTCGGCCTGCTCTTGACCTGCGCGCTGCCGGCGCTCGCGGCCCTGATCGGCCGCGGCCTCACCAACGCGATCGTCGCCGCCGCCAAGGAGGGCCAGGCCTTCGACACGGTGCTGCCGTGGCTGCTGGCGGGCTGCCTGACGGGGGTGGTGTGGAAGCTCCTCAGCGGGGGGCTCGACTTCATCAAGCTGCGCCTCGACCAGGAGCTGAACCTCGAATCCAGCCTCGCCCAGCTGCGGCTGTTCGCGCGGCTCGACCTCGCGCAGCTCGAGGACCCGGGCTTCCAGGACCTGATCGAGCGGGCGAGCGGGGCCTCGTCGCGGCTGCCGTCCTTCCAGCAGCGGGTGTTCGGCATCATCACGGGCGCGATCAAGGTCGGCGGGCTGGTCGCGATCATCGCCGTCGTCGATCCGCTGACCCTCGCGATCATCGTGCCGCTCAGCGTGCCGTTCATGATCTTCCACTGGCGGCAGGTCCGGCGCCAGTTCCGCAAGGACTACGACCGCGCGAGCAAGCGCCGCCTCGCCCGCTACTACTCGAAGACCGTCGGCTCGCGCTCCTCGGCCCCGGAGGTCAAGCTGCTCGGCCTCGCGCCGACGCTGCTCGAGCGCTACCGGAGCCTGATGGCCCGCTTCCTCGACGAAGACCGCGCGCTCCTCGTGCGCAAGCTGCTCGGCACCCTGCTCTTCTCCTCGGTCTTCACCCTCGCCTTCTACGCCCTGTTCGCCCGCGTCGCCTGGATGGTCGTCGATGGACGGCTGACCGTCGGTGACATCGCGCTGTTCGCCGGGGCGACCACGCAGCTGAAGGACCTGCTCGCCAAGCTCGCCGTGCAGGTCAGCAGCGTCGGGGGCGAGGCGATGTACGCGGCCGACTACGCGCGCCTGCTCGACACCGCGCCGGCGATCCCCGACCGCGGGGGGATCGCGCTGCCGGAGGTCGAAGGCCGGCTGGAATTCGACCGCGTCGGCTTCCGCTACCCCGGCGCGGAGCGGCGCGCCCTCGACGACGTCTCCTTCTCCGTCGGCCCGGGGGAGATCCTGGCGGTGGTCGGCCGGAACGGGGCGGGCAAGACCACCCTGGCCAAGCTCGTCGCCCGCCTGTACGACCCGACGGAGGGCTGCGTCCGCCTTGACGGTTACGACCTGCGCAGCCTGGAGCTCGGCTTCCTGCACCGCCATCTCGCCTTCGTCACCCAGTCCGGCAACCGCTACGAGACGACCGCCGCGGAGAACATCGCCTTCGGCGACATCGACCACCTCACCCCCGAGGACGTGCGCCGGGTCGCCACGGCGGCGGGGGTCGCGGGCATGCTCGAGGCGCTGCCCGACGGCTTCCAGACGCTGCTCGGCCGGCGCTTCGGCGAGGTCGACCTGTCCGGGGGCCAGTGGCGCAAGCTCAGCGTCGCCCGCAACATCGGCCGGAGCCGGGCGCGCGTCCTGCTCCTCGACGAGCCGACCGCCGGCCTGGACAAGCTCTCGGAGACGGCGCTGGTCGCGGCCTTCCGGGAGCTGGCGCGGGAGCGCACGACGCTGCTGATCTCGCACCGGCTGTCGACGGTGCGGCTGGCGGACCGGGTGCTGGTCCTCGACGAGGGCCGGGTCGTCGAGCAGGGGACCCACGCCGCGCTGCTGGCCCGGGGAGGGCTGTACGCCCGGCTGTGGGACGACACGGGGACGCTCCGGGACGACGACTCCGGGCGGGGGATGTGATGCCGTACTTCAGCCAGGTCCGGCGGGTCTGTCTCTTCCTGGCCACCGCCAGAAGCGGACACTCGATCCTCGCCCACCTCCTGACGGCCCACCCGCGGGTGCTGATCTCCGACGAGCTCGACGCCGTCGGGCTGCTCCAGGAGGGCTACAGCCGCGAGCAGCTCTTCGCGCTGATCAGGTTCCAGGACTCGCGCTACCAGCGTCGCGACCGGCGCAAGAGCGGCTACAGCTACAAGATCGAGGGCACGTGGCAGAACGAGCGCGAGAAGCACCCGCAGGTGATCGGGGACGCGAAGGGGGCGCGCAGCGTCGAAGCCCTCGGCGCCGCCCGCGGGGAGCCCGTCGAGGCGCTACGCCGCACGCTCGGGCTACCCCTCCGGGTGATCGTGCACCTGCGCAACCCCTTCGACGTGCTCAGCACCAAGCGGCGCCGTGACGGCAGGGACCTCGCGCGGCTGGTGCGCAGCTTCGCCCGCAACCACGAAAAGCTGGTGCGCGCCTGGGAGCGGCTCGGCGTGGAGGAGAAGCTGCTCCAGCGCCACGAGGACCTGAGCGCGGATCCCGCGGGCCACTTCGTGCGGATGTTCCGCTTCCTCGGCGTCGAGCCGCTCCCGGCGGTGGTCGCGGCCTGCGCGAAGAAGATCTGGCGGAAACCCCACCGGAGCCGGCGCCAGGTCTCCTGGCCGAAGGCGCAGATCGCGCGCCTCGAGGCGATGCTGGCCGCCAGCCCGCTGTTCCACTGCTACCGCTACCGCAGCTGAGGCTCAGCCGACGCCGAGCTCGCGCAGGCTGCCGAGGATCAGACCGATGATCGAGCCGAAGACCACGCCGTTGACGCGGATCGAGTCGAGGTGGTGGCCGGCGCGGCGCTCCATCATGTCGGCGACGCCGTCCGGGCCGAGCCGGTGCAGCTGCTGCTTGACCAGGCGGGCGACGGTGCCCTCCGGCACCAGCGCGCGGATCAGCCCGGCGACGAAGGACTCGAGCTGTTCCTCGTCGATGTGCTCGGCGAGCGCTGCGGGCCGGATCAGGGCCGCGCCGCGCTCTCTCAGGACCTCGCGCACCTTCGGCGCGAGCTCTTCCCAGTCGAGGGCGTCGGCGAACAGGGCGGCCGGCGTGCCGGGCTCGAACAGGCTGCCGAAGAAGCCGGCGAGGAACATCGGATGGCCGACCTTGTCGGCGAGGGCGCCGGCGATGCGCGGCCCGAGCTTCCCTCCGAGCTCCCCCTCGCCCAGCTTCGCGAGCAGCGCCTCGCGCAGGCGCTTGCCCGCGCCGTCGGAGAGATGCCGGTGCAGGGCCTCCGGGCTGAGCATCTCGGTCTCGATGGTCGCGGCGACCTCCTGGCTGAAGCCCTCCATGTTGCGGGCGATCAGGCCGGACTTCGGGATCCAGGCGTGGCGCTTGAACAGCATCAGGATCGCGATCGAGTCGCACAGCCCGCCGACCATGCCCGCCTCGAAGGCGGTCAGCAGCAGGCGCAGGACGACGCTCTCGACGAAGGCGAGGGCGATCAGGGTGCCGAGATAGAGCGCGACCACGGCGATGAGCAGCCGGAAGCCCAGGGGAATCGCGAAGAGTCCGCGTCGCGTCGAAGCCAAAACGTGCCCGCCCGAAAAGGCGAGCATGATAGCGAGCGCGCCCCGTCTTGGCCAGGTTTGGCCCCCGGGGCGGCGCACAGGACGGGGTCACGCAGGCAGGGACATCTCGAGCACCAGGGGCCAGGGGCTGCGGTCGACGTCGACCTCGAGGTCGCGGTCCGGGCGCCCCGCCGCGATCACGCGCAGCAGGTTGGGACCGAAGGGCAGGCCGCTGAGCTCGACGTTGCCGAGGGCGTCGCTGAAGCCGAGGGGGAAGTGGGGCAGCGGCCCGAGGTCGGGCGCTTCGCCCCGCTCCATCCAGGTGCGCAGCGCCTCGCACAGCTGCGTGAAGCCGCCGGAGCGATCGGCCGGCACCCGCACGACGGCGGCACGCGCGAGCGGCGCGCCGCCATCCTCCCGCAGCCGGCCCCAGACGACCGCCCCCAGCGCCAGGAGCAGGCCGACACAGGTCTCGCGGCCGGGCCGCACCCGCGCCTCGACCTCGGTCATCAGATAGCCCGGGGCCGACGCCCGGAGGCGATAGCGACCGGGCGGCAGCGGCGCGAGGCGGAAGCGGCCGTCGGCGGCGGCGGAAGCGGGCAGCGGACGGCCGAGCACCTCGAGGCGCACGCCCTCGATGGGCCGCCCGTCCGCAATCGCGACCACACGGCCGCTGATCGCGCCGGCCTCCTGCAGGGTCAGCGCGAGCGGCAGCCCCGGCTGGAACGGGACCAGCCCGCCGGGCGCCTCCGCCACGTAGCGCTCCTCCGGGTCGTGCACCCGCAGGCGGCTCCGCCCCTCCGGCAGGGGAGGGAGCGCGAAGCTCCCGTCCTCGTCGCTGGTCACGCACGCGCTGAACAGCCCGCGCGGACCGGTGACGCGCGCATCGAGGACGAGGCCCGCGAGGGGCTCCCCGGCGGGGCCCTGGACCCGCCCTGCGGTCTCGCGCCAGGCGGGGAGCGCGAGCTCACAGGCCTGGGGACCGGGCTGCAGGACCAGCTCGACGCTGGCCTCGCCCCGGCTCTCGTCCGCGGCGAGCAGGGTGCAGGGCCCGGGGGGCAGGGTCGGGAAGCTGAAGCGCCCCTCTCCGTCGCTCCGCACCTCGCAGGACGTGCCCGACGCCGGGAGGGCGCAGACTCGCACGCGGACGGCGGGACGGACGGTGCCCGTCAGGGAGGCGGTCGGTCCTTGCATCGGCACTCCTGCGCGCGGTTGCACCTCCCCCTTGCAACTCCCGTTCCAGTGCGGAACCGCGATGGTGGGTGCCTCGGCCCTGCGCGCACCGTATCGCAATGAGACAGTGAAGACTCGATGTGAGACGGCATCGCGGCTCCCTCGGCAGGGCCGCGCCGCTTTCCCCATCGCCGCAGTCCGCTCGAGCTGGTACAACAAGGAGATCGACAGAGGGAAGGAGCGCGCGATGGAACGACGGGCCCTGGCCTGGTGGCTCGGTTGTCTGGTGGCGGTGGCGGGGGCGCAGGAGCCCGCGCTCGACGAGGACGAGGTGCGGGCGGCGATCGAGCGCGGCCTCGACTGGATCGAGTCCCGCCAGGCCGCCGACGGCTCCTTCGACGAAGGCTACATCGGCACCTTCCCGATCGGCCCGACGGCGCTGAGCGCGCTGACCCTGATCAAGGGCGGCCGGGGGGAGAGCGAGGGGGTCGAGGAGGCCTTCGGGTTCATCGCCTCCCGCGAGCTCACCCGCACCTACGGGACCGGCATCCTGCTGATGGCGATCGAGGCCCTCTACGCGCCGAGCCCGGACGAGCTCGAGGAGCGCGACGACCCCTACGCCACCGTCACCCGGAAGCAGTTCAAGAAGGCCCCGCGGGGCCTGAAGAAGATGCTGAGCGATGCCGCGACGTGGCTTCTGAAGACGCGCCATCGGCCGCTCTGGGGCTACCCCTTCCTGGCCGGGGAGATGGGCGGCAACGAGTGGGACCACTCGAACACCCAGTACGCCCTGCTCGGCCTCGCCGCCGCCGCGCGCGTCGGTTTCAAGGTCAAGACCAACGACCTGTTCGAAGTCCTCGAGCAGATGCTCGCCGGCCAGGAGCAGGACGGGCCCGAGGTCGAGCCCTTCTTCGTGCCCGCGGCGGACAAGTCCTTCGCCGAGCTCGACGAGCTGCAGCAGGACCTGGCCGAGGCCCGCGCCCGGGCCCGGGAAGGTGAGCCGGACGACACGGTCGTGCGGGTGCGGGACTTCTACGAGAGCGTCGAGACCAGTACGATGAAGGCCCGCGGCTGGGCCTACCTGCCCTTCGGGCCCGCCGATCCGGGCAACAACACCCACGGCGCGCTCGGCATGCCCCAGTACACCGAGGTCAACAACTCGATGACCGCGGCGAGCCTGGCGGCCGTCATCATCCTCAAGTCGATCCTCGAGGACAACCGCACCTACCAGAAGCGCTACGCGCGCCTGGTCGACCAGTCCATCCGCGACGGGGTCGCCTGGCTGACCCATCACTGGACCATCGACGACCCGCACCACCCCTACTACTACCTGTACGGCCTCGAGCGCGTCGGGGTGCTGACCGGCCTCGAGACCTTCGGCGAGCACGACTGGTACCTCGAAGGCGGGCAGCACATTCTCGCGGCCCAGAACGCCGACGGCTCGTGGGGAAACGCGGCGCGGGTCGCCAACGGCGGCGTCGCCGCGACCCCCAACGCATTGCCCCAGACCTGCTTCGCGATCCTGTTCCTGGCCCGCGCGACCGCCCCGCTGGTGCCCGACCTGCCCGAGCGCCCGACCACCTCGGGCGGGGAGTGAGGTGAGGCCCCTGTTCCTGCCCGGGAACTCCCCCGCCAACGGCCCCTGGATCGACGAGGTGGCCCGCGCCTTCGCGCCGCTGTGGGGCCCGGGCCACGTCCAGCGGTACCGGCACTGGGAAGATCCCGCGCCGGACGCGCGCATCGACTTCGCCGCCGAGCTCGACCGCCTCCCTCCGCGCGCGAGCGTCATCTTCGCGAAGTCGGCCGGCGCGCTCCTGACCCTGCAGGCCTGGGCGACCGGGCGCCTGGCGACCGAGCGCGCGGTGCTGGTCGGCGTGCCGGTGCGGTTCGCGCGCGCGGCGGAGCTTCCGATCGAGGACTGGTTGCGGCGCCTGCCCTGCCCCTGCCTGGTGCTCCAGCAGGAGGCCGATCCCGCCCTGCCCGCCGCCGCGCTCGGGCCGCTCGTCACGACCCCGGGGACCGTCGTCGCCGTGCCCGGGGACGATCACCACTACGCCGACGTCGCGCGCCTGCTGCGCGAGGTCGAGCGCTGGACGCCCGTTTGATCAACCGGGCTCAGCTACTCCCCGGCGTCGCGCACCAGGCCGAGGATGTCGCGCCCGAGGCGGCCGAGACGGGCCCCCTCGGTGTTGCACATCAACGCGACGACGACGCCGCTGCCCGGGTCCATCGTCAGGTAGGTCGCGGTCTTCTGCTGGGAGCCGGAGTGACCGACGAGGCCGGCGCGACGGTTGATGCTGAAGCCGAGGCCGTAGCCCGTGCGCTCGCCGTCGCGGGTCTTCTGCGCGGTCCACATTTGGTCGCGGGTCGCCCTTTCGACCAGCCGGTCACCGACCATGCCGAGCCCGAAGCGGGCGAGATCATCGACGTTCGACAGGAAGCCCCCGCCCGGGAGCTTCCAGCTCACGTCGCTGTTCCCGCTGCGCACCCTCTTGCCGAGCAGGTTCGAGCGGTAACCGACCGCGCGGTGCGGCAGGTCGAGCCACTGGTAGTCGGGCTCCAGGCTGGCCAGGCCGAGGGGCGCGGCGATGCGCTCGGCGACCTGGGCGGCGAAGGCCTGCTCGCCCGCCCGCTGGACGACGGCCCCG
>JAUIEM010000289.1 GCA_030428695.1 bacterium
CTCGTTCCCCGGGGACCGGTGTGCGCTACGGTGCACGCCCCGGACGCGATAGCTCGTTTCGGACCTTCGCGTCCGCAAGCCCGCTCCGAGGTTGGCGGCCACGATTGCCCGTTGGGGGGATGGCGCGCATGCTATTCCCCTCCTGCCTCCTGGAGGGTTCAAGCGCCCGCAAGAACGCCGCGCACACGCGTTGAGCCTCCGACCCCGGCGTCCGCAACCGAGCGAGCGCTGCCCCTCCCGAGTCGCATCGCCCCCAAAGCCTGGTAGAATCACCCGGCACCCCGACACGATCGGCGTGACCACCACGGGAGGATTCCGATGCGCGCGGGACGGATCGCTGCCCTGGGCCTGCTGATCCTCGGCCTCGTCACGGCGGCCTACTTCGCCGGCCGGCGTTCGGTTCCGCCACCTCCGCCCCCGTCGGCGCCACCCCCCGACACGGCGGGCGCCTGGCTCGCCGAGCTGCGCGCGCTGTACGAGGGGCCGTCCGCCCACTGGCCCCCGCCCCGGCTCGGCGCGGGGGTCGCCTACCGCGAGCTGGCGCCGCTGGCGATCAGTCCGCGGCCGGGCGGTGACTCCGCGCAGCTCGTCGGCCTCGGCGAGCGGCTGTTCGAGGATCCGCGGCTGTCGGCGTCCGGGCAGATCTCCTGCCAGAGCTGCCACAACCGGCGGCTCGGCTGGGGAGACGGCCTGCCGACCTCCTTCGGCCACGGCCGTCAGCAGGGCCGGCGCAACGCCCCCGCGCTGTTCAACGCGAGCTACCGCGCGAGCCTGTTCTGGGACGGGCGCGCCGCCGACCTGCGCGAGCAGGCGCTCGGGCCGCTGCTCGCGGCGGACGAGATGGCGAACCCCGACCTGGCCGGCGTGCCGGAGGCGATCGCCGCGGACGAGGACTACCGCGCGCAGTTCGCCGCCCTGTTCGGCGACGAAGAGCCGACCCTCGACGGCATCCTCGCCGCCCTCGCGGCCTTCCAACAGACCCTCGCGCGGCGCACCCGCTTCGACCGTTTCCTGCTGGGAGAGTCCCGGCTGTTGAGCGACGAGCAGATCCACGGGCTGCATCTGTTCCGCACCAAGGCCGGCTGCGCCAACTGCCACCACGGTCCGCTGTTGACCGACGAGCGCTTCCACAACATCGGCCTGAGCTACTACGGCCGCCAGTACGAGGACCTCGGCCGCTTCGAGGTCACCGGCGAGGCCGCGGACGTCGGGCGCTTCCGCACCCCCAGCCTGCGGCATCTCGCCCGCACCGCCCCGTACATGCACAACGGGCTGTTCCCCAGCCTCGCCGGGATCGTCAACCTCTACGCCGCGGGCGGCGGTCGGGTGAAGCCCGAGCGGGCGAAGGGGGACGACGACCCGCTGATCGGACACCTGCTCGAGAACTCCCCGCTGCTCGAGCCGCGCTCGCTGACGCCGGCGGAGAAGGAGGCGCTGGTCGCCTTCCTCGAGGCGCTGTAGGCGGCCGCGGCCTCGACGTCGCGCGCGGTGGGCCCGCGCAGCCCGCGGAACATTTGCGCGGTGGAGCCAAGACACCGTACACTGTGCCGTGGAGTGGAACATGTGCATTCGTTGGTGGGTCGTCTCGCTGTGGGCCGTCGCCGTCGGACTCGGCTGGACGGCGCTGTTCGCCTATGGAAACACCGCCGGCCCCCATGGCGTCGCGCCCGCGCGGTGGCCGGATGACACCGCGCTGCCCCGGTTCGAGGGCGAGCCCCAGGTCGTGCTCTTCGCCCATCCGCGCTGCCCCTGCACGGCGTCGGGCCTCGACGAGCTCGCCGAGCTGCTCCCACGGCTTCACCTCCCTGCGCGCGTGCTGATCGTGGTCGCGGGCTATGCGGAGCTTCCCGCCAGCGGCTCCCTCCGCGAACGGGCGGCGCGGATTCCTGGCGTCCGGTTGTTCGACGATCCTGGCGCGCGCGAATGCCGGCGGTTCGGCGCCGCGACCTCCGGGGCGGTCGTCGCCTACGACGCCGCGGGTCGGCTGCGCTACAGCGGTGGTGTGACCGCGTCCCGGGCCCACGCCGGGGACAACCGCGGCGCTGAGGCCGTGCTCGCCGTGTTGCGGGGAGAGGCCCCCGCCCTGGTGCGCGGGCGGGTGTTCGGCTGCCCGCTGTTCGCGGAGGGGGATGGGTGAAGGGCAACTCGATGCGCGCGTCCGCACTCCTCCGGCAAGAGCTCGACGCGATCCACCGCGCGACCGATCGCCTCTTCGCCTGGCTGATGCTCGGGCAGTGGTTGCTCGGCATCGTGTTCGTTTTGACGACCTCCCCCCTGACCTGGATCGGGGCGAGCGCGCATCCGCATCTGCACGTGCAGGCTGCCGTGTTCCTCGGCGCGGCGATCAGCGCCTTGCCGATCGCGCTGGCGTGGCTGCAGCCCGGCCGCCGCTCGACGCGGCACATCATCGCGATCGGCCAGCTGTTGACCTCGGGGCTGCTGATCCACGTGACCGGCGGGCGCATCGAGACCCACTTCCACATCTTCGGCTCGCTGGCCTTCCTCGCGTTCTACCGCGATCCCTGGGTGCTGATCAGCGCGTCGGCGGTCACCGCGCTCGACCACCTGCTGCGCGGGATCTTCTACCCCGAGTCGATCTTCGGCGTGTTCATGGCCGGCGAGTGGCGCTGGCTCGAGCACACCGCCTGGGTGGTCTTCACCGACGTGGTGCTGCTGGTCTCGATCCGCGACGCGCGCCGGCGGATGGTCGCGAACGCCGAGCGGGAAGCCGTCCACGAGCAGACGCTGGCGATCAGCTCCTGGTTGTCGCGCTCCAACACCGAGTTCGCCCGCGCGCTGCACGAGGAGTACGACGCGAGCGCGATCAGCCAGGAGCTGCTCGAGACCTTGCGGCGCTTCGCTGGCGCCACGAGCGGCGCGATCTACTTCCGGTCGAAGAAGCGGCTCGGGCTGTACGGAAAGATCGGCGAGCGGGTGGGTCTGCCCCCCGTGCTCCCTCTGCACGACGGCCTGATCGAACGGGCCGTGCGGGAGAAGGTGCTCGTGCTCGATGCGCCCGAGGGCTTCCTCGGCGCCGACGAGAGGGCCGGGTCCTCCGGCTTCGCCCTGGCTCCCTGCCTTCACACCGGCGGGGTCGAGGCGCTGATCGTGCTCGAGGGAGTGCAGCTCTCGCCGGACCAGCGCGACTTCCTGTACGAGGCGAGCCAGCATCTCGGACTGACCGTCGGGGCGGCGCGGCACTCACAGCTGCTGCGCAAGAGCGAGGCGTGGAGCCGCAGCCTGATGGAGTCCGCCGCCGACGCCTTCTTCGTGCACGACGCAGACGGCCTGATCAGCGCGGTCAACGCCGCAGCCTGCGGGCTGTTGGGCTCGACGCGGGAGGAGCTGACCGGGCGCTCGCTGCGGGAGCTCCTCGACGAACCCGACCGCGACGCGGAGCGGGAGGCCCTGCGCCAGGGCGAGACCCTGCGCGGGAGCGGGGTCGTGCGGGCGCGGCAGACCGAGCTCCCGGTCGACTACAGCACCGCCCTGGTCGTCGCCGACGACGACGAGCGCTCGTTCCTGACCGTCATGCGCGACATGAGCGAGCACCGGCGGGCCGAGCAGCAGCTGCGCGAGGCAAAGGAGGAAGCGGAGCGCGCGAACCAGGCCAAGAGCGAGTTCCTCGCCGTGATGAGCCACGAGATCCGCACCCCGCTCAACGGCGTGATCGGCATGACCCAGCTCCTCCAGGAGACCGACCTCAACATCGAGCAGCAGAGCTTCGCCGAGGCGGTGCGGAAGTCAGGCAAGGAGCTGCTCGCGCTGATCAATGACATCCTCGACTTCTCGAAGATTGAGGCGTGCCGGCTCGAGCTCGAGGAGGCGCCGTTCGATCTCCGGGTGGTGCTCGAAGACGTCGCCTCCCTCTTCTTCGGAAACGCGCGCGGGAAGGGGTTGTTCCTGTTCGTCCGCTACGACCCAGCGCTGCCTCGCATGTTGATCGGTGATGCGGGACGCATCCGGCAGATTCTCTCCAACCTGGCCGGCAACGCGATCAAATTCACCGACAGCGGACACGTCCTGGTCCAAGCGACCTGTCGAGAACGACTCGAGGACCGCGTCCGGCTGTGCTTGTCGGTGCAGGACACCGGCATCGGTATCGCGCCGGAGGCCGTCGGTACGGTGTTCGAGAAGTTCTCCCAGGCCGACAGCAGCACGACCCGCCGCCATGCGGGCACAGGCCTGGGCCTGGCGATCTGCAAACAGCTCGCGGAGCTGATGGGCGGGAGCTTGTCCGCCGAGAGCACCCTCGGCGAGGGCTCGACCTTCTCCTGTGAGCTGACGCTCCCCTTCGAGCATGGGCAGCCGCCCCCCCCGATGCGCTGGACCGAGCTCACAGACCTGCGCGTTCTGGTCGTCGACGACATCGAGCTCAACCGCACCATCACCAGTGAGTTCCTGCGCAGTCGCGGACTGCGTCCGGAGACAAGCGCATCAGGAGAGAGCGCGCTCGCGAAGCTGCGCGCAGCTGCCGCGACGGCAGATCCGTTCAGGATCGCCATCATCGACCTGCAGATGCCGACGATGGACGGGGTGACTCTCGGGCAGCGGATCAAGGCCGACCCCGTGATCGCCGATACGCTGCTGGTGATGCTCTCCTCCGCGGGTCTACGCGGTGAGGGCCGGCGGATGAAGGAAGCGGGATACCGCGGCTACCTTGTCAAGCCGGTGCCGAGCGCGACCTTGCTCGACCTGTTGGCGCAGGTGTGGGCGCAGCGCGAAGACTACGCCACCGGACGTGTTCTGGTCACCTCGCAGAGCCTCCCCACACACCAGCGTGCACCTGAGCTCGCCGAGAGCCAGGCACGGATCCTGGTCGTCGACGATCACGCGGTCAACCAGCTCGTCGCCGAGCGCACACTCTCCCGATTCGGCTGCCGGGTCTTCCTGGCGGGCAACGGCGAGGAAGCGCTCGAGATGATCGCACGCCTGCCTCTCGATCTGGTTTTCATGGACCTGCAGATGCCCGTCCTGGATGGACTCGAGACGGTGCGGCGGTTACGGGTGGAAGAGAAGAAGGAGGGAAGACACCTGCCTGTTGTCGCGATGACCGCCTCGGCCCTGCCCGGTGACCGCGAGCGTTGTATCGCTGCCGGCATGGACGACTACGTCACCAAGCCGATCCGCCAGCTCGAGGTCTACGAGATGATCGCGCGCTGGGCCGGCGCGACGCGGGTCAACGTCAGCGCGGCGCAACAGGTCAGTGATCGGATCCGGGCCAGTAGCCTGCCTCGCATCAGTGGCATGCACCGGGTCGCGAAGTCGAGCGGCGCTCATCGGGTCGATAGCGAGGATGCCGCGGACGTGGAAGCCGAGGCGGTCGAAACGCAGGAGGCCGCGTTGCCGAGTGAGCCGATCTTCGACGACGAGATCGTCGATGAGTTGATGCTCCTCGCGGAGGACGGACCCGAGCTGCTCGAAGCGCTGATCGAGAAGTTCGTCTCCGTGTCCGAGGGCACCGTCAGCACGCTGCGGACCGCCGTGGCGGATGGGGACGCGGTCAACCTCGGGCGCGCGGGGCACAGCCTCAAGGGCGCGTGCGCCACTCTCGGCTCCCAGCGGCTGCGCAACCTGTGCTACGTCCTCGAGTCACTCGGCAAGTCAGGCACCGTCGAGGGAGCCGCACCGTTGGTCGAGCGGCTCCCAGCCGAGATCGAGGCGCTGCGAGAGGGCCTGCTCGCGCGCCTCGCGGAGCATGTCGCGGAATAGCCGGGCTCAGCCGAGCTCGAGGACCAGCGCAGCGTTGGTTCCGCCGAAGCCGAAGGAGTTCGACAGGGCGCGTCGCGCGTCGGTCGGACGGGTCTCGCGCACGATGTCGAGCGCCGGCAGCTCCGGATCGGGGGTCGTGAAGTTCGCGTTCGGGGCGAGGAAGCCGGCCCGCAACATCAGCACGGTGTACAGCACCTCACTCGCCCCGGCCATCCAGCACTCGTGGCCGGTCAGGCCCTTGGTCGAGCTGACCGGCACCGACACGCCGAAGACCTCGGCGAGCGCGCCCGCCTCGGCCTTGTCGCCCGCCGGGGTCGAGGTGGCGTGGGCGTTGACGTAGCCGATCTCCTGCGGCGAGCGGCCGGCGTCGGCCAGGGCCGCGCGCATCGCCCGGGCGGGGCCATCGACGCTCGGCTGCGAGAGGTGGCTGCCGTTGGCCGAGAAGCCGAAGCCGGTCAGCCAGGCGAGCACCGGCGCGCCGCGGGCGGTGGCGGAGGACTCCGACTCGAGCACCAGGCAGGCCGCGCCGCCGCTCGGCACCAGGCCGTCGCGCCCGACATCGAAGGGCCGGGAGGCGCGGGCGGGGTCCTCGCAGGTCGAGAAGGCGCCGAGGGCGTCGAAGCTCGCCATGCCCTGCCAGGAGGTCTCCTGGGCGCCGCCGGCGAGCACGACGTCCTGCAGGCCGGCGCGGATCAGGCCCGCCGCCTGTCCGACGGCGAAGGCTCCGCTCGCGCAGGCGGCGCTGACTGTCCAGTTCGCGCCGCGCAGCCCGAGCAGGACCGCGAGGTTCATGCTGACCGTCGAGTTCATCGCCTGGAAGATGTTGCCGCCGCCGATGAAGTGGGTCTCGCCGTGCTCACGCACCGAGTCGATCGCCGCGACCGAGGCGGCGACGGTGCTGTCGTTGCCGAAGATCACGCCGCAGCGCCCGTCCTCGAGGCGTCCGGGCGGGAGCTGCGCCTGGGCGAGGGCCTGGCGGGCGGCGGCGTAGGCGTAGCGGGCGGGCTCGCCCATCGTGCGCGCGACCTTGCGGCCGATGCCGTGCTGCTTCGGGGCGAAGCCTTCGATGCGACCGGTCAAGGGCGAGCGGAAGCCGAGCCGGGCGCGCTCGGGGTCGGAGACGATGCCCGAGCGGCCGCTGCGCAGGGCGTCGGTCACCGCCTCGCAGGAGAGGCCGAGGCAGGAGATCACGCCGAGGCCGGTGATCGCGACCCGTTGCATCACGCCATCCCCCCGTTGACCGCGAACACCTGCCCGGTGATATAGCTCGCCGCGTCAGAGCACAGGAACGCGACCAGCGCGGCGACCTCCTCTGGCTGGCCGAGGCGGCCGAGCGGGATGCGGGGCAGCAACGTCTGCGGGTCGAGGCCCTCGAGCATCTCGGTCTCGATGAAGCCCGGGGCGACCGCGTTGACGGTGATCTTCCGCTTGGCGACCTCGCGGGCGAGGGAGCGGGTCGCGCCGATCAGGCCGGCCTTCGAGGCGGCGTAGGCGACCTGGCCCGGGCTGCCGAGGGTGGCGGCTGCGCTGGTCAGGGCGACGATGCGTCCCCGGCGGCGTAGCAGCATCTCCTTGAGGATCGGCCGGGTCAGGTAGTAGAAGGCGTCGAGGTTGGTGCGGATCAGCGCGTGCCAGTCGTCGGGCTGCATCCACATCATCAGCATGTCGCGCCGGATGCCGGCGTTGTGGACGAGGATATCGAGGGCGCCGTGGCGGGCGTGCAGCTCGTCGACGGCGGCTGCCACGGCCCCCGGCTCGGACACGTCGAGCGGCAGGAGCTCACCGCTCGAGAGCTCCTCGACCCGGGCGAGGGTCGCCTCGGCGTCCGCGCGGCGGCTCTTGAAGTTGACGATCACGTGCTTGCCGGCCGCCGCGAGCGCGATCGCGATCGCCCGGCCGATGCCGCGACTCGCGCCGGTCACCAGGGCTGCTTCTCCCACACTCGACCCTCCCTGCGGGGATGATAGGACTTCCCCGGCGCGCTCCAACCTTTTTCCGGTGCGAAGGCGACGGAGGGGGAGGTGTCAGCCAGAGGTTGGCGCCGCCGCAACAGGAACGCTTCACCGGCAGACTCCGCATGGCGACTGGTGACGCAGCGCGTTACCGCACGAATGAAACACAATCGGTTCACAATCCTGCAATCGGTCTGCGAAACTGGAACGAAACGGAACGGTGGGCGGCCAGGCCGCCCGCCCGCATCCCCGTAGCTCCGCGACTTCAGTCTTCGGGGCCGTGGTTTTGACCTTGTCGGCATGCCCTTTGCGGCTAAGGAAGCCACACGCAAAGACCCGCTGTGGCCCTGCGTTAGAAACCGAAAAGTTTCACCTTCGGGATCGACAGAGGAGAACAGGTATGCGGCACGTTCGGCGAATCTTCCCCTTCGCAGTCCTGTTCGGGCTCCTGAGCCTGCCGCTCGCGCTGCTGCTGCCCTCCGATTCCGACCCCGCCGTCGAACGCCGCGAGACCCGTTCCGACACGCGGCGCGCGTATTCCCCGAGTCAAGGAGATCCTTCCCATGCGCATGCAGATTCCGGTTTCCAGCCGGAAGCCGGCCCCCGGCCTGGGCTGACCGAGGTGGACGTCCGCGCTTCCGGCGCGTCGTCCACGAACCATGGGGCTCTGCCGCCGTCCGCGCGGCCCGCGAAGGTCGAGCCCAGCAAAACGTCCACCCCGACCCCGTCCTGGCTCGAGCGGCAGGCGATGCTCGACGCGGCCGACGCGCCGAAGCGCGCTCCAGACGCGCTCGCCCTCGCCGACCTCGAGGACGCTCGCCTGAGCGCCGACCTCCCGCCGATCCTCGCTCCCCTCGCGCCCCAGCCCGGGGCCAGCGTCGGGCCGGCCGCCCATCAGCACGACGCCGTGCTGCGGGCGGCGACCGGCTACGGCAAGCGTGGAGAGCTCGGCTTCGGCGTGGTCGAGCTGCTCAGCAATCGGGCGCCCGGCCCGACCGGCGTGACCTTCCGCTACGCCTGGGATCCGAGCTTCGAGCTCGACCACTTCGAGCTCGGCAAGAACGTGATCGAGGCGCAGAAACAGGTCTCGCTGGTGGCGGCGGAACGCGGGATGGCCGTGTTCCAGATCGTCGGAGGACAGCGCGAGCTGTCCTCGGGCGAGTTGCTGAAGGTGTGGTTCCGCATCCCCGAAGAGGCAGTGTCCGGAACCGAGCTCCGGGTCGAGATCGTCCACCTCGACCTCGAGCAAGCGACCACGAACGAAATCAACGACAGCATGATCTTGGAATAGAGAAAAGGCACAGAGAAATGATCGCGTCTGCAAGGAACACCTTGACCCTCGGGCTCGTCGCACTGCTGGCCGGCAGTCTCAGCGCGCAGAGCTACACCGTCACCACCACGCCCTCGAACATGACCTACCTGAGCGGCGGCACCACGCTGTGGTCGAGCTCGACCCCCAGCGACGACGGTGAGCAGTCGGTGCAGCTCCCGTTCAGCTTCACCTACTTCGGCAACACCTACAACAGCGTGATGGTCGGTGTGAACGGCTACGTCAGCTTCGACGGCGCCGGCAGCGCGACGGCCTGGAGCAACGCGAACCTCGGCAGCAGCGCGGCGCCGAACAACCTGATCGCGCTGTTCTGGGACGACCTCGAGATCTCCTCGAGCAACGGCGACTGGATCACCGTCGGCACCGAAGGCACCGCTCCGAACCGCGAGTTCGTGATCGAGTGGTACTCCGTGTCGGTGCGCAACGTGACGAACGACTTCCTGTACGGCCAGATCCGCCTGCACGAAGGCAGCAACGACATCGAGCTGGTCTACAGCACGCTGCAGAACTGGAACTCGGTGTCGGCGACGACCGGGCTCGAGGACGCCTCGGGCACCCAGTCGGTCGCCGCGGTCAGCTCGAGCAACGCGATCTCGACGCCGCCGACCAGCAACTACCTGTTCAGCGCCAGCGGCCAGGGCAACCCCGGCAACCCCGGCAACCCCGGCACGACCAGCCCCGATCTGACCGCCGACTACGTCGCCCTGTCGCAGTACACGGCCAGTCAAGGCACGAACATCACGGTCACGCGCCAGTTCTCGAACGTGGACCTCGGCAACGCCGGCGCCTTCCGCTACGGGATCTACCTGTCGAACGACCAGACCATCGACGGCTCTGACACCGAGCTGTACAGCTACACCCTGACCAGCATGGCGAGCAACACGACCAACGGCCCGGGCGGGATCACGGTCGCGATTCCCCAGGGCACGGCGGCCGGCAGCTACTACGTCGGGATCTGGGTCGACGACCTGAGCGCGGTCAGCGAGAGCTCGGAGAGCAACAACACCATCGTCGACGCCACCCCGCTGGTGGTCAGCGGCACGACCGGCGGCACCCCGCCCTCGAATCCGCCGAGCAACCCGCCGAGCAATCCCCCGACCAGCGGCTCCGGCTACACGATGACCACCTTCGCCCAGGGCATGACGGCGCTCGCCTCCGGGACGACGCTCTGGGACGACGCCAACCCCGGCGACGACGACCAGGTCACCGTACCCCTCGGCTTCACGTTCAACTTCTTCGGCACGCCCTACAGCTCGGTGACCGTCAGCAGCAACGGCTACCTGACCTTCGGCAGCAACGGCTCGGACTGGTCGAACGACCCGCTCCCGTCGACCAACGCCCCGAACGACATCATCGCGCTGTTCTGGGACGACCTCCTGATCTCGACCGGTGACTGGGTCCACACCGGCGTCGAAGGCACCGCGCCGAACCGCGTCTTCGTCGTCCAGTACTGGTCGGTGTCGACCTACGCCTCGACCAGCGACTTCCTGTACGGCCAGGTGCGCCTGTACGAAGGCACCAACGAGATCGAGCTCTGCTACGACACGCTCCAGAGCTGGGGCAGCGTCAGCGCGACGATGGGCATCGAGGACGCGAGCGGCACCGTCGGCGTCCCCGGCGTCAACGGCACCAACACCAACGCGACCCCGCCGACCTCGAACTACCGCTTCACCCCGTCGAACACCGGCGGCGGTGGCGGCACCATCGACCTGGTCGCCAACAGCGTGAGCGCCTCGAGCCACAGCGTGACCGCCGGCGGGAACCTGACCATCAGCCGCCAGCTGTCGAACACCGGCACGGCCGCCGCGGGCTCCTTCCGCTACGGCGTCTACCTGTCCGACGACCAGACGATCACGACCGCCGACACCCGGGTCTACGATGCGCCCCTGAACAGCCTCTCGGCCGGCGCGGTCAGCGGGCCGCTGACCGTCAGCGTCACCGTCCCCGCGAACCTCGCGGCCGGCAACTGGTACGCCGGGATCATCGTCGACGACCTCGGCCAGGTCAGCGAGTCGAACGAGACCAACAACAGCGCCGTCGACGCGACCCCGATCGCGGTCCAGGGCGCCGGGCAGCCCGACCTCGCCGTCAGCAGCGTCGCGCTCGGCAGCTACAACGTCAGCCCCGGCGGCACCGTCGACGTCACCCGCGCCTTCGCCAACACCGGCAACGCCGCGGCCGGCAGCTTCGACTACACGATCTACCTGTCGCAGAACACGACGATCTCCGCGGCCAACGACCTGGCCCTGTACACCTTCACCGTCAGCAGCATGGCGGCCGGTGCCAGCGACGGGCCGAGCGTCCAGACCGTCACGATCCCGGCCAACGTCAACGCCGGCACCTACTACATCGGCATGATCGTCGACCCGCAGGGCGCCGTCGCCGAGTCGTCGACGTCGAACAACACCGGCCTCGACAGCTCCCCGCTGACCGTCGCCACGACCCCGACGACGCCGCCGACCACTCCGCCGACGACGCCGCCGACCACGCCCCCGACCACGCCCCCGACCACGCCCCCGACCACCCCGACGGTTCCGACGGCTCCGTCGAACCTGATCGCCGCCGTCAACGGCACGACCGTCTCCCTGACCTGGACCGACGCCTCGAGCAACGAGTCCGGCTTCCGCGTCGAGCGCAAGCCCACCGGCGGCACCTACACCCAGATCGCCTCGCCGGCCGCCAACGCGACCAGCTTCGACGACCTGAACGTCGCGGCCGGTGACTACACCTACCGGGTGCTCGCCTACAACGCCGCCGGCGTCTCGACCGCCTCGAACGAAGAGAACGCGAACGTCACGGGCACGACCCCGCCGACCACGCCCCCGACGACTCCGCCGACCACGCCCCCGACGACTCCGCCGACGACTCCGCCGGTCGCCACCGCCCCCGCCGCGCCGAGCAACCTCAGCGCGACCGTCGCCGGCACCTCCGTCGGCCTGAGCTGGAGCGACAACGCGACGACCGAGGACGGCTTCAAGGTGCTGCGCAAGATGGGCGCCAACGGCACCTACAGCGAGATCGCGACCGTCGCCGCCGACGTCACCAGCTACCAGGACGCGACCGTCCAGAGCGGCAACATGTACTACTACCAGGTCAAGTCGTACACCGGCGCGATGGAGTCGAACCCCTCGAACGAGGAGATGGCGAACATCAACAGCGGCACCACCCCGCCGACGAACCCGCCGACCACCCAGCCGCCGACCAACAACGGCCCGCCCCCCGGCGGCAGCACCGCCGGTGGCGGCACCTTCTCGAACACGCCGAGCGCCTCGCGCAAGAGCAGCAGCAGCAGCTCCTGCTCGATCCAGGCGCGTGGCGACCTCAGCACCGCCAGCGTGTGGCTCGCCCTCGCCGGTCTGGTCGTCGCCCTGCGCCTGCGTCGGCGCTCCGTCGAGGCCTGAGCCTCCACGTCGAGCCTGGACTCCTGCACCCCAGCCCCCCGAGCCGCGACGCTCGGGGGGCTGTTTTTCGTTCGGCGATGCCGATGCAGATGCCGATCGAGTCGGGATCGGGCTTCGGAATCGGGATCGGGCTTTCGTTCACCGCGAGGAGACGTCCTCCAAGCGGACCCGCGCCTGCGCGGTCCCGCGGCCGTCGGCAAAGCTCGTTGCGTGACAAATGGGATCACGTGTGGGTGGTTGTGGCAAGCTTTGAAAGGGGTTGAGGTTGTCGAGGTGAAGAGGACTTCGGGGGTCGGGTGCTGGTCCAGGTCATGCGGCCCTGGGTGGGGTCGTTACTTCGGGAGGGCATCCGCACCGGCCGGGCTCCGTTGCCGCGCGCCTCCAGCCGCCGCATGCTGTTGCCGCGCGCCTCCAGCCGCCGCACCCTGTTTCCCTTCGCTCTTCCCTCCGTGGCCCAGCTCCTGGCGGTTCCTCCAAGCCGAGGACCACCGTGTAGCGTGCAACACTGTCGGAGGTTGGGCGACCATCGCCCTGATTGCGCCAC
>JAUIEM010000290.1 GCA_030428695.1 bacterium
CCTCGTCGTGCCGAGCACCCCCTCTTCGCGCGAGACGTCGACCTCCGTCACCCGGTTCAGCGCGTCGAAGGTGTAGGTCACGATCGAGCCGTTCGGATCGATGCGCATCGAGACGTTGTCGTCCCTATCGTAGGTCAGGTCGATGCTCTCGCCGTCGTCGTTGGTCTGCCCGATCTGGCGGTCGAGCGCGTCGTAGCCATACGCCGTCTCGTTGCCGTTGTCATCGATGAACTTCACCAGCCGGGAGCTCTTGTCGAATTCGAAGGCGAGCTTGATCCGGCCGTCGCTGTTGAACACGTTCGTCGTGTCGAGGGCGTTCGCTCCCGAGCCGTCGGTGCGCAGATCGTACCACTCGAGGATGCGCCGCCCGAGGCCGTCGTACACGTAGGTCGTCGTGTTCCCGTTCGTGTTGATGTTGCCGCCGGTGTACACGCTCCACGGGTCGGAGCCCAGCGTCCCGATCGCGTCCTGGGTCTCGATCAGGTTGTCCCGCGCATCGTAGGCCAGATAGCGGGCCTGGCCGATGTTGTCGACCGTGCGGACCAGGCGGTCGAGCTGGTCGTAGGTGTAGTAGGTGAAGTAGTCCTCGTCGCTGACGTGGCTCTCGGGGGAGACCTCCTCCGTCTGGAGCTCGATCAGGTTCGAGTTCGCGTCGTAGTCCCGCAGGATGCGGTTGCCGAGCTCGTCCTCGGTCTCGACCAGGCGCGAGGCGCTGTCGAAGGTGTTCTCGACCACCGTGCCGTCGTCGTCGACCGCGAACTGCACCCGCGAGAGCGCGTCGTACTCGACGTAGCTCGTCACCAGGTTGTCGCTGTTGTCATCGCGCAGATCGACCGTCCGGCTCGGGGAGAAGCCCGTCGCGACGAACAGGGAGTCGTCGGTCTGGTAGACCCGGCTCAGCTCGTCATGCCGGAAGTAGGTCTTCTTCAGCAGCGTCAGCGTGCCGCCCGGATCGTTCGCCTTGTGGCCGTAGACCTCGACCAGGATCGGCTGGCTCGCGATGTCGTAGGCGGTCAGCGCGTAGTTCCCCATCGGGTCGACGGTCTTGACCGGGCGGTCGAAGCCGTCGTACTCGATGGTGGTCTCCTCGCGGTAGGTGTCGCCGTCGGTGTCCTCGGCGTCGAGGATGCTGACCCGGTTGCCGTTGTCATCGTAGGCGAATTCCACGACCGAGCTGTCCGCCGTGCCGTAGCCGCGGACCACCTTCCAGGGCAGGTTGCGCTCGTCGTAGTAGGTGTAGACCTGGGTGGTCTCCGGGCTGATCACCAGCTGCAGGAGCTGTTCGGGGTCGTACCGGTACTTCGTCACCACCGACGTGCTCGCGTCGACTTCCTCCTCGAGTTGGACCAGGTTGCCGAGGATGTCGTAGGTCATCGTCTGCTCGACCCAGGTGCCGACCCCGACCGTGTCGTGGGACTGCTCCGTCTCGATCCCGATCACCCGGCCGTTGTGGTCATAGCAGTAGCGGATCTCGTAGGTGAACGCCGACTCGCCCGTCACCAGCTCGCCGGCCGTCGCCGCGGCGGAGACGTCCGCGCCGCGGGTGACCACCGCGACCTCGTGCAGATCGGTGACCTCGAAGTCGGTGCGCACGCCGCGGGGGTTGGTGATGCTCGTCACGTCGCCGAGCTCGTTGTACTCGTAGGAGGTGATCAGCTGGAGGCTGCTCCCGGTCTGGATCTGGCGGGAGGAGGTCTCGTTGTCGGCGATCCTCTCCTTCAGGTAGCCGCCCTCCGCGGTCGAGCTCTGGCCGGGCACGTTCGTGCCGTCGCCGTCCGGGTCGCGATCCTCGTAGTACTCGAGCTTGGTGACGTTGCCGCCCGGGTCGATGATCTTGGTCAGGTGGTCGCCGTCCCAGACCAGCTCGGTGTAGATCGTCTGGGTGGTGCTGCTGAGGTGGGTGGCCATCTCCGAACCCGCCCGCAGGGTGACGTCGGGGTCGTCGCGCCGGACGAGGTTGCCGTCGACCTGGTTGGTCACCCCGTCGCTGTTCTTGTCGCCGAGATTGCGAAGGCTCCCCGGGACAGTGACCCATGCAGTGTCCGGAACGTCGGCGTTCCCCTCCATGTAGTCGTAGTACAGGGTCGTCGTGTAGCGGGCCGCGCTGGCACTGCCCAGAGGGGGAGTGAAGCCGGCTGCGGTGCCTCGGGACTCGACGATGGTGTGGACCTGCTGGAACAGCGGCTCATACGTGTACTCGGTGACGATGTCCTCGCCCCCGCCACGGGTGGCGTCGGCGATGCGTCGCACTTCGAGCACGTTCGCCTGGGCGGCGCGGACCCCGAGGGAGTCGTAGTCCATCTCGATCTTGTTCCCGAGCGGGAACTCGCGGGACCGCAAGAGCCCGTCCGCGTTGAACTCGGACACGGTCTCGTAGTAGGTCGGCTCGCCAGCGCGGAGACCTTTGGTGTATTCCCGGGTCATGATGTGCTGCCCGTACTCGTTGCCGAAGTAGTGGCGCACGTTGCCGTTGCGCGCTTCGATCTCGACACGCATGCGCGGAAGGTTGGGCTGCCCCGCCGGTTCGCTCTGGTTCAGGAGGAAGTACTCGAGCGTGGTCGTGCCCCCCGCGGCGACGCCGGAGCTGTTCGTTCCGCCACGCGTGAAGCTCGTCACCTTGTCGTAGGTGGAGCCGGAGGTCCCGTAGGTGACGGTCAGGTAGGCGTCGCCGCTGTCCTCGACTTCCTGGGGCCGGTAGATGCGGATCAGGTTGGTTGTGAGCTCCGCGTCTTCGCTCTCGGTGAAGTACTCGTACTCCATCGTGCGACCCGAGGGGAAGTTGCAGTTGTTGCTCGTGCCCGTAACCGTGGGCGTGGTGACGTCGGTGAGGAGACCGTTCTCCGGGTTGTATCCGTAGACCACCTCGCGTCCCGCAAAGTCCGTTATGCCGACAAGCCTGTAGTAGTTATTGCCTGCATCGACGTATTGATAGTTAAAGTCGTACTCGCGGTGATACGCGTCGACGATCTTGTCGATGTGATTCTTGCCCGTGCGGACGATCGACAACGCGTTCCCGAAACGGTCCTCGATCCCGTTCAGAAAACCATCCGGATCGTACGTATGCTTCGTGCCATCGGGAAAACGCAACGTCCACCCGGTCGAGTCGTTTCCGACCAGCGTGCCGAACTGCCCCTGCGGGCTGATGTAGTCCGACCCGTCAGCCAGCCAGTAGTCGTCACGACCGTGGGGCCCGAAGCGGCGCACGCCGGTGCTGTCGGGGATGAGGTGCTCCTCGAAACGATGGACCCAGCCCTCGCCGAGGTCGTTGGTCGCGGGACTGGTCTTGGCTGGAAGCAAAGAGCGGTAGGTGCGGGAGAAGATCATGTGGATCAGGCCGCGTCCGGGGATGGCTACATCGACCACGTCGTGGCGGAACTCAGCGTTGTGCAGATAGACCTTCTCGCATTCGCCACAGCCGACCTTGCAGACGCTCGGCGCATCTTGGTCGCCCAGTCCCTGCTCAACAGAGGTGTGAGAGGTCGTCGCGAGTACCAGGGAGCTCGCCGCCAACAGAAGCCACAGGACTCCATGTCTCTTTCCGGGTCTCATATCAGCTATCCCCCCGTGCATCCGAAACCGCTCTCTTCAGATCCTTCAGCGCCGCGACCACCTCGCTGCGCCGGTTCCTCACCACTGTGCAGTTGGCGCTGCGAAAGCCCGCCGGCCGCTGACTCTCGTCGGTCAGCGGCAGAGCGATCGCGATCTTCTTCAGCACCCCGATGAAGTCGCGGCAGTCGATCCCGCCGTCCACCGCAAGCCAGACCGCGTGGGTCGAGAGGGAGCTCAAAGGCAGCGTGTCCGCGGAGAGGTCCGCCGCGAGCCCTGGACTGGTCGGAAGGACGAGGACGAGCATCTCGACCGCGTCGACAAACAGGTCGACGTCATCGTTCGTCAGCGTGGATGTCATCAGAGAGTCCGCCAGACTCTGCGAGGTCGCCCCCTCGACGACCCCGGAGCTCCCGTCCGAGCGGAGGGCGATCTGCCCCCAGGCGCTGGGCACTGAAAAGACCAACAAGGCCAAAACCAAAGACCGCGACGGAACCATGATACGGCTCCTCCCTGTACTCTCTGTGTGATCCATCACTTCCGCCGCCCCCCCGGTCCATCCGTGGAACGCTGGAAATTACTAGTACTTGAGTGTTCGAGAAGAGAACCGGGCGCGCAAGCGCCGCTCGAGGTGAAGATCGCCGGTCGGCTCCAGATGCGCGTGGGCCCTCGCCTTACAGATCGATATTTATGTCACATTTAATTCACAGGCGCCCCCGTCGAGCACGGCACCTTCGGTAGCCGTCTGGATCGACGCCGCTTCATCGATCGCCGCTCGACCGCGTCGAGCGCGACCGGACCGGCCGCCACTCCGCGGTGCGTAGGGACCTCAGCGCAAGTCTGTCCCGCGAAGCGAGATCGGTTCCCAGACGAACGGCGGGTGAACCGTCCCTACAGAGGTGACCCCGCAGGCCCGCCGGACCGGGAGAGAACGCTGCGGTCGATGGCGATCGACCCGTGCACCGAGCGAGCGCGCGCTACAAGGGCTGCAAGCGATCGGGCTGCATAGGGGGAGTCGTGGCCTCAGCACAACCGTCCAAGCTGTCCGTAGCCGCAGAGAGAACAAGGACCCCTCTGCGGCCTCCGCGGAGCTTTGCGTCCTCTACGACTTCTCTTCTTCTCTGCCCGCCGGGGCCTCGTGGTTGTCGGACTGGGCAACCTATGCTGAGGTCAGTCGTGCTGAGGTCAGTCGTATCGGAACGCGGCGCCCCCCAGGCCTGGAGCACACCGCACAGGACCGGTCGGCCCTGGTACCCTCTTCTGGGAGCGCGCGACAGAAACACGAACCCCGGTCCGCGACACCGCGGCCCCCCACCCCACAGGCACCCGGAAGGACGGCGTGAGGATCTTCGTCTACGGCTCCCAGAGCAGCGGCGCGAGCCTGTTCAGCCTGTGGCTGTGCCAGCGGGAAGGCGTCGCCGGGGTGCTCGACCTGTTCGTCCGCGAGCGCGTCCCCGCCCGGGAGCTCCTGCCGCACCGGGAGCTGGTGCTCAAGGCGACCGTGTCGGACGTCTCGCTGACGGAGCAGCTCGAGCGTTTCGGCCCCGACCGCTCGGTCCTGTTCCTCCGCGATCCCTGCCAGACCTGGTTGTCGCTCGACCCGCGCCCCTACCGCGACACCGGGGGCAGCCTCGAGGACAAGCTCGCCAAGCTCGACGGCATCCTGCGGGAGCGGCGCGCGGACTTCGACGCCGTCGTCCGGCTCGAGGACTTCGTCGAGGCCAAGGGCGCGACCGTCGAGGGGCTGCGCCGCCGCGGCTTCCCCGTCGGCCTCGGCCAGTACCTGTTCTGGCGGCCGCTCGCGGAGGTGGTCGCGCACACGCGGCGCAGCGCAGCGTACCTGGACCGGACCTACGGCCAGACCTGGGCGGTCGGCAACATCGAGGACGTCCGCGCGGCGCCCCTGCGGGTGCGCCGGCGCACGGTGCCCCCGGGGCTCGCCGACCGGGTCGCACGGCTCTGTCCGACGTTGACCGCGATGTATGAGGGGAGGCCATCCGGACCGGTCCCGTCGTAGGTGCGGCGTACAATGCGGGGGATCTCCGAGGGTCCGGGTGGACCGCGCGGAGAGGAACCCCGGGATCTCCGGACAGGCGCAACGATGAGAGCACGCACGGAAGACTCCCCGCTCGAGGTCGCCATCCTGCTCGTCAGCGGCGGGAGCGAGCCGCGCGAAGGCCGCTGGATCGAGCTGTGTCTGCGCAAGCTCGAGGAGCACACCCGCGCGGAGAGCGTCCGGGTCTACGTGTGGAACAACGCTCCGGAAGACCGCCGGGTCGGCGCGCTCCTCGCCGCGAAGCCCTACGTGGACGTGACCGACGCGGCCCCGTACGAGCGGCTCCGCCACCCCCATGCCGTGCCTCTGCAGCGGCTGTACGCCAAGGCGCGGCAGGCGCGGCCGCGGTTCGTCATCACCCTCGACAGCGACGCGGTCCGCGACGGCTGGCTCGCAGCGCTGACCGGCGCGCTCTCGGACACCACCGTGATCGCGGGCGTGTGGCGCGACCAGCTGCGCTCCGCCATCGCGCCGTACATCCACCCGAGCTGCCTGTGCACGACCCGCGCCTTCATCGAGGAGCACGGGCTGCGCTTCGACTTCATCGCGCCCCGCGGGGCCGCCATCCACGACACCTTGTCGGGGTTCACCGCGAAGGCGCGGGAGCTCGGGCTCGGCCTGCACAGGCTCGAGCGCTCCAACGTCCGGCAGTTCCACCGCGTGCTCGGCAGGGGTACGTGGTGCCGCGCTTCGACCGCGGCGAGCGCGGCTGGCGGCGTGGTTCCGGCCCGATGTGCAGCGCCTCCGGGAGCTCCTGCCCGGGCTGGACCTGCGCGTGTGGGAGGACTTCGCCTGCGCCCGTTTGATGCACCGGGCTGAGGCTGAGGGTCAGCGCAGCGCCGAGACCATGTCGAAGGCGGCGGTGTTGCTGAACAGGACCAGGCACAGGACGAGGAACGTGACGATGGACACGGGCAGCAGCCCGCTGTCTTCGCCGTCTTCGGGACTCTCGGGGTTTCGCATCGGAACCTCCTCTGCCGGGCTCGTTCCCCGGCGCACATCGATGGACGAGGGGTGGCCCCCGCCGTATTCGAAATGCGCGCGGGACGCCCCGCTTACGCCCGGCGCTTCTTCCGCTTCCGCCGCTTCTTCGCCTTGCGGAGCTGCTGCCCGTGGGAGCGCCGCACCGTCCCGGCCGCCCGATCGCAGTGGTTGTTCAGGAAGGCCTCGACGCTGCTCGAGCGCTGGTGCCCCCGCACCCAGCGCGGGACGAGCTCGATACCGTGGGTCTCGACCAGGCCGCGGATCTTCATCTGCAGACGCCGGGTCGCGTCCGCGCGGGCAGGAGGAAGCCCGGCCGCGAGCCAGTGCAGGGCGCCCTGGCAGTCGGAGCGGACGTTGATGCCCCGCACGCCCTCCCAGGCCGTCAACGCCAGGTGCAGGCCCGCGAAGATGGCGGCCAGCTCGGCCTGGTTCGCGTTGACGACATACTTCGGGCACAGGCCCTGGCGGCGGATGCGGCCGCGGTCACTGCGCAGCCACACGCCCCACGCACCGCCCGTGTGGGGGTGGAAGGACGCATCGCTGTAGCAGGTCACCCACATCGCCTCGATCCCGTGTGCGTACAGGGTAGGGGCTCCCCCCGTCAAGAAAACGATCGAATCTTCGCGTCCGAAAAGCCCCGCTACGAGGTTGGCGGCCACGATTGCCCGTTGGGGATGGCGTGCATGCTATTCCCCCCCTGCCCCCCGGTGGGGGGTTCCACTTCATCAACTTGTCGGGAACAACCCTGTCGGACGCAGGTTGCCCGAAAAAAAGACCGTCCAAAGCTGGAGCCAGCTCCGGGAGGGAACACCTATAAGCGAGAGGTCGTCCATGGCCCGGAGCTGTCTCCAGCTTTGGAGGGCAACCTGGTCCTCTGGAACGGTCCTGTGTTGGTGTTGCGCCCTGCCGGGCGCCCGGACCTCCGCGTCCCGGTCGACGCCAGAAGTTTCGATTCCCGTGGGCGCACACGCGCCGAGGTGCCGTGCGACAATCCGATCGAACACTCGCGTCCGGAGCAAGCACCGTAACGCACACCGGTCCCCGGGGAACGAGGTGTTTGTTGGCTTGTTGATGCCCCCCTGTGAGTCCCCCGGTGGGGGACCACCGTGTCGCGTGCAACACAGTCGGAGGTTGGGCGACCATCGCCCTGATTGCGCCACCTCCTCGGTCTCCTCTCACCTCCGTGCCCTCGTGCCTCGGGCCCGATCGGCCGCTTCGCTGTGTTCCTCGGAGAAGAGACCTGCGGTGGTGGCGCAAACAGGGCTGCCACCCAACTCCTCTTGTGTAGCCTGCAGCCCTTGACCCTCGCTCCTCGTTCCTCGGAGCGTGGGTCCGCGGGAACGTGTGGCAACGCCGTGCGAAAAACCGCCCCCCCGGTCACGCCCTACCGCAAGAGCGCGAGATCGACCGTGCGCGCGTTGTCTCCGACCGCGAGGGTCAGCGGAGCCTGCAGCTCCTCGGACGGCGTGCGGATCGACAGCTGGTAGCTCTCCGCCCGCAGGTCCGCGAGCACGAGCCGGCCCCGCGCGTCCGTCGTCGGAGCGATGACGGGCGTCTTCAGCGCCGCCAGCTCGCCGTGCCAGCCGCCGTCGGGGAAGAGCAGCGCGACCTCCGCCCCGGCGACCGGCAGGCCGCCGTCGACCACCTGCAGCTCGAGCTGCGCCGCCGGACCGAGCGTGAGGTCGAGGGTCTGCTCCCCGGCCTGGATCTCGAGCAGGGCGCGGGCGGGGGCGAAGCCGTCCTTGCGGGCGTAGACCAGGTAGGTGTGACCGGCATCCAGACCCGTGACGAGGTAGCTGCCGTCCGGCTCGAAGGAGCCCTGCTCCCGCGTGCCCGCGAGCGGACCGTCCTGGCAGCGGGCGATCACGTAGCTCGGGGCCGGCGCCCCGTCCGCCAGCCGCACCTTGCCCCGCAGCCGGGCGCCCTCCTCGAGCACCACCCGCAGCTCGCCGCGGGTCGAGCCGGCGGCCAGCTCGAGCTCCTGGACCGCCGCCAGGTAGCCGGGCTTGTGGACCCGCAGCCGGTAGCTTCCGCCGGACATCCCCCGCAGGACGAAGCCTTCGGCGGAGGACCAGGCGTGCGCGGCCAGGCGCACCTCCGCGCCGTCGGCAGCGAGCTGGTAGAGGGCGACGCTCGCGCCCTCGACGGGCTCCGCCAGGGAGTCGACGATCTGGCCCGCCAGGCGGGTCGACGGCACCTCGAGCTCGCCGAGGTCGACGACGGGCGCGTCCTCGGGAACCTCCGCCGGGAGGCTGACGACGTTCTTGCCCTCGAGGTGGAGCTGGATGTCGTAGGCGCCGGGCGGCAGGGAGGGGACGACGAAGCGCCCCTGCCCGTCCGTCGTCCCGCGCCGTCCGAGCGCATCGGGGTCGGCGAGGCGGAAGAGGAAGCCGACGTCGGCGAGCGGCTGCCCGTCGGCCAGCAGCCGGCCGCGCACCTCGGCGCCGCGCGCGAAGACCAGGTCGACGTGGACCTCCTCGCCGGCCCCGACCGTCGCCTCGGCGCGGGCGGCCGCGTCGCTCTCCTTCCAGCCGCCGGCGTAGGCGGTCAGCGCGTAGCGTCCGGGGGCGAGCTCGGGGACGCGGAAGCGGCCCTCCGCGTCGCTGCTGACCTCGCGCTCCTCGCCGGACGCTCCCTCCACGCGGACCTCGACGCCCGCCACCGGCAGCCCGACCGGGTCGAGCACCCGGCCGATCAGCTGGCCGCCCGCGATCAGGCGGATCGTCAGCGGCGCGGGATCCACCCCGTCGGCGACCCGCACCGTCGCCCCACCCCGGGGGTAGCCTTCGGCGTAGGCGACCAGCCGGTGCATCGCGTCGCCGAGGGCCGGCAGCGCGAAGCGGCCGTCCGCGCCGGTCCGCGCCACGCGCAGGCCGAGCAGGTCGTCCGGCAGGGGCTCGCCCTCCAGCCAGCGGCTCTCCGCGAGCCGCCCTTCCACCCAACCCTCGGCCTTCCTCCCCCAGCCCTGGACCAGCCCCGGCAGCCGCACGACCCGCGCGCCTTCCAGCGGCTCGCCGGTCTGGTCGACGACCACGCCGCGCACGGTCGCGCCGCGGCCGAGCTCGACATCCACCCAGGTCTCTGCCGCTTCCCGCACCGCGAGCGCGGGCAGGGTCGCCTCGAAGAAGTCGGCATGGGCGGCGTGCAGGGCGTACTCCCCGGCCTCCAGGGCGCCGAAGCCGAAGGCGCCGAGGCTGTCCGAGGTCGTGTAGCGGGAGGGGAGGAACTCGTCCGCGCCGCGCAGGCCGATCCGCACGCCCGCCAGGGGCTGGCCGCGTTCACGGACCTCGCCGCGCAGGGACGCGCCGCGCACCATCACGAGCACGACCCCGCGCTCCCCCGCCCGCGCCTCGACCCACGTGTCGCCGACATGGAGCCCGCGCGGATCCCGCGCCGTCAACCAGACCGGACCCGGCGCGAGGCCGTCGAGGAGGAAGCGGCCGTCCGCGGCCGACGTGGCGCGTACCGCAGGGCCGGACTTCGCCGCGGCCTCGACATCGATGCCCGCGAGCGGGACGCCGCGCTGGTCTTCGACCCGGCCCTCGAGCTGCAGGCCCGCCGCGAGCGCGAAGTCCTGCTCCAGCGCGCCCTCCGCCGGCAGGGACAGCCACGCCTCCGCGGGGACATGACCGGCGCAGCGGGCGACGAGCCGGAGCGCGGTCCCGCCCGTCAGCCCCTCGAAGCGGAACGCGCCGCGGGCGTCGGTCGACACCGCGGCAACCGGGGGCGCCGGCGTCGGCTTCTTCCCGCCCCCGCGCTTGTCCTTCCCCGCGTACAGGACGAGCTCGGCATCCCCGAGGAAGCCGGCCGGGCCGCGCACCGTGCCGTGCAGGACCACGCCCAGGACCTCGGGCAGCGCGTCGAGGGTCTCGCTGACGCGCCCCGCGCCGGGCGTTGCGGAAGGCGCCGCGGGCGGCTCGGCCCCCGCCGGGGCGACATCGGGAGCCTCGGCCGGCGGAACCGGCTCGGCCTCGCGCGCGGAGGGCGGCGTCTCCCGCTCCGCCGACGTGTCCGTCGGTCCCGCCTCCCGCGGAGGATCTTCCGCCGCGCCGAGCAGCCAGACACCGAGCAGCGACAGCGCCCCCAGCAGCAGCCCGACGACGATCTCTTTTCCGCGCACCGGCTCGCTCGCCCCCTACTCCACACACTCCCGCACGAACGCCTTCTCCTCGCCCCCGAGCGGCGGCCCGGGCGGCGCGCCCGCGTAGTCGAGCAGCACCTCGTAGCCCGCGCTCGCCACGCAGCGCCGCAGGGCCGCCCCGAGGTCGAGGGTCACGTCGGGGTCCGGGCGCAGCAGGGGCACCGGGATCACCGGCAGCGGCTCGCGCAGGCCGAAGGCCCAGACCTCCACCCGCTGGTGTGAGGAGCGGCGCAACAGCACCCGGTACGCCCCGGCCGGCTCGCCGGCCGCGACCTCCCAGCGCTCGCCGCCGCGCAGCAGGTCGACCTCGATGAAGTGCACCGCGCTCTCGAGGTAGGCCTCGACCTTGGCCCGGTAGCCGTCGCGGTCCTTCCCCGGCCGCTTGTTCGCCGGCGACACCAGCTCGAGCACGCACACCAGCCGCCGGTCGGAGGCCCGCAGCAGCTCGAGCCGGAACTGCCGGACCTCCCGCCGCACCGGCAGCGGCAGCACCGCCGTCGCCGGCGTCGCGGCAGGGGAAGATCCGACCGCCGGGCCGGGCTCGCCCTCGACCACGGTGAGATCGGCGCGACGGCACCCTCTCGAGACATCGCCGTCTTCGCGCACCTGCTCGACCGCGATGTCGTGGTGGACGAGGGCCACGTAGCGCGGAAGCAGACGCGGCGAGAGCTGCGCACGCAGCTCGACGGCCAGGCTCTGGTGCAGGTCCGGCCAGACGTCGCTGGCCTCGAGATAGGGGTTCATGCCCGGGAATTGCGCCATCGGCTTCCTCCGCCTATGCCCTCTCCGATGGTAGCAATCCCCCTGACGGCTGGCCACACGCTCACTCGCCCGGAGACAGGCCCGCCCCCGGCACGACGAAGGGCCCGATGTCTGCCGCGAGCCCGGCGACCAGCCCGCGCACCAGCCAGGTCCGCGCGGGCTCGTAGTGGTGCGCGGCGGTGTGCGGCCCGGGAACTTCTCCGGGCAGGGGTCGTGGACGAAGAGGGCGTTGGCCCCGATGCGGGCCTAGCTCGATCAGGCGCAGCGCGCCCCGCTCGATCCCTGCCACCTCGACCCCGCGATCGATCCCGCTTGCCCCGCGCCGGTCCGATCCCCTACCGTAGGCCGCATCCCCCTGAAGACGGAGAATCCCGATGACCCCCGACCTGCGCGACAAAGTGGCCCTGATCACCGGTGGTGGCAGCGGCATCGACCTCGCCTGCGCCGAAGCCCTCGCCGCGGCCGGCGCCGAGGTCGCCCTGTGCGGCCGCACGGAGAACAAGCTGACCGCGGCGGCCGCCGCCATCGAGGAGGCGACCGGCCGCGCCCCCCTGACCGTCACCGCCGACGTCGCCCGGAAGGACGAGGTGGAAGCTCTCGTCGCGGCGACCGTTGAGCGCTTCGGGCGGCTCGACTATCTGGTCAACAACGCCGGCGTCTTCGCCCGCGGCCGCGTCACGCACCTGAGGCGCTGTCAGGCGACAAATCCTCGTTTTCGCTGGCCCTCGCCGCCGCTGGCTGCGTCGCTCGTCGCCCGAATACAGCCCGTATGCGAGCTCCTCGCTCCTTGCCATCGACGACGATGCCTCACCGAAAAGCGAGGATTTGTCGCCTGACAGCACCTGAGCGACGAAGACTACGACCGGGTGATGGCGATCAACCTGCGCGGCGCCTTCCTCTGCGCCCGCGCCGCCTGGCCCGCGCTCGCGAAGAGCGGCGACGGCTACCTGTTCAACATTGCGAGCTACGCCGGCAAGCACGGCATGGCCGGGGTCGGCGCCTACTGCGCGAGCAAGTTCGGGCTCGTCGGGCTGTCCGAGGCGCTGAGCGAGGAAGGCCGCGACGAGGGCGTGCGGGTGACCGCGATCTGCCCGGGCTACGTCGCGACGCCGCTGGTCGCGGGGGCCTCGGTCCCGCTGGAGAAGATGCTCCAGCCCGCGGACGTGGCCAAGACCATCCTCTGGCTGCTCGCGATGAGCCCCTACAGCATGGTCAAGGAGGTCGTGCTCGAGCGCACCACCCGCTAAGGGCGTAATGGTGGCACTTGCCTCACGCCGAATACTGACCTCCGCGTGAGTTCTGTCCCGGCTCGACGGGCGCGGGTAAACCCCGCCCCTACAGGGGATTCGAGCAGTTGCAGGACAACATGTAGGGGAGGGGTTCACCCCCTCCCGTCGTACTTCGGG
>JAUIEM010000291.1 GCA_030428695.1 bacterium
CGGGGGAAGGATCTCGCTGACACCGCGAGGGGCGCGGGTCTGCAGCATCCCCCAACAAACCAGAACCCCGCAGCCGAAGCTGCGGGGTCTCAGTGATTGGGCAGGGTTGGATTCGAACCAACGTAGGCGTAGCCAGCGGATTTACAGTCCGCCCCATTTGGCCGCTCTGGCACCCACCCGCGGCTGGGGAGTATAGGGGTGGCCTCCAGGAGGTTCAAGAGGAAATTTCACCGCGCCCCCTCCCGCGTTGACCCGGCCCCATCCGGCGGGCTATCCTGGCCCCCCACGCCCACTTCCCGGAGCCCCCGTTGAGCGACCTCTACAGCGCCTTCGCCCCCGCCAGCATCGCCAACTTCGGCCCGGGCTACGACGTCTTCGCCGTCGCCCTCGACGGCCTCGGGGACCGGGTGTCGGCACGGGCGCTGGTCGGCGAGGACGTCGTGCGCCTGGTCGCCTGCCAGGAGGACGGCGGGGCGCTGCCCCTGGACTGCGAGCGCAACACCGCCAGCCGCGCGGTCGCCGCCTTGCGCAAGCAGCTCGGGGAGGACACGCCGGGGATCGAGCTGCTGCTCGTCAAGGGCGTCCCGGTCAGCAGCGGGCTCGGCGGCAGCGCGGCGAGCGCGGCGGCGGCGGTGGTCGCGGCCAACGCGGTGCTCGGTCGGCCCCTGAAGAAGCCGGCGCTGCTCGCCGCCTGCCGGGAGGGGGAGCGGGCCTCGGGCTCGGCCCACGGCGACAACGTCGCGGCCAGCCTGCTCGGTGGGGCGGTGCTGTTCGACGAGGACGCCGAGCCGCTCTCGCTGCCGGTGCCGAAGAACCTGTGGCTGGCGGTCGCCTGGCCGGGCTTCCCCTTCGAGACGGCGGAGTCCCGGGCGCTGGTGCCCGCCGAGGCGGCGCTGGCCGACGCGGTCTTCAACCTCGGGCGCTTCGGGCGCCTGGTCGACGCCTTCCACCGCGGCGACGTCCCGGCGATCGGCGCGGCGATGCGCGACCGGCTGACCGAGCCCTTCCGGCTGCCGGCGATCGAGGGCGGCGCGCTGCTGCGCGAGGCGGCCCGCATCGAGGGGGCGCACGGCTTCTCGATCTGCGGCTCGGGGCCGGCGGTGGTGGCGGTGTGCGACGGGCACAAGCCGGCGATGGCCGTCGAGCAGGCGCTGCGCAAGGTGCTTGAGAACGCGGGCCACACGGTGACGAGCTGGGTGCTGAAGCCGAGCCCCCACGGGGCGCACCTGCTGCCGCCGGGCGAGGCGATCCCGTTCCCCGAGGAGGGCTGATGCTCGAGCTGTTGCCGGCGCTCCAGCGGCTGGACGGACCGCGCGTCTTCTTCCCCGTCCGCCACCACAGCCCCGCCTGCGCCCGGACGCTGCGGGCGGTCGCGCGGGCGATGCGGCCGCGGACGATCCTGATCGAGGGGCCGTCGGACTTCAACGAGCAGATGGCCGAGCTGCTGCGTCCCCACCAGCTGCCGGTCGCGATCTACAGCTGGGTGCAGCTCGCGGGCGGGGAGCGCGCGGGCGTGTACTACCCCTTCTGCCGCTACTCCCCGGAGTGGCAGGCGGTCGAGGCCGCGCGGGAGCTCGGCTGCGCGGTGCGCTTCTGCGACCTGCCGCAGCGCGCCCTCGACGTCGCGACCGTCACCCGCCACCGCTACGCCGACCGCGCGTTGCGGGTCAGCCCCTACGTGCCGACCCTGTGCGCGAAGGTCGGGGTCGAGGACTTCGACGCGCTGTGGGACACGCTGTTCGAGGTCCCTGAGCTGTCTCCCGAGGACTTCGTCGCGCGCGTTCACGCCTTCTGCCTCGCCAGCCGCGAGGAGAACCCGCCCTCGCCGAGCGACCTGCGCCGCGAGGCGCACATGGCGGCGGCGGTCGAGGCGGCGGACGCGCCGGTGCTGGTCGTGACCGGCGGCTACCACAGCGGGGCGCTGCTCGCGCGGGTCGAGGGCCTGCCGCACGACGGCGCGAAGGTGGAGGAGGAAGAGCAGGAGCGGCCGGCCTGCGAGCGCTCCGGGCTCGCCCTGACGCCGTACTCCTACGAGCGCCTCGACAACCTCGGGGGCTACGAGGCGGGCATGCCCGGGCCGGGCTTCTACCGCCGGGTGTGGGACATGGCGGAGGAGGCTCCCGGGAAGCTCGAGCTCGCGGTGCTCGGGGAGGTCGTCACGATGCTGCGCGAACGCGGCCAGGTCGCGAGCGCAGCCGACCTGATCGCGGTGCGCGCCACCGCCCAGGGCCTCGCCCGGATGCGCGGCCAGGCGCGGGTGTGGCGGCGCGAGCTGCTCGACGCGATCCGCTGCACCCTGGTCAAGGAAGAGCTCGCCTACGGCCTCGGGCACCCCTTCCTGCGGGCGGTGCGCGAGGTCTTCCGCGGCGACGCGCGCGGGCGGCTGGCCGCGGGCACGCGGCTGCCGGGGCTGGTCGCCGACGTCGCCGCCGCGCTCGCGGGCCACGGTCTCGCCGAGGGAGAGCGCGTCCGCGCGCTCGATCTGACCGTGCCGGAGCAGCGCGCCGCCAGCCAGGTGCTGCACCGGCTGCGGGTGCTCGGGGTGCCCGGCTACCAGCTGATCGCCCCCTGCGACTTCATCAGCAGCGGCGCCCCGGACGGGCTGACCGAGCGCTGGGAGCTGGTCTGGACGCCGGACACCGACGCCCGCGTCATCGAGGCGGCGATCTACGGCAGCAGCCTGCGCGAGGCCTGCATCGCCCGGCTCGAGGAGCGGGCCGCCGGCTGCGAGCGCGACGCCTTCCGCGCGGCGGGGATCCTGCTCGACGCGGTCGAGTCCGGGGTGCAGGGGCCGAAGGGCGAGCTCTACGCGCGCCTGACCGACGCGGTCCGCGCCTGCGGCGACTTCTTCTCCCTCGCCCGCGCCCTCGCGACGCTGCTGACCCTGTACCGCTACGACGAGGTGTTCGGCGTCCGCGGTGACAGCGAGCTCGGCGCGCTGCTGGCGGAGAGCTACACCCGCGGCCTGTGGCTGCTCGAACAGCTCGGCCTGCCCGAGGGCCAGGAGGAAGAGTACCTCGACGGCGTCCGCGCGCTGGTCTCGACCTTCGAGCGCTGCGGCGCCGAGCTCGACCTCGACCGCGAGGAGCTGCTCGAGGTGCTGCGCCGCACCGCCGCCGACAGCGCGCTCCTGCCCTGCCAGGCCGGGGCGGCCTGCGGGGCGCTGTACGCCCTCGGCGAGCTGGCGATCGACGCCCTGAGCGCGGCCCTGGTCGGCTTCGCGGCGCCGGACAGCCTCGGCGACTTCCTGCGCGGAGTCTTCGCCCTCGCCCGCGAGGAGCTGCGCAGCCCCGGTCCGCTGCTCGAGCACCTCGACACGCTGCTGATGGGCTTCGACGAGGACGGCTTCCTGTCGGCCTTGCCCGCGCTGCGCCTCGCCTTCGCCAGCTTCACCCCGCGCGAGAAGCACTACCTGGTGCAGGGGCTGCTGCGGGGGGCCGGTACGGGTCCAACGGCGCCCCTCGAGGTCGGCGCAGGCGTGGTCGCCGCCCACCAGGCCCTCGAGGGCCGGCTGTGGGAGCTCGCCGCGCGCTACGGACTGTGGGAGCCCGACGATGGCTGATCGCTTGCGCCGCGTCCGCTGGCGGCTGGTGCTCGGGTCCGGCGGCGAGTCCCTCGGCGGGCTCGACGGCGAGGAGGCGCGCCGCGACCGCGCCCTCGAGTTCATCTACCGGCGCGAGACCGGGGCCGGGCGGAACGTGCGCGGCTCGGGCGGGCCGGGCAGCCTCGACCCCTCGCAGCTGACCGTGCCGGAGTGGATCAACGAGGTGCACGAGCTGTTTCCCAAGCGCGTGATCGAGCGCATCGAGCGCGACGCCCTCGAGCGCTACGCGATCGACGAGCTGGTCACCAACCCCGCGCTGCTCGATCGCGCCCAGCCCAACCCGACGCTGCTCAAGGCGGTGCTGCGCACCAAGCACCTGATGGACGGGCGGGTGCTCGCGATGGCGAAGCAGCTCGTGCGCAAGGTCGTCCAGGAGCTGATGGACAGGCTGCGCAAGAAGGTCAAGAGCTCCTTCAGCGGCTCCCGCCTGCGCCGCCCCAGCCTGCGCAAGATCGCGGTCAACTTCAACGCGCCGCTGACCGTGCGGAGGAACCTCGCCCACTACGACAAGGAGTCGCGCCGCCTCGGCATCCGCACGCCCTACTTCTTCAGCCGCACGAAGACCTCGTCGCAGCGCTGGCAGGTCGTGCTGGTCGTCGACCAGTCCGGCAGCATGCTCGACAGCGTGATCCACGCCGCGGTCACCGCCTCGATCTTCTGGAGCCTGCGGAACATCCGCACCCATCTGCTCGCCTTCGACACCTCGATCATCGACCTGACCGAGGTCTGCAGCGACCCCGTCGAGGCGCTGATGAACGTCCAGCTCGGCGGCGGCACCGACATCGGCGCCGCCCTCGAGTACGCCGCATCGCTGCTCGACGCGCCGGCGCGGAGCATCGTCGTGCTGATCACCGACCTGTACGAAGGCGCGCCGCCCGGGCGGCTGCTGAGCACCGCCCGCAAGCTGGTCGCCGACGGCGCGAAGCTGCTCTGCCTGATGGCCCTCGACCAGGCCTGCGAGCCCTGCTACGACCACGACATGGCCAAGCAGCTCGTCGCCCTCGGGGCGCACGTCGGCGCGATGACCCCCGGCGAGCTCGCCACCTGGGTCGCCGAGAAGGTGCAGGGATGAGGGCCGACCTGCTCGCCTTGAGCGATGACGATCTCGTGCTGCTCGCCAACCGCGGGCTGCTCAAGCGCGCCCGGCGCGAGCTCGAGAAGGGCGGGCGCAGCTTCGAGCTCGACGAGGACGGCGCGACGCTGACCTTCCGCTGGGACGACGCGACCTGCGTGCTGCCCGACGCCCCCCTCGACCAGGCGCGCTGCAGCTGCCCGGCCCTCGGCGCCTGCCGCCACCTCGTGCGCTCGGTGCTCGCCTACCGGGAGCGGGCGGAGGAGGTAGAGGAAGCGCCGCCGAGCGAGCCCTGGGATCCCGGCGGCATCTCCGACGAGCAGCTCGCGCAGGCCTTCCCCAAGGCGACGCTCAAGCGCCTGCGGACACGCTACGAGAAGGGCCTGGTCGTCGAGCTCCTGCGCGCCCGGAAGCCGTCCGCGCGCTTCTGCGACGTGCCGTTCGCGGTGCGCTTCCTGGTCCCCGGCGACGTGCGCTACAGCCACTGCAACTGCGACGAGCGCGCCCCCTGCAGCCACGCCGCCTTCGCCGTCTGGGCCTTCCGCGAGCTGGCCGCCGACAAGAGCGCCGGCCTGCTCGAGACGCGCCGCGCGCCCGCGAAGCCCTGCGAGGCCTCCCTCGCGGCCCTGGGGGAGGCGGTGGAGGAGCTGGTGGAAGCGGGCCTCGCGGGCCTCCCGGCCGGCTTCCCCGGCCGTGTGCAGCGGCTCGCGACGCGGCTGCGCAAGGACGGGCTCGTGTGGCCGGCCGAGATCGTCGGTGAGCTGCGCGCCGAGCTCGAGCGCTACCGGGCCCGGGACGCGCGCTTCGCGGCGGAAGGCTGCGTCGACCTGCTCGGCGAGCTGTCCCTGCGCTGCGCCGCGATCGCCGCCGACACCGGCGCCGTGCCCCAGCTGTTCCTGCGCGGCAGCACCGCGAAGGCCGCCGCCCGCAGCGGCTACCGGCGGCTGGTCGGGCTCGGCTGCGGCGTCGAGCGGCTGCGGGCGAGCGTGCGCCTGACGGCCTACCTGCACGACCCCGACAGCGGCCAGATGCTCGTCCTGCGCAAGGAGCATCAAGACCCGGAGGACGAAGACGACGCGCCCGCGCCCTTCGCATCCCTCGCCCAACGCAGCGCCCTGCGCGGCGCGCGGCTGGCGAGCGTGGCCGAGGGCCTGGTGCAGATCCAGAGTCCGCGCTTCAGCGCCGCCGGCGAGCTCCTGCCCGGGCGCTCGCTCGCCGCGGTGCATCCCCAGCCCTTCCGCTGGGAGGAGCTGCGTCCGCCGCTGTTCGCCGAGGACTTCGCCGAGGTCGCCGCCCGCCTCGGTGCCCGCCCGCCGCGCAGCCTGCGCCCGCGCACCCTCGCCGACGACCTGTGCGTCGTGCCGCTCGCCGCGGTCGAGGACGCGGGCTTCGCGGGCTGGGACCAGGTCGTGCGCGCCCGGCTGCGCGACGCCTCCGGCGGCGAGGCGCGCCTGCGCTTCCCCTACATGTCCCGCGGCGCCGGCGGCTGCGACGCCCTGCTCGCGGCGCTGCGGCGTCCGGAGCCGCCGCGCTTCATCGCCGCCCGGGCCCGCCTGGCCGGAGGGCTGGTGCTCGAGCCGCTCGGGCTGGTCCTCGAGGAAGCCGGCGTGCGGCGCCTGCTCGCGCCCTGGATCGCGGTCCGTCCTCCGGAGATCGAGCCGCTCGCGGCCTCGGGGGAGGAACCCGCCGCCGCCCCGGGCTACATCGACCAGCTGCGGGTCGCCCTCGCCGAGCTCCTCACCCGCGGCCTCGACCGCAGCCGGGAGCGCACCGTCGCGGCCTGGGAGGAGCTGGTCCGCAGCGGCGAGGCGATCGGCTTCGCGCGCCTGGTCACGCGTGTCGAGGCGCTCGCGGCGCCCTTACGCGGTGCACTCAGCTCGCCGACCGGGGCGGGCGCGGAGGCCGGCCGGGCGTGGTGGCGGCTGGCGGGGGTGGTGTGCCTGGCGCGGGAGACGGGGTAGGGGTTCGGGGGAGGGCGAAAAGGGGCAATTCAACGCAGAGGCGCAGAGGTGCAGAGGCGCGGAGCGGGCCTCGGCGGAGGGATGCGGGATCGCGGGGGGAAGGCGCAAAGGGGAGCTCAATGTAGGGGCGGGGTTTACCCCCGCCCGCGGGAGGGGGTAAACCCCTCCCCTACAAGCGGAAACCGTGGTAGATCCGCCACCGCCAAGATCGGCCTGATTCAGAGGCTCTCACCGATCCGCCATACAACTCGCGAGAAGACGGACCGCCACGGCGCCAAGGCGGCCAGGTCGGACTCGAAATCGGTCTCGGAATCGGAATCGGTTTCGGTTCCCGGTCAGTGCTCCCGCCGCCCCTGCCCGAGGGCCTCGCGGGTGACGACCGTCACGCCGCCCGGGCTGCGCCAGAAGCGCTTGCCGTCGGCCTCGGGGTCGAGGCCGATCTCGGTGTATTCCGGTACCTCGCAGCCCTTGTCGATGATCGCGCCGTGGATGCTGCAGTGGCGGCCGATGCTGACGTCGGGCAGGAGCACGCTGTCCTCGACGAGGGCGAAGGAGTTCACCCGCACGTTGAAGGACAAGACCGAGCGCCGGATGCGCGCGCCGGAGACGATCGAGCCGCCCGCGATGATCGTGTCGGTCGCCATGCCCCGGCGGGCGTCGGTGTCGAACACGAACTTGGCGGGCGGGACCTGGGGCATGTGGGTCCAGATCGGCCAGACGTCGTCGTAGAGGTTGAGCTCGGGGGAGATCGACGCGAGCTCCATGTTCGCGGCCCAGAAGGCGTCGACGGTGCCGACGTCGCGCCAGTACGGCTTCTGGCCCTCCAGGCCCTCGAAGGGGTAGGCGACGACCTTGTGGGTGCCGATCGCGTTCGGGATGATGTTCTTCCCGAAGTCGCGGTCGCTGTCGTCGTCCCGGGCGTCGCGCACGAGCTTCTCGTACAGGAACTCGGCGCTGAACACGTACAGCCCCATCGACACCAGCGACTCGTCGGGGGTGCCGGGCGCCGCCTCGGGGTTCTCGGGCTTCTCCTGGAAGGAGCGGATCTCGTCGTTCTCGTCGACCTGCATCACCCCGAAGGCGCTCGCCTCCTGGCGCGGCACGCGCATGCAGGCGATCGTCATGTCGGCGCCGTGCTCGGCGTGGAAGGCGAGCATCGAGCCGTAGTCCATCTTGTAGACGTGGTCGCCGGCGAGGACGAGCACGTACTTCGGGTCGTGGCTCTGGATGATGTCGATGTTCTGGTAGACCGCGTCGGCGGTGCCGGCGTACCAGCTCTCGCCGTGGCGCTGCGAGGCGGGGAGCAGCTCGACGTACTCGCCGAGCTCGCCCTTGAGGAAGCTCCAGCCCAGCTGCAGATGGCGGATCAGCGAGTGGGACTTGTACTGGGTGACCACCCCGATGCGGCGCACGCCGGAGTTGATACAATTGCTGAGAGCGAAGTCGATGATGCGGTAGGTGCCCCCGAAAGGCACCGCAGGCTTGGCCCGCCAGCGCGTCAGGGCTTTCAGCCGCGAGCCGCGGCCTCCGGCGAGGACCAGGGCCAGCGTCTCCCGGGTCAGGCGGCTGATGTAGCGTTGGTTGTGTGATTCCATGGTCGCGTTCCGCTGCGTGTGTTTCTACTGTAGATCGGGAAGGAACAGACATCCACCCTGCAGCCGAACCGTAACTCCCGCATGAAGAACGAGTAAATGCAGACTGCCCGGACGGCCCTGCGCGAAGGTCGCCTCCGCGATCCCTCGGAGCTCCTCGGACCCCAGCCCGACGGCGCTGGCTGGCGGATCGTCGCGTGGCTGCCCGGGGCGGCGTCCGTCAACCTCGGCGGGGAGCCCCTGGCCGCCGAGGGCGACGGCCTGTTCTCGCTCGCCGTCGAGGCCGAGCCGGCGCCCGGCTACGCCTTCCGCTGGCGCGACGCCGAGGGGGAGGAGCACGTCGAGGGCGACCCCTACGCCTTCGGGCGCACGCTGCCGAGCTTCGACCTGCATCTCTTCGCCGAGGGCCGGCACTGGCACGCCCAGCGCCTGCTCGGCGCCCATCCCGAAGAGCGCGCGGGGCTCGACGGCGTGCGCTTCGGCGTCTGGGCGCCGAACGCCTTGCGGGTCGCGGTGATCGGCGACTTCAACGGCTGGGACGGCCGCCGCCACGGCATGCTGCCGCACGCCGGCGGCGTCTGGGAGCTGTTCCTGCCCGGCGCCGCGGTCGGCGCGCGGTACAAGTTCCAGATCCTCGATGCCGAGGGCGCGACCCACTACAAGGCCGACCCCTTCGCCCGCGCCTGCGAGCTGCGCCCGGACACGGCGAGCATCGTCTGCGCGCCGACCGCCTACGCCTGGTCCGACGAGGCCTGGCGGGAAGCCCGCCGCGAGGCCGACCCGCGCAAGGAGCCGCTCAGCATCTACGAGGTCCACGTCGGCTCCTGGCGGCGGACCGTGCACGGCGACTTCTACGGCTTCCGCCGGCTGGCCGACGAGCTGGTCGACTACGTGTGCGGGCTCGGCTTCACCCATGTCGAGCTGCTGCCGATCAGCGAGCATCCCTTCGACGGCTCCTGGGGCTACCAGACCCTCGGCTACTTCGCGCCGAGCAGCCGCTTCGGCGCGGCCGACGACCTGCGCTACTTCATCGACCGCTGCCACCAGCGCGGGCTGGGGGTGCTGCTCGACTGGGTGCCGGCGCACTTCCCCAAGGATCCCCACGGCCTCGCCCGCTTCGACGGCACCGCCCTCTTCGAGCACGAGGATCCGCTGCGCGGGGAGCACCCGGACTGGGGCACCCTGATCTTCAACTACGGGCGCTTCGAGGTGCAGTCCTTCCTGCTCAGCAGCGCCCTGTTCTGGCTCGAGGAGTTCCACTTCGACGGCCTGCGGGTCGACGCGGTCGCCTCGATGCTCTACCTCGACTACTCCCGCGCCCCGGACAAGTGGCGGCCGAACCAGCACGGCGGGCGCGAGAACCTCGAGGCGGTCGCCTTCCTGCAGAAGCTGAACGAGACCGTTCACGCGACCCTGCCCGGGGCGCTGGTCATCGCCGAGGAGTCGACCTCCTGGGAGGGCGTCACCCACCCGGTCGAGGAGGGCGGGCTCGGCTTCGACTTCAAGTGGAACCTCGGCTGGATGCACGACACCCTCGCCTACCTCAAGCACGACCCGATCTACCGCCAGTACCACCACTCCCATCTGACCTTCGGGATCATGTACGCGTTCACCGAGCACTTCCTCCTGCCCTTCTCCCACGACGAGGTGGTGCACGGCAAAGGCTCGCTGTGGAACAAGATGCACGGCGACCCCTGGCAGCGCCGGGCCCACCTGCGGCTCTTGTTCTGCTACCAGTTCACCCAGCCGGGCAAGAAGCTGCTCTTCATGGGCAGCGAGCTCGGCCAGGAGCGGGAGTGGGACCACGACGGCACCCTCTCCTGGGAGCTGGGCGAGCAGCCCGAGCGCATCGGCCTGCGCTGGCTGCTCGCCGACCTCCACAAGCTGTACCGGAAGCACCCCTGCTTGTACGTCGGCGACGGCGAGGAGGAGGGCTTCCAGTGGGTCGACTGCGATGACAACGCGCGCTCGGTCATCGCCTACCTGCGCTGCGACGGCGACGACTTCCTGTTCGTCGCCCTGAGCTTCACGCCGGTGGTGCGCGCCGGCATGCGCTTCGGTGTCCCGCGGGCGGGCGCCTACCGCGAGGTGCTGAACAGCGACTCGAGCCACTACGGCGGCGGCAACGTCGGCAACGCCGGCGTCGTCACCGCGGTCGAGGAGCCGCTGCACGGCTTCCCCTGCTCGCTGACAGTGACCCTGCCCCCGCTCGGGGCGGTGATCCTCGCGCCGGAGGCGGAGGGGGAAGGGGGGTGAGGAATCCCGCGCAGGCGGGGTCCCACCGCTCCGCGGGAGGGGGTAGACCCCTCCCCTACAGGCTGTTCGAGCGGTCGCAGGGCAGGCATGTAGGGGAGGGGTTTACGAGGCTGTCTCACGGAAACCGGTGACGCACGCCCCTACGCCTGCGGCGGGCGGGGGTAAACCCCGCCCCTACACGCTGTTCGAGCGGTCACAGGACAGGCATGTAGGGGAGGGGTTTACCCCCTCCCGTCGTCCTTTGGGGACCGACCCTCCCTTCGCGAGACAGTCGACCGCGCAGCCTACCTCGGAGATCCTCCGGTCACGACTGCGCGGAGTCCCCCGACGCGTGCAGCAGGCTCAGCCCCGCGCTCTGGACGCCAGTGTGGAAGTCCAGCGCGCAGAACAGGTCCTTTTCGACCAGGGCCTCGTCGAAGATCCCCTTGATCGTCTCGACCGCGCGCTCGTCCTCCCGCGACATCGTCACCTCGACCCGCAGGTTGAGCTCGCCGCGGGCGCGGACGATGCTCTCGGGCATCACCCGCATGTCGACCAGGCTGCCGACCGCGCGGCGGCAGTCTTCCGCGAGCTGGCGGAGCAGGGCCAGCTCCATCGGGAACAGCTCCTTCTTTTCCTCGTCCATCATCAGTGGGCCTCCAGCCAATGGGCGCCGCTGCCGGCGTCGACCTTCAGGGGTACCTTGAGGGCGAGCGCGCCCTCCATGCTCTCGATCACCAGGGTGCGGACGCGCTCGAGCTCGTCCTCGGGCACGTCGAACACCAACTCGTCGTGGACCTGCAGCACCATCGTCGCGCGCAACCCTTCCTCGCGCAAGCGCTCCTCGATCCGCAGCATCGCGATCTTGATCAGGTCGGCCGCGGTGCCCTGGATCGGCGTGTTGACCGCCATGCTCTCGGCCTGGGCGCGGACCATGCGGTTGGTCGCGCGGATGTCGTCGAGCCGGCGCAGGCGGCCGAGCAGGGTGCGCACCTGGCAGGTGCGACGGGCCTCGCGCTTGGTCTCGTCGATGAACGCGCGGATGGTCGGGAAGCTCGCGAAGTACTGCTCGATGAACTGCTTGGCCTCCTCGAGCTCCATGCCGTTCTCGCGGGCGAGGCGGTTCGGGCCCATCCCGTACAGCAGGCCGAAGTTGACCGCCTTGGCCCGGCTGCGCATCGTCTTCGTCACATCGTCCGCAGGCACCCCGAACACCTTGGCGGCGGTCGCGGTGTGGATGTCGGCGCCCTGACGGAAGGTCTCGATCAGGTCTTCGTCCTCGCTGTAGTGGGCGAGGATGCGCAGCTCGATCTGGGAGTAGTCCGCCGACAGCAGCTTCCAGCCCTCCTCCCGCGGCACGAAGGCGCGCCGCACCTCGCGGCCGAGCTCGGTGCGGATCGGGATGTTCTGGAGGTTGGGGTCGGAGGAGGATAGCCGCCCGGTCGCCGTCGCGCACTGGTTGAAGCTGGTGTGCACCCGGCCGGTGCGGCGCGAGACCAGCGCCGGGAGGGCGTCGGTGTAGGTTCCCTTCAGCTTCGACAGCGCCCGGTAACGCAGGATCTTGCCGGGCAAGGGATGCGCCTCCGCCAGCTGCTCGAGCACGCTCTGGTCGGTCGAGATCCCGGTCTTCGTGCGCTTGAGCCGGCCGACGCCGGGCTGCTGGTGCAGGGCGAGGCGGTCGTAGAGCACCGCCGCGAGCTGCTTGGGGCTGTCGACGTTGAAGCGCTCGCCGGCGAGCAGGTAGATCTCCTCGCCGAGGCTGCCGAGCTCGTCGGCCAGCCGGCTCGAGAAGCTGCGCAGCATAGCGAGGTCGAGGCGAACGCCGGCCTGTTCCATGCGGAAGAGCATGCGGGCGAGGGGCAGCTCGATCTCCTCGTAGAGCTGCAAGAGCGCGAGCTTCTTCAGCTGCGGGAAGAGGAACTGCGACAGCCGCAGGGAGAAGTCCGCCTCCTCACAGCCGAAGCGCGTCAGGCCGTCGAGGCTGGCCTCCCGCATCGGCACGCGCTTGCGGCCCTTGCCGACCAGGGCGCTCAGCTCCATCTTGCCGATGTTCAGCAGCCGCGCGGCGCAGCTTCCCAGGCCGTGGCGCCAGCTGTCCTCGCGGGAGCTCGGCGGGCCCGGATCGTACAGGTACGACTCGAGCATGCTGTCGCGGCAGGCCGCCCCGAGGGCGATGCCGTGGGCCTCGCACAGGCCGAGGGCGCGCTTGAGGTCGTGGGTGAGAAGGCGCGCCTCCGGGGCTTCCAACAACGTCTTCGTGAAGGCGAGCGCCGCCTCCTGCCAGCCGCTGTCGTCGACCAGGTCGAACAGCCCTCCCGCCGGCCCTTCGCTGCGCCGCAGGGGCACGAAG
>JAUIEM010000292.1 GCA_030428695.1 bacterium
GACGCTCTGAACGAGAATGTCTCCCGCTCGTTGCTGCGGCGGGTGCGAACCCTGGAGGAGCTGCTGTGGTTCGGCCAGGGCGAGTCGCTGCCCACCAGTTGCGAGAGCAGCACAGGTCTTCCTTCCGCGACTGGGTGACACACGTGCGCTCGGCGTTGCCGGAGATTCATGATGTCTCGGTCGCTGAGCGCCCTGAAGACAAGCACAAGTATCTCACGGTAACGTACGAGGGCGGGCACGTGCTTCCCTCCTGGAGGGTCTCCGACGGCACGCTGCGTCTTCTCGCCCTGACCCTGATCGCCTACCTGCCCACGCGAGACACGGTCTACCTGATCGAAGAGCCTGAGAATGGGATTCACCCCCAGGCCCTGGAGGCGGTCTACCAATCGCTGTCTTCCTGCTTTGACAACCAGGTCTTCGTCGCCACCCACTCCCCCGTGTTTCTCGGCATCGTTCCCGTCGAGCGTTTCCTGTTGCTCAAAAAGGTCGGCGGGGCTTCCCGCGCCATCCACGGGAAGGACCACCCCGTCCTCGCACACTGGCACCACGAGGTCGACATCGGGACCCTCTTCGCGTCCGGAATCCTCACGTGACACAGCTTCTCGCCCTGGGGCTCAGCCCGAAGGAGCTGGCGGATTTTCTTCGCGAGAAGGGTCTCGTCAGCGGCAGTGGCGCAAAGCCGTCGGATCCGAAGAAGGCGTTCGAGGCTGCGCTTCGACATGCTCGGAAACGGCGCTCGCCTGCCCTCTACCGCGCGATCGCAGAGCGGGCCAGTCTCAAAACGGCCGGTTGCCGGTCAGACAGTTTTCGGCAGCTCGTCGCGGTCTTGCGAGCCTGGTTTCCGCCCGTCTCCTGAGAACTCTACCAGGAAGTCCCCAACCGACCGTCAGGACCCTGACACCGCGACGCCCCGACCCCGCGTTCCTGCGGTGTCGACGTGCGGCGCGCTGTTTGCACGCAACAGCGAGGTTGCCCGGAGAAGGAGAGACACCATGCTGCCCGCCCACCCGACCAGGCTCATCGGGCGCCACGCCCGCGTCAGCGCCAACCTGCGTCCGACCGGCAAGATCGTGCTCGACGGGACCCGCTACGACGCCCGGGCGGAGGGCTGGATCGAGGCCGGAGCGACCGTCGTCATCGCCGGTGTGGAGGCGGGCGCCTTCCGGGTGCGCCCGCAGGCCGAGGGGCCCGCTCCGGCCGCGACGAAGCCGTCCAGGGGCAAGCCGGCGAAGGCCCCGCCGGCGACGCCTGTGCCGGTGTGGGAGGCGCTGCTGGTCGACTGGTTCGGGCCGGTCGTGATCCCCGGGCTGCTCTGGGCCCTGACCGGTTCCTGGGTGGTCGCGGCGGTGGCGGCCGGGGTGGTGCTGACGATCCAGATCGCGGCCTGATCGACTCCCCTTGATGCGACAAGGGAGGGCGGACGCCCTCCCTTTGTCTGTCTATCTCGGAACCGACCTTACCGGTAGCGGCGACCGAGCCGCTTCTTGCGCTTCGGCGGGGCCTTGCGCGAACCGCCGCTGTCGCTGCCGCCGCCGCTCAGCTTGGCCTTCTCGGCGGCCATCTCCTCGACGTGCTGCGCGCGCTTCTTCTGGAAGTCGACGACGCGCTGCTGGAACTTCATCTCCATCTGCTGGAGCTTGCCCTTCTTCTCGTTGTACAGCTGCAGGTTCTTGTTCAGGTTCCGCGCGGACTCCTTGAACTTCGCCTGCTGGGCCTTGAGCTGCTCGCTCTTGCGGGCGAGCAGCGCCTTCTCCTTGGTCAACGCGTCCCGCCCTTCGGCGAGGGCGACCTCGACCTTGGCGGCGACCCCCGCGGAGATCTGCTCGTCGAGCCGGGCGCGCTCGGCGTCGAGGCTGTGCTGCTGCTCTTCGAGGACCTTCTGGGACGCGGCGAGCTTGGCCTGGTCGACCCGCAGCTGCTCCTCTTGCTGGGCGATGCTGCGCTTGCTCTCGGCGGCCTCGCGCTCGAGGTCGACCATCCGCGCGGCGGTCTTCTCGGCGAGCTCGTCCTCGAGCTGCTGGCGCTTCGCGTCGAGGCCCGCCAGCTCGGCGTCGAGCGCGGCCTGGCGCTCGGCGACCGCGGCCTCGACCGAGGCCTTGACGGCGGCACGCTCTTCCTCGAGGGCGTGCATCCGCTGCTCGTGGGCGAGGCGCTCGGTCCGGCGCTCCTCTTCGATCTGCGCCAGCCGTCCGGACACGCGCTCCTCGACGGTCGCCTCGAGCTGCTCGCGGGTCTGCTGCAGGCGGCCGCGCTCCTCTTCGAGGGCGCGGGTGGCCTGGGTGGTGCGGGCGGCGATCAGCGTGTCGAGGCCGGCGCGATCGGCGGCGAGCTGCTGGCGGTCGGCGTCGAGGGCGGCGCGGTCGGAGCTGAGCTGGACGCGGTCGGCCGCCAGCCCTTCACGCTCGCGGTCGACATCCTCGCGGGCCGGCTGGCAGGCGGCCTCGACGGCGGCCTGCAGGCGCGTGCCGTAGGCGCGGAACTCGCCGGCGAGGCGCTCGCGCTCGACCGCGAGCTGCTCGCGCTCGGTGGCGAGGGCGGCGCGGTCGGTGGCGAGGGTCTCACGCTCGACCGCGAGCTCGCTGCGCAGGGTGCTCGCCTCGTCGCTGACGCGCTCGGCGACCAGCTCGTCGAGGGCGGCGCGGTCACGCTCGAGCTTGTCGCGCTCGCCCTTGAGCTGGGAGCGCTCGACGGCGAGGCCGGCCTCGACCTTGGCGGCGACGGTCGCCTCGAAGCCGGCGCGCTCGGTAGCGAGCTGCTGGCGCGCGGCCTCGAGGGAGGCGCGCTCGGTGGCGAGCTGGTTCTGGGCGGCGGCGACCTGCGCCGCGACGCCCTGGCGGACCCGCTCTTCGATCTGGCCCTCGGCCTTGCGGACCGCGTCGGCCCGGGCGCTGAGCTCGGCGTGCTTCGACTTCAGCTCGCTGGCGCCGGCGCGCAGCCGGGCCTTCTCTTCGGCGGACGCCTGCTTCTGGGCGTCGAGCTCTTCCTGCGCGGCGAGGAAGGCCGCCATCTTCTCCTCGAGGGAGGCGCGCTCTTCGGCGAGGGCGGCTTCCCGGGCGTCGAGCTCGGCGGCCCGGGCGTCGAGCTCGTCGCTGCGCAGCTCCTGGGCAGCGGTCAGGGCCTCGTTCTGGGCGGCGGCGTCCATCACGGCGGTGTGTCTGTCGCTGTCGTCGACCGGGATCTCCGACGCGTCGAGGTCGTCGAGCTCGTCCGCCCCGAGCACGTCGTCGACGGCCTCGAGCTCGTCCTCGGAGACGAAGTCCTCCTCGTCGCTGTCCTCGAGCTCGGACAGCTCGTTCTCGGCGTCGAGCTCGATCTCCTCGGCGGTCGACTCGACCGGCGGCAGGGCGGGCGGCATGCCCGAGGCGGCCGCATCGTCCTCATCGTCGTCGTCGAAGTCGTCCTCTTCGAGGTCGGACAGCCCGACCGCCTCGCTCTCGCCGAGCGAAGGAGGCAGCGGCGGGGCCTGGGTGGCGTCCGCGTCGTTGAAGAAGGAGTCTTCCTCTTCATCGAACTCGCTGTCCTCGAGGGCGGGGGGCTCGGGCATCGGCGGAGGGGGCGGCGGCGGAGGCGGCGCGGCCGCCTTCCGTCCGAGCGACTTCGAGCGACGCTTGGGGGCCTTGGTCTTCAACGCCTTCTTCCTCTTCAGCGGAGGAGGCACCTTGCCGGACCCCGACTTGCGCTTGCCGGAGACGCGTTTCTTCGACGGAGCCATCGTGGCCTCCTCCTTGCCGGCCAGGCCGGCGTGTTGCTTCGTCCGAACGGGGCGCTAGCCGTCTTCGCGTCGCGCCAGATAGGTGTTGTAGTCGATGCACTCGTCGTTGCCCTTGCGGCCCGCCAGGTACAGGAAGGACACGATCGCGTTCGCGACCGAGGCGAGCAGGCCGAGCACGATGAAGCCGAAGACGGCGACCCAGAACATCGACAGGTAGACGCCGTACGACAACGTCGAGATGCCGACCGAGTCGTACCAGAGGCGCACGTGGAAGGTCTGGAACTGCGTGCCCATCCCGACCGGCGCCGCCAGCATGCCCGCGGCGACACCGACCACCAGCGAGGTGAAGATCGAGTACACCAGGTTGGGCAGGAAGCCGTAGAGCACGAACCGCACCGTCGAGCGGCGCACATAGTCGAACAGGATCTTGATCGTGTCCTTCACCCCCGAGCCTTCGAAGCCGACGATCACCGGGCCCATGAAGACCGAGAACTGCTGCGTCAGCGCCAGGAAGAAGATCAGGCCGCCGACCGCGATGTGGACGATGAAGATCAGACCGGTGATCAGCGGGCCGACGAAGGGAATCAGGCCGAGCACGTTGAGGATCGCGAGCACGATGACCGCGACGAGCATCAGCCCGAAGATCGCCAGGGGCGTCAGCACCAGCGCCATGATGTGCTTGCGCGCCTCACCAAGCGCCTCTTTCGGGCCCGGACAGCGGCCGTTGACCAGCTGCTCGCGGGTTTGGAAGCTCAGGGCGCCCATCGCGACGCTGCCGAGCACGACCAGCCCGACGAAGAGCAGGAAGACGAACGGCAGCGCCACGATCATGTGGATGTAGTTCATCGACACGAAGGAGATGCCGCCGAGCACCAGCAGCAGCGCGGCCGCGATGCCCCCGACGATCAGCACCGTCTTCAGGCGGTTGACCGCCATGCCGGTGCCGAAGGCGCGGAAGACGTCCTTCCAGCCGATCCGGAACGGCTGCTTGAAGCCGAGGTTGACGGAGCTGGGGAAGAAGAACTCGCGCAGGCCACCGCCCTTTTTCTCGCCGCCCTCGGCGTCGGCCTCGGCGGCCTCCGGCTGGGGCTCGGGCCGCGGCTTGCGGCCGGTCTTCTTCTTCGGCGCGGGAGCGGGAGCCGCGGCGACCGGGGCCGGAGCGGGCTCGGGCGCCGGTTCCGGCTCGGCCGGTGCGTCCAGGGCAGCGAAGGCGGCGGCGAACTCGGGCACTTCCTTGATGTTCGACCAGCCGGCCATGCCGTCCTTCCAGGCGACCGCCTTGTCCGGCAGCTTACCGCTGGCGATGCGGCTCTTGACCTCTTCTTCCGAAACCGGGCCGACCTTCTTCTGGCCGACGGCCAAGTACCAGACCTTGGCGCTCATCCGTGTTCTCCTCGATGTGCGGCGTTGTTCCCGCCTTGGTTGCGCAGTCCCGGAGCTCACGCTGCGGGCCGGGGCAGGCAGAAGAGGTCCATTATGCCTAAATACGGCCACTTGAAAAGACGCTCATCCGCACGAATCCGCGTTCGACAGGATCCCGTCCCGCCGACACCCGATCGAAACGCGATGCGGCCCGGAGGGAACGGGAAAAACCCGGACGCCTTGCACCGGATGCTCGACTGCCGCTAGACTGGCGGGAAGCGCGCGGAAGACCCCCATGCTATCGCCCCACGACAGCGCCCTGCTCCAGTTCGCGATGCAGAACGGCGCGATCAACAGCGCCGACATGATGGAGATCGTCAACTTCAAGCTGAAGCAGGCGCCGGACTGTTCCATCGGCGAGCTGCTGGTCGAGCGTGGCTTCCTGACCCCCGACGCGGTCCGCGACCTCAGCGCCCACGTCGAGCAGAGCTTCAGCCGCTCCGACGGCGCGAAGTTCCGCCCGATCACCGGCCGCACCCCGCCGCATCCCGCCCCGGTCCCGCGCCCTCCCTGGAGCGCCCCGGGCAGCGGCGGCTTCGCGGACACCCAGGCCCCGGCCACCCGGCCGAACCACCCTCTGCCCGGCGCCGGCGAGGACAGCCGCCCGACCCAGGTCACCCGCGTCGCCGACAGCGCCGTGCCCGGTCCGAAGCCGCCACCGCCCCGGGCGACGCGCTGGCCGATCGAGCTCGGCAGCCGCATCGGCCAGTACACGGTCAAGTCGGTCCTCGGCAAGGGCGGCATGGGCCAGGTGTTCCGTGTCCGCCACGAGCAGCTCGAGCGCGACTACGCCCTCAAGGTGCTGCTGCCGACCGGCGCGAGCAACCCGCGGCTGCTCGCCCGCTTCCGCCATGAAGCCCGCGCGACGGCCCGCCTCCGCCACCCGAACATCGTCGCGGTGCACGAGGTCGGCGAGGACGACGGCGTCAACTACTTCACGATGGACGTCATCGAGGGCCGGCCGCTGAACAAGATCGTCCGCGAGGGCTCGCTGACCGTCTCGGACAGCGTCGAGATGCTGCGAAAGATCGCCGCGGCGCTCCACCACGCGCACCGCGAGGGCGTGATCCACCGCGACATGAAGCCCTCGAACATCATCGTCAACGAAGAGGGCGAGCCCTTCGTGATGGACTTCGGCCTCGCCAAGGAGCTGCACGCGGTCACCCAGCTGACGCGCACCGGCACCGCCGTCGGCACCCTCGCCTACATGCCCCCCGAGCAGGCCCAGGGCCGGCGCGACCTGATCGGGCCGAAGAGCGACATCTACTCCCTCGGGGTCACCCTGTACGAGTGCCTGACCGGCAAGCTGCCGTTCGTCGCCGACAGCGCCCCGGTGCTGATCGCGAAGCTGATCAACACCGAGCCGGTGCCGCCGCACAAGCGCGAGCCGACGGTGCCGGAGCCGATCTCGCGCATCTGCCTCAAGGCGATGGCGAAGGACCCCGCCCACCGCTACGGCACGGCGATGGACCTGTGCCGCGACCTCGAGCGCTTCCAGGACGGCGAGCCGATCGCCGCCCAGGGCCTGAGCCTGTGGGAGCAGGCCCTGATCCAGATCCGCAAGAACAAGCCCGCCGCCTTCCTCGCCGGGGCGCTCGCCGGGCTGGTGCTGTGCCTGATCATCTGGTTCAGCTGGCAGGCCTACGCCGCCCGCCGCGCCTACGCCGCCGTGCTGCAGGACGCCAAGCGGGCCGAGGCCGGCGGCGAGCTCGAGCAGGCCCAGGCCCTGTACCTGCAGCTGATCGGCCAGGCCCCCGAGGACGGCCGCGCCCACCTCGGCGTCCAGCGGGTGCGCGCCGAGCTCGCCCAGGCGCAGAAGGAGCGCGCGGCGGCCTTCGTCGCCGAGGGCCGCGAGCACCTGCGCGAACGGGACAAGAACGAGAACCTGCTCGAGGCCGACCAGCGCTGGGTGGCGACCGTCGGCAGCAGCGTCGCGCCGACCGCCTCGCTCGAGGCCAAGAAGGAGCTGTTCGACGCGCGCGAGGCCCTGCAGGAGCGCGAGTGGCGCTCGATCGAGCTGCGCGCCCGGGCCGTCGCGGCCTTCCACCGCGCCCTCGGCCTCGACCCCGAGAACGCCGCCGCCCGCGCCGAGCTGACCCGGATCTACTGGGAGGAATACACCGCCGCCGAGAACGGCGGCGACCTCGAGGCGCTGCCGGGGCTCAAGGCGATGCTCGAGCTGTACGGCGCCGGCGGGACCACCTTCGAGGAAGGCGGGAGCTTCGAGCTGACCTCGCAACCTCCCGGGGCCGAGGTCTACCTTTTCCGCTGCGCCGAGGACCACGACCTGGTCGACCTCTCCCGCGGCCTGCGTCGGGTTCCCCAGCCCTTCCACCCGGCCCGGGGGAGCATCGAGACCACCGGGGCGCCGCGCGCGCTGTCCTTCGGCGACGATCCCTTGCCCCTGGCGGGCGGGAACCTGCTCGGCACGACGCCGCTCGAGCCGATCGACCTGCCCCAGGGCAGCTACCTGCTGGTGCTGCGCGCGCCGGGCATGCGCGACACGCGGGTGCCGCTGGCCATCGGGCGGGGGACGGCCTGGATCAACAACGTGCGGCTGCTCGCCGAGGAGCAGATCGGCGCCGACTTCGTGTACGTGCCGGCCGACGACGCGATCCTCGGCGGCGACCGCCGGGCCTTCCAGCCCCTCGAGCGCACGCCGGACAAGCCGACGACCTTCGTCGACGGCTTCCTGCTCGCCCGCCACGAGGTGACCTGCGCCCAGTACCTGCCCTTCCTCAACGCCCAGGACTGCGGCAGCGACGGGAACCTGCGCTTCGTGCCGCGCCGCTCCGACAGCGCCGGCGCCCTGTGGGAGCGCGGGCCGGAGGGCTGGATCATCCCGGGGGATCCCGACCTGCCGGTGTCGTCGATCTCCTCCGCCGACGCCCGCGCCTACTGCGTCTGGCGCAGCCGGCGGGAGGGGGTCGGCCTGCGGCTGCCGACCTCGCAGGAGTGGGAGAAGGCCGCGCGCGGGGTGGACGGCCGCTTCTTCGTGTGGGGCAACGAGTTCGAGCCGAGCTTCTCGCTGAACGGCTTCGGCCGCCCGACCGGGGCGCAGCTCGAGCCGGTCGGCAGCCATCCCTTCGACACCTCGGTCTACGGCATCGCCGACCTGTCCGGCTCGCTGCGCGAGTTCTGCGGGAGCCCCTTCCGCTACGTCGACCTGCCCCTGTACGGGCGCAAGGCCGAGGGCCTGTACGAGGTGCGCGGCGCCGCCTGGACCTACATGACCGAGGTCACCTACCTGCGGCTGTGCACGCGGCTCGCCTACCCCGAGACCCGCGTGCGGGCGTTTTTCGGCTTCAGGCTGGCCAAAGATCTTCCGACCCCTTAGGCTGAGCGCCCTTCGACGACAGGGGACGCCCGTGTTCTCCAAGCTCTTGATCGCCAACCGCGGCGAGATCGCCTGCCGCATCATCCGCACCTGCAAGACCCTCGGCATCCGCACTCTGGCGGTGTACTCCGACGCCGACGCGGACGCCCTGCACGTGCGCGAGGCCGACGAGGCGATGCACATCGGCGCCGCGCCGAGCCGCGAGTCCTATCTCGACGGCAACAAGCTCGCCTTCCTGGCGGCGACCGCCGGCGCCGACGCGGTCCACCCCGGCTACGGCTTCCTCGCCGAGAACGCCGACTTCGCCCGCGCGGTGACCGGCCTCGGCCTGACCTGGATCGGGCCGGACGCCGACAGCATCGACGCGATGGGGAACAAGGCCCGCGCCCGCGACATCGTGGCGGCGGCGGGGGTGCCGATCATCCCCGGGGCGCCCCTCGACGAGGACGCCGACCTCGCCGCGCAGGCCGACGCGATCGGCTACCCGGTGATGGTCAAGGCGGCGATGGGCGGCGGCGGCAAGGGGATGCGCATCGTCCGGGCCGCCGAGGCGCTCGCGGACGCGGTGTTCTCGGTCAAGAACGAGGCGCGCGCGGCCTTCGGCGACGACCAGGTGATCCTCGAGCGCTACATCGAGTCGCCGCGCCACGTCGAGATCCAGATCTTCGGCGACCGCAGCGGGCGCATCGTGTCGTTGTACGAGCGCGAGTGCTCGATCCAGCGCCGCCATCAGAAGATCGTCGAGGAAGCGCCCTCGCCGGCCGTCGATCCCGTCCTGCGCGAGGCGATGGGAGCCGCCGCGATCGCCGCGGGCGAGGCCCTCGGCTACGTCAGCGCGGGCACGGTCGAGTTCCTGCTCGGCGCCGACCGCTCCTTCTACTTCCTCGAGGTCAACACCCGCATCCAGGTCGAGCACCCGGTCACCGAGGCGATCACCGGCCTCGACCTGGTGCGCCTGCAGCTCGAGGTCGCCGCCGGCGGCAGCCTGCCCGATCCGCTGCCGGAGATCAAAGGCCACGCGCTCGAGGTCCGGCTCTACGCGGAAGATCCGGCCGCGGGCTTCCTGCCGAGCCCGGGGCCGGTCGCGGTGTTCGAGCCCGCGCCGGGCATCCGCGTCGACACGGGCGTCGAGAGCGGCGATGAGGTCAGCGTCCACTACGATCCGATGGTCGCCAAGCTGGTCGCCTGGGCGCCGACCCGGGACGAGGCGATCGCGCGCATGCGCCGCGCCCTCGACCAGACGGTGCTGTTCGGCATCGCCTCGAACCTCGACTTCCTCGCCGCGGTGCTCGACGCCGAGCCCTTCCGCGCCGGGGAGCTGAGCACCCACTTCCTCGACGAGCACGCCATCGCCGCGCCCGTCTGGTCGGCGGAAGCCCAGGCCGGCCTGGTGCTCGCCGCGACCGTCGCCGTCGCCGCCGCGCAGGCCGCCCCGGTACACGCGGCGCTGCCGAGCCTGCCGCTCGGCTGGCGCAACGTGCCGAACGCGATGCAGACGCTGCGTTTCGACCTGCCGGGCCGCGACGAGCCCCTCGCGGTCGGCTACCGGCACCAGGGCGCCGGCCTGCGCTGCGAGCTGGAGGGCCGGGCCTACGTGGTCGAGAGCCGCGCGCTCGGGGGCGGCCGCTGGCAGCTCGGCGTCGACGGCACCCGCCGCTCCTACCGGGTCTGGATGGACGGCGACCGGCTCGGCGTGCAGGGCCCCGAGGGGCGGCTCGAGCTCGGGCTGCGGCCGCGCTTCGTGGTCCCCGGCAGCGGCGACGACGCGGCGGACGGCACCCGCGCGCCCCTCAACGGCACGGTCACCCACGTGCTGGTCGCGGCGGGCGATGCGGTGGAAGCCGGCCAGCGCCTGCTCCTGATCGAGGCGATGAAGATGGAGCACGCCCTGTGCGCCGGCAGCGACGCGCAGGTGGCGGAGATCCTCTGCGAGCCCGGCCAGTCCGTCGCCGCGGGGCAGGAGCTGATCCGCCTCGCGGAGCCCGAGTAGGCATGCTCGCCGTCATCGACGTCGTCGGCCTGAGCCCCGACCTGCTCGGCCCCCACACCCCGCACCTCAACGCCCTCGCCGCCGACGGCTTCCAGGCGACCCTCGGCACGGTGCTGCCGGCGGTGACCTGCTCGGTGCAGTCGACCTTCCTGACCGGCCTGTTGCCCCGCGACCACGGCATCGTCGGCAACGGCTGGTACTTCCGCGACCGGGCAGAGGTGCTGCTGTGGCGCCAGTCGAACCGGCTGGTCGGCGGGGAGAAGCTGTGGGAAACCGCCCGGCAGCGGCGCCCGGAGCTCAAGGTCGCGAAGCTGTTCTGGTGGTACAACATGTACGCCTCGGTCGACGTCGCGGTCACCCCGCGGCCCTCGTACTGCGCCGACGGCCGCAAGTACCCGGGCATCTACACCCAGCCCGCCGCGCTGCGCCCGAAGCTGGAGAGCGCGCTCGGGAGCTTCCCCCTGTTCCAGTTCTGGGGCCCCGGGGCGGGCCTGGCCTCGAGCGCCTGGATCGGGCGCTGCGCGGAGAAGGTCCTCGCCGACGAGCGCCCCGACCTGATGCTGGTCTACCTGCCCCACCTCGACTACGACCTGCAGCGCTACGGCCCCGACGATCCGCGCATCCGCGACCAGGTCGCCGCGATCGACGAGGTCGCGGGGAAGCTGATCGCCGCCCTGCGCGCGGCCGGGGCGAAGGTGGTCGTGCTCTCCGAGTACGGCATCGACGCGGTCTCGCAGCCGGTCTACGTCAACCGGCGCCTGCGGGAGGCGGGGCTGCTCGAGGTGTGCTGGACGCCCCACGTCGGCGAGCTGCTCGACCCCGGGATGAGCAAGGCCTTCGCCCTGTGCGACCACCAGGTCGCGCACCTCTACGCCGCCTCGGAAGAGCACGCCGCGGCCGCCGCCGCGCTCTTCGCGGGGGACCCGCGGGTCGCCGAGATCCTCGACGCCGAGGGCAAGCGGGCCTGCGGGCTCGACCATCCCCGGGCGGGAGAGCGGGTGCTGGTCGCCGCCGAGGGCAGCTGGTTCGCCTATCCCTACTGGCTCGACGAGGCGAAGCGGCCGGACTTCGCGACCCTGGTCGACATCCACCAGAAGCCGGGCTACGACCCCTGCGAGCTGTTCCTCGACCCGCAGCTCTTCTTCCCCAAGGGCCGCATCGCCTGGAACCTGCTCAAGAAGCTGCTCGGCTTCCGCTACGGGATGCACGTGATCCCGACCGACGCCTCCCTGGTCAAGGGCTCCCACGGCCGGCTGCCGAGCCGTCCGGAGCGCGGTCCCCTGCTCCTGTGCAGCGAGCGCAGCCGGCGCAAGGAGCACTTCGCCGCCACCGAGGTCAAGGAGCTCCTGCTCGACCTGCTGCTCGGGGATGCGGTGGAATCCTGACGCGACGCGTCAGCTTCCTCCGAAGATCCTCCGTGTACTGACCTCCGCACAAGTTCTGCCCCGGTCCGGCGGGCGGGGGTAAACCCCGCCCCTACCCCGGAAGCAACGTACACACCGAGGTAGGGGAGGGGTTCACCCCCTCCCGTCGTTGGCCGGGAACCGACGCCCCTCCGGGTCAGAACTTATGCGGAGGTCAGCAAGAACCGCACGAGGAGCGACACTCGAGCGGGCATACCATGTGCAGCGCGTGCATCCCGGAACCTCACCGGAGGATCGCGATGCCCCGCTGCCCCTACTGCCGCCGCGCCCTGCCCCTGCCCCGGCTTCCACACGGAGGGCTGGCCCGCTGCGGCTACTGCGGCGGGCGGCTGCGCCTGGCGGCCGCCGGCGAGCGGCGCAGCGGCAAGCGGGTGGCGGTGCCGCGGACCCTGGCCGGGCTGCTGCTGGTCGCCGACGGCGTGCTCGTGATGTCGGCGGCCCTGGCGGCGCTCGCCCTGTCGCCGGCCGTCTACGCCCTCGGCAGTGTGATGGCCGGGCCCGGCGCCTGGAGCCCGGCCTTCGTCCTCGAGCTGTGGTGGGAGATCGGCCGCGTCCTGCCCCGCGGTGCGCTCCCCGGCGCGCTGGGGGTCGCGCTGGCGGGGCTCGCCCTGCTCGGTCTCGGGCGCGCCCTCAGCCGGACGCAGCGGGTCGAGGCCGCCCCGCGGGCGGTGCTCGCGGTGTGACTCAGCCGATCTCGAGGATGTCCCACACGCCCTTCTGGGTCTCGAGCTCCACCCGCACCGTGTCGCCGACCTTCGCGCCCATGAAGGCCGCGCCGAGCGGGGACAGGTACGACACGATGCCGCGCTCGGGGTCGGCGTCCCAGGGGCCGAGGAAGGTGTACTCCCGCTCCTCGTCGGAGGCCCGCGAGCGCAGGGAGACCCGGCTGCCGACGGTCACGACCGGCGACCTGCCGGCGGGGA
>JAUIEM010000293.1 GCA_030428695.1 bacterium
CGCGCAGCAGCCGGCGCTGGACCTTCGGGGCGCGCTCGCGCGCCGCCAGGTCGCGGCGGGCGGCCTCGATCGAGGCGCGCAGCGCGTCGCCCTCCGCTCCTGCCTCCGCGCCGAGCTGCTCGGCCTGCGAGGCGGCCAGCCCGAGGTCGCCGCGGGCCAGCGCTGCGGTGGCGAAGGCCCGGTGGGCGCGGCGGCGCCCCTCGTGGGCGCCCGGGTTCGCCGCCCACAGCGAGAGCGCGTGGCGGAAGCCGGCGAGAGCTTCGGCGTAGCCGCGGTAGGCGCTCTCCGCGCCGGCCTCGACGGCCGCGAGCTGGGCACGCGCGGCGGCGCTGATCTGCGCGCTCTCGCGGTGGCGCAGCCAGGCGACGAGGTCCTCGCGCAGCGCGGCGGCGGTCGCGTAGCGCTCCTCCGGGGCTGGGGCGAGGGCGCGGGCGCAGACGGCGCGGAGCTCGTCGGGCAGGCCGGGGTCGATGGGGCGGAAGCGGCCCGCGGCGGCGTCCTCGACGGCGATGCGGAAGGCTCCCGTCCGCGGCGGGCGGCCGTGGAGGATGTGGTAGAGCACCGCCCCGAGCAGGTAGGTGTCGGTCCAGGGTCCGACCGCGGCTCCGTCGCCGCGGGCGAGCTCCGGCGGCATGTAGCAGGGCGTCCCGCACGGCGCGGACAGGCGCGCCGCCGGCCGCAGCAAGGGCCCGGGCCGGGCACCGAGCTCGGCGGCGAGTCCCCAGTCGACCAGCAGCACCTCGCCGTAGGCGCCGAGCATCACGTTCGCAGGCTTGATGTCGTTGTGAACGACGCCCCGGCTGTGGGCGAAGGACACGGCGTTGCAGAGCTGGAGCAGGATCTCGAGGTGCGCCTCGCGGGCGTCGGGTTCCCGGGCGAGCCGCTGCCTCCAGCTCTCCCCCTCGATCAGCTTCATCGCGAGGCTGAGCTCGTCCTCGGAGCCCGCGAGGTCGTAGATCGGCACGATGTTCGGATGCTCGAGCGACGCGCACAAGAGCGCCTCGGTCGTGAAGGCGGCGGCCTTGCCGGGACCCCGCGCGCGCATCTTCTTCAGCGCCACCGTCCGCCGCAGCCGCGCCTGGCGGGCGCGGTAGACGGTTCCCATGCCGCCGCGCCCGAGCTCGGCGAGGGCGACGAAGCCCTCCTCGCCGACTCGCGTGGCGTCTTCCGTGGCGGCTGCTTCGGAGGCGAGGGTCTCCGACGGGGGCTTGAAGCTGTCTTCGCTCGACAGGGAATCCCAGTCCGCGGCGACGCCCAGCGTCTGCTTCCACAGCGCTTCGATCGGAGCCATCGGCCTCTCCTTCGCTATACCACACCATAGCTGTAGCATAGCGGAGCCGGAGGGCGGAGGTTCCGAGGGCCGTTCGATTCCCCTGCGGACCGGCGCGACAAAGTCCTGGTGCATCCAGCGGGCAGAGCCAGGCCTCAGTCCGGCAGCCGCACCACCGCCCCCGCGCCAAGGCCGACGACCTCGACGTGACCGGTGGCGGGCTCCCCGTCGATGGCGATCCGGACGTGCAGGTGCGTGTCGCTGCCCATGTGCGTGATCGTACCGCCGGCCTGGCGGGCGAAGATGCCGATCAGGCGTCCGGAGGTCTCCGCGGTCTCGAACACGAAGGGCGGCTGGGCGAGCTCCTGGCCGAGCATCCGCGCCCGGATCGGGCACCCGCCCGCGATCACGTGCATGCGTAGCGTCTCGAGGGGTCCTTCGACCACGATGGGGACGACGGCGTCGGGGGCGTGCCCGGCCGCCTCGACCAGCCCGCCGATGAAGTCGTCGACGGCGTCCGCGGCGACGTCCTCCGCGACGGTGTGCGCGCTCCAGCTCCCCGCCGCCTCGGCGAGGAACAGCATCGTCGCCTGCTGGCCCGTGCGCTCGTCCTGTGACGTCCGCAGTCCGGTCGCGGGGTCATAGGTCGAGATCCAGACCTCGCCGCCATCGATGGTGATCTCCCCTGCCAGCCCGGCGAGGGCACCGACCGCGTAGGTCGCGGGGCCGAGCTCGAGCGCGTCGAGCGCGACGCGTCCCTCGGTCTTCCCATCCCGCAGAGCCTCCCGCATCGTTCCGTAGTGCGCGCTGCGCACCGGTTCGGGGGGCGCGTCCGCGCAGGACAGCGAGAGGAAGCTCAGGACGCCGGTCAGCCAGAGGGAAGGGTGGGTCATCGTCGGTCCTCCATGTTTCTTCGGGGAGCGGCAAACCGCGGACCATCCACCAAGCCCCGGCGGGCCGCGCTCCGCCGCGATGCGTTGTCGCGGAGACGGTCGCATCGGTTGCGACATCGGGTGCGGAGGTTTCCGATTCTCCACTTTCTCAGAGAATCTCGCGCCCGCCTCCGCGTCCCGCGCGAAAGAGGGTTGAACGCACTTGCGAAAGGAGAATCGACGTGCGCATCAGAACCCATCACGCGGCAGGCCAGGAAGCCCTCGTTGTCAGCCACAACAACCTCGACACGTGGTCGCTGAGCTGGCAAACGGCGCTCGATGTCGGCCGTGTCCGGGAGCCGAAGGGCTGAGAGCCCCACCTACTCCGGAAACACGTACAGCGGCCGGTGCTCGAGCACCAGCCCGACCCGGCCCGCGGGGGCCGCGACCCGCGTGCGCTCCGGCCGCGTCTGCCCGGGCTCGGTGATCACCGGCTCGAGCAGCGCGCCCTCGGCGCCGATGTCCAGCGCCAGCTCGAGGGTCGGCCGGCCATCCTCGGGCAGGAGCGCCATCGAAGGGTTCCGCCAGGCGATCCAGAAGCGGCCGCCCGGGTGGCTGACCTCGTAGACCCGCGCCCGCTCGTCGGCCTGCGGCAGGCGGCGGATCGCTGTATAGCCCGCCACGTGGCCCATCAGCTGCCCGACCGCGTAGAAGGCCGGGTACCGCTCGTGGATGCGGCCGTTCCCCAGGTTCCCCCGCAGCGCCCCGCCCCAGGCGGAGATGCCGGCCCCGGCCCGGAACATCTTCCAGGTCGCGTGCACGATGTCGCCGACGAAGGCGAGGTTGATCAGCCGCACGCCCTGCTCGGCGGCGATCACCGTGCGCTGCACGTGGTCGGCGGCGACGAAGCCCCGGGTCCAGGCGAGAGTCTCGGGGTCGGCGTCGATCAGCGCGCGGAAGAACCGGGCCAGCCGGGGCCGGTCGGCCTCGGTCGCGGGACGCCCGAGCACGCCGATCACATTCCGCGGGCCGTCGGGGTCGACGGCGGAGCCCCATCCAATGTAGGAGGTCGGGATCGTGTCGCTGATGATCAGCGGCTTCGTATAGCCGCGTTCGCCCGTCTCGTACTCCAGCCAGCGCACGATGTCCTCGATCTCGTAGGGGTCGCCGAGGTTGTGGACGTTGAGCACGTCGAAGAGCGCGGGGCGGTCGAGGATCGCGCGCATGTCCGCGAGGTCGTGGTGGGTGTCTTTGCGGAAGGTCGTCGCCCAGCGCTCGTCGTACTCCGACGGATCGTCGACGTCCATGTCGACCGGGGCGATCAGGAAAGCGGCGTGGGCGACCCGCACCTCGGGGTTCGCGCGATGGGCGGCGGCGTAGGCGTGCTCGAGCATGGTCAGGTAGTCGGCGACCGGCTCCGGCTCGAACGAGGAGAATTCGTTGCCGATCTCGAAGAAGCGCACCGGCCAGCGCAGCTCCGGCAGGTCGTCGGTGCCGTCGCCGTCGTAGCGCTCGACCACCGCCTCGACCCAGCGCTCGTAGTGGGACATGTACTCGGGCTTCGGGGTCGGGTTCGAGCCGAGGGTGTGCTTGCCGAGGACCGCGGTGATGTCCTTCGAGGCCCAGCCGCTGTGCGACTTCAGGCTGATCGTCAGGTCGGTGAAGCCGCAGCGCTGGTACTCGCGCACGAACCAGTCGAGCTTCTCGAAGTCGATCGCGCGGCGCGGACCCTTCTGCATGCTGCCCCAGTCGACCGCCTCGACGTAGTGCTTCATGCCGGTCATGCCGGTCGTCGCGAAGGCCTCCGCGGAGCTTCGCACGAAGCGCTCGCTGTTGAAGACGACGTACTCCATGCCGACGATGATGTTGTCGCCGGCGAAGCGGCCGGGCAGCTCTTCCTGGCCGGCGAGGGCGGCGCACAGGACGAGCAGGATGAGGGGGCGCATCGGAACCTCCGGAGGGCGCGTGGTCGATGCAGAATACCTCGCGGCGCCTCCCGTGCCCACCCGTCGGTCCGCCTTGCACCATGGCCCCGGGGGGGTACGATGCGACCCGCGCGCAACCGGGCTGCCCGACGGGCTCAGCTTCCGCGAGGGGGCGCGACGGCTGATCAAGGCGGGGGTGATGGAGAAGTAGCGTCGCCGCGCCCCGCTCCGGGCTCCTCGACGACTGCCCGCAAGCGCGCGATCGCCTGGTCCCACTGCTCGGAGACCCGGACGAGGTAGTCCTTCGCGCGGGTCAGCGGGCCGGTGCGGATGGTGAAGCGGCTCTCCCGGCCGACACGCTGGCTCCGGACGATGCCCGCGTGCTGCAGCACCTGCAGGTGCTTGGTGACCGCCTGGCGGGACAGGTCCAGCCCCTCGGTCAGCGCGGTGATGGAGTGCTGCCTGCCGTCGCTCAGGCGCGACACGAGCGCGAGGCGGGTGGCGCTGCCGAGCGCCGCGAACACCGGCGCGGGGGGCGGGCTGCTGTCAGCCCGCGACATGGGCGGCCACGTTGCCGGCCTGGATGTCCCAGCCCTGTCTGTTGGAGCGGAGCACCTCCAGCCGTTTCTTGTCGGGGAACTGCAGGAAGCCCGACTCGGTGATCGTCAGGCGCGTCCCGCGCTCGCTCGGCTGCAGGCGGAACTCGACGAGCACCTTCGCGTCGTCGCCGTAGGCGGTGTCGGGGTCGACGGCCGCGGGCGGCCAGGAGAAGACGAACAGCCGCTCGGGCTCGATGCGCTCGGTCACCGACTCCCACCGCACGTGCTCGTGGCCGGGGAAGGTGATCTGGCCGGTGGTCGTCTTGCCGACCTGGAAGGGGCCGTCCAGGCGCACCCGGAACCACTGTCCGAACTCCTCGTGGTCGGTGAGCGCTCGCCACACCCGTGAGACCGGCGCGGCGAGGTCGACGATCTTCTCGATCCGGTCCTGGTCCATCGCGTTCATTGTGCAACCTCCTGGTTGCGAATAGGGTAGGCGGTCAGTAACAAAATGCAACTATGTGGTTGCGTTTTTCTGCGAAAAGTGCACGTGCCTGCAGCTCGCGCTCGCACGCCGGCGTCCTTCCCGTCATGGTGGTGGAGGCAGGCTCGCCCTGTTCCACCACCAGCGCCGGAGGCTCGATGGAGACCGCAGACACCGTCCGGGGCCCGCTGCCGGCGCCGCCGGAGGAACCCAACGGGCCGCCCCTGGCCGCGTCACAGGCCGAGACGCTGTTGACCGTGGTCGTCGACGACCTCGACAGCCACGGGGAAGACGACACCTGCAAGCCCCGCGCTCGGGACCCCGGGCAGGCGGTCCCCCCCGCGGGCCTCACGGCGGAGGACCGCTTCGACCCGGTCCGCATCATCGGGCAGGGAGGCATGGGCGTCGTGTTCGAGGCCGAGCAGAAGAGCCTCGAGCGGCGCGTGGCCGTCAAGGTCCTGCGGACGGACCGCGCGGGGGACCGCGACCGCTTCGTCGCCGAAGCGCTGTGCCTCGGCAGCCTCGACCATCCGAACATCGTCGCCGTCCACGGGCTCGGCGTCGCCGCCTCGGGCGAGACCTTCCTGACCATGCGCCGCGTCGCCGGCCAGACCTGGAGCGAGCGACTCGCCGCGCGCCGGGACGGGGCAGGCGACCTGAGCCGGGAGCTCGAGACCCTGATCCAGGTCTGCCACGCCGTCGAGCTCGCCCACAGCCGCGGGATCGTCCACAACGACCTCAAGCCGGCGAACGTGATGCTCGGGTCCTTCGGTGAGGTCCTCGTCGTCGACTGGGGGCTGGCGGTCAGCTTCCGCCCGCGACCGGAGAGCTCGCGCATCCCCGAGCGCACGAGCATCCGCGGGCTGCTCGGCACACCGAGCTACATGCCGCCCGAGCTCGCGCGCGGGGAAGGGAAGCGGGTCGGACCGTGGACCGACGTCTATCTGCTCGGGGCGATCCTCTACGAGCTGCTCTGCGGCCGCCCACCGCGCGGCGGGAAGGGGCTCGTCCGCACCGTCGTCGAGGCCTCGGAGGGATTCTGCCGGCCGCTGGAGCCCGGCGCTCCCGCCGAGCTGCGGGCCCTGTGCGAGCAGGCGCTGGCGGCCGAGCCGAAGGCGCGCTGCCCGAGCGCGGCGGCCTTCCGCGAGGCGATCCAGAGCTTCCTCCGCCACCGCCACAGCCTCGAGGTGGCCGCGGCCGCGGAGGAACAGCTGCGCGCCTGCGTATCCGGGAGCGGCGACCCGGAGCTCTACGAGAGCTTCGCCCAGGCCGTCGCCGGCTTCCGCCAGGCGCGGCTGTTGTGGGACGCGAACCCCGTCGCCCGACGCGGTGAGCCGGACGCCCGCGCCGCCTTCGCGGCGGCGGCCCTGCGCCGCGGAGACCTCGCGCTGGCCTCGGCGCAGCTGGCGAAGGTCGAGGCCGGGGAAGGGCCCGAACACCTGGCGCGCCGGGTCGAGGCGCTCGCCGCGGACATCCGCGCCGCCGGGCAGGCGAAGCGCCGGGCCGCGCGCCGCGCCCGGACGACGCGCCGGCTGCTGATCGCGGCGCTGACGTTCATCGTCTGTGGGCTGGTCGTCGCGCTGCTGGCCGAGAGCGAGCTGAACCGGGAGATCCGCCTCGCCAAAGAGGACGCCGAGCGCGCCCGTGACAACGCCTTGCAAGCCCGGCAGAAGGAGGCCGTCGAGCGCGCCTGGGCCGAGCAGCGCGGCGAGATCGCCGAGGACACGCTCAACGAGCTGTTGTACGCCGTCCAGGTGCGGATGCAGACCGAGCCGGACGGGGCGAGCCGGCGCCTCTCCCGCGAGCTTCTGCGCGTTGCCCGCGCCGGACTGGGTGCCCTCCGCGACACCGACCACGCGCACGACCGCGTGTCGCGCTTGACGGTCCGGGCCGTCCTCGAGCTCGGCAACGTGTCCCTCTTCTTCGAGAACGACCACGAGCGAGCCCAGCGCGAGTACGAGGCCGCCGCCGCCCTGCTCGAGGAGCTGGCCGCGCGCGGCACGGCGGACACCGTCGATCTCCTCCTCCAGTCCGTCCGCGTCGACCGTGCGCTGGCCCGGCTGCACGAGCGCCTCGGCCGTCCCGACGAGGCGCTGGCGTGCTACGAGGGGGCGCTCGCGAGCATCGACCGGATCGGCGGGCTCGGCGGAAAGACCATCGACACCGAGCCTTTCCTGATCCTCCTCACCGACATAGGCCAGGTCCTGGTCGAGCGACACGAGCTCGACCGCGCGGAGGCCGTCGTCCGCCAGGCGCTCGCGCTCGAGGTCCCTGCCGAGACCGCGGTCCGCAGCTATCCCCTGGGGGTGCTCGCTTCGATCCTGACGGCGCGGGGGCAGCATGCGGAAGCGGAGCCGTGGCTCGAAGCCGCGCTCGAGCTGCTCGACGCCTTCCGCAAGGCCGACCCGGACGATGTCAGCCGGGCGATCAAGTGGTTCGAGTACCTCGCGCGGTATGCGAACAACAAGCGCGAAACCGGGCGCGCCGCCGAAGCCCAGCCTTTGCTGCTGGAGTGCCTGGAGTTCTGGCAGGAGCGGGCCGCGGAGGATCCCGACGACACGGGGCTGCACTTCCGGGTGGCCGAGACGACGGCGGCGCTCGCCGGGGTCTCGGCCGCGCTCGGACGCCTCGACGAGGCGATCGAGCTGCAGACGACGGCGGTCGCGGCCGGGGAGGCGCTGGTCCGGCTGCAACCCGTCGACTCCGTGTTCCACGAGCACCTCGCCGAAGCGCTGCAGAACCTCGGCCTCTACGAAGAGACCCGCGGGGCGCTGCAGGCAGCCGACGCCGCCTTCGCGCGCGGCGAGGCGCTGTGGAGAGACAAGCTGGAGGCCGGGGGAGGGCCGACGGCGGCGTTCCGGCTCGCGGTCCAGCTGTGCGACCGCGGCCGGATCGCCCTGCTCCGCGGAGAGCTGCAGGTCGCCGAGGACCGCCTCCGCGAGGCGCTCCGCGAGGTCGACCTCTCCCGCGACCCCGGCTCTTCCCCGCCTCGCGCCGGGGTCGTGGTGCCGGAAACACAGCGGGACGACCTCGCCGCGGACCTGTGTTTCTATCTCGGTGAGGTCCGGGCAGGGCTCGGACGGAGCGACGAGGCCCTCGCGGACTACGAGCAGACGATCGCCCTGCTCGACGGGCTGATCGCCGGCGGCGCGCAGGACCCGGGGCTCCTGTTTCGGAGGGGAGCGGCGCAGCACGGCCGCGCCTCCGCGGCCGCCCGGCTCGGCCGGCGGGAGCTCGCCGAGACCAGCCTGCGGGGCGGCCTCGCCGACGCCGAAGCCGCGGTCGAGCGCAGCGGCGCGGTCGGACTGCAGCTGGTGGTGCGGGCGGCGATCCTCCTGGCCGACCATCTCGCCGCCGACGGGCGCGTCGAGGCGGCCGAACGCTGCTTCGAGCGCGCGGTGGAGGCCGCCGATGTCCTGTTCGAGGAGGGCGTGATCGAGCTGACGTCCTGGGGCAGCGTGAACGACCGCTTCGCGGCCTTCCAGCGCGGACACGGCGACAGGGCCGCGGAGGCCGGGGTCTACCGCGACGCACTCGAGCGGCTGGAGCGGCTCGACGCCCGCGGACCCGTCGAGACGCAGATCCGCGCAGGCCTGCTGTTCAACCTCGGCCGCTGCCAGGCCCACCTCGGTGAGGTCGAGCAGGCCCGGGCGCTGATCGGCGCGTCCCTCGAAGCGCTCGAGGCGCTCCCTCCCGGCAACCCGGCGCGGCGGGACATCGAGCAGCTGAGCCGCGGTCTGCTCGAGGCGCTGGAGCCGTAGGGAAGCCGGGCAAGCCTAGGCCTGGGCGTCCGCGGAAGGGGCCGGTCGGCGCGCCGCGACCAGCAGCTGCACCATGGTCAGGGCGCCGATCAGGAGGCCGAGGCACTCGCGCGCCTGCTCCACGTAGGGGCGGTCGGGGCTCATGCCGGTGAAGAGATCGCCGGCGGGATGCTCCGCGAACAGCTCGACGACCCCCGGCACCAGCCACAGGGCCCAGCCCGCGGCGAGCACCAGGCCGGCCAGGGCGGCGCTGCGCACGACCCCCCAGGCCGCGCCGAGCACGCTGTTCAGGCCGAGGAAGCAGTACATCGCCACCCACAGGGCGGGGTCGGGGTCATTGAGCTGCAGCCAGGCCATCAGCAACGTGAGGCCGCCGAGCAGCCCCGCGGCGATGCGATGGTTGGTCGAGATCTTCACCGGCTTCATGATCCTTCCTCCCAGGAGTGGCCCGCGCGCGCCGTTCGTCATGAATCCACTGGCTGAAGGACCAACGGAACCCTGCAGATGGAGCTGTGCGGGAGCTCGTTGCTGCTCCCCAGAATGTGACCGTAGCGGCGGAAGAGCCTCCGGAGCTGCTTGTCGGTCGTCCCCGCGGGAACCAGGGAGGAGCTGAGCTCCCACTGCCGCTCCGCTGCGAAGATGCCGTTCAGCTGCGTCCGCAGCCGCTCGTGCGTGAGCTTCGCATCACCGGACCACTGCAGGACCTTGCCGACGGCGCCGGGCCGGTCGAGGACCTCGCGCATGTGCTCCCGTCTGCGCCGCCGGCTCTCCGCTTCCACCACCTGCCGGGCGAAGGCAGCAGCGACCGGCGCTCCCTCTACAACGAGCACCCAGCCCTCCTCCTGACTCGCCTGCACCCGGGCACAGACGGAGGCAAAGGGCTCCAGCCCCGCGGCGCGAAGCCCCCGAGCGGGACCGCTGCGCGGCAGCCGGGGGGCGGGCTCCCCGAAGAGCACAGGCACGGCGACCGGCTGGTACAGGGGGAGCGAGAGCTCTTCCAGCAGCCGTTGCAGGGGGAGTGGAGCCAGCCGACCGAGGGGGGACGATCCCGGGATCTGCAGGTCGATCTCCGCCGCACACCAGGCGCGCAGGGCCTCCACGGCTTCCTCCTGGCTCCCCTCGCCGAGCCGGCGCAGGTACAGGTGGAAGGAGACCTGCTTCAGCAGCTCGAGCAGCCCCGCGAGGGAGAGCTCTGCGACCCGCTCTCCGCTGAGCCGCAGCGCCGCGCTCGTCGCGCGTTCCGGGCTGAAGTGCACGGACAGGATGGGCGTGTAGGGGTGCTGGCCGCCGAGGCCGTGGTCGCGCCAGGCCGCCTCGCGGACCTGCGCGACGCGGTCGACCAGGCACCACAGCCCGGGCTCTTCCCGGCACAGGCAGTCCAGCCACAGCGGCTCGCTCGCGGGCCACAGCGCGGCGACCCGGCGTCGCAGCGCGGCGAAGTCGACCAGGGGCGTGCCCTCGAGCAGGGAGGCGACATCGATGAGGCGGGCCTCTTCCTCCGGCTCTCCGTCGAGCCAGACGTGCAGGTCGCTGCTTCCCTGGGGCTGGGTCACGCAGCCACCGTCCGCCCACCCGAGCAGGGACTCGTCCGCTGGCACGACTCCCTGGAAACCCCTCTCCTGTCCGGTCGCCGCCGCGAACAGCTCGGCTCGCCTGGCAGCGAACAGTGCCCCGTCCTGGCCCTCCTTCGCTTCGACGATCGGCGTCCACTCCGGCCAACGGTACAGGACCCTGCTCGCAAAAGGCCGCTCGATCTCGACCGCGCGGCCAGCAGGGGAAGCCGCGACCAACCGACCGGGCTCTTCGACCATCTCCACGCCGTGGGTCAGCGAGACCGCGACGAGCTGCCCTGTGCGCTGGAAGAAGATCCGCTCCCCCGCGCGCAGGAAGCGGGGCGAGACGAGCGCCGCCTGTCCTCGTTCTTCCCGGTAGAGCAGGCTCCCTTCGCGCAGGTCGATGGCCCGTACCCCGGTTCCATAGTCGTTGTACACCAACAGCCCGCCCAACAGGACCGGCGGGGGGTGCGGAGGAGGTGCCTCGCAGGCGTTGCGCAGCACGATCTGTTTCATCGACGGCGTCCTTCAAAACCGTTAAAAGCAACGACCCCGGACGAATGCCCGGGGTCGTGTGGATCAAAGCATCGGAGTGATTGGATTCGAACCAACGACCTTCTGACCCCCAGTCAGACGCGCTACCAAGCTACGCTACACTCCGTCGCCGCACCAAGGATAGCGATCGCCCTTTCGAGTTCAAGCCCTTTTCCAACGTATGACCTCATACGCCATCCGTCCCCCGGCCACTTCCCCGCGAACCCCTGGAAAATCGAGGTGCGCAGTCCCCACGCCGGGGTGACGGACGCCGCGATCACACGGACGGAGGGGCGTCGGCCTCTATTCGGTGTGTCGCCGTAAGTTGCTGGAAAGTAGCACTTTGTGGGAATGTTCTCCGGTCGCGACCCGAACTGGCACGGCATTCGCACCGTCTCCCCGTGTCAGACCGCGATCCGGGGGAACCATACACATGCCGACCACACGTCACCTGCTCGCCCTTCTCCTCCTCGTCAGCTTCGGCGCCAGCCCGCTGCTGGCGGAGGTGCCTCGCAAGGTCCAGAGCAAGCAGGATCGTGCCTACAAGGACGCCGCCAAGGAGCTCTTGAAGCTCGGTAGGTTCTGCGCGAAGAACCGCGCCTATGACGAGGCGGCGGTCTGGCTCGAGCTCGGTCTCGAGCTGGTCCCGGCCGACAAGAAGCTGAGCCGCGAGCTCGAAGAGGTCGCCGCTGAAGAGCCGACCGACGTGCGCGACGACTTCGCCGAGGACTACCCCGAAGAGCGCCTCGAGGCCCTCCAGGAGTGCGGCGACGCGCTGGTCGAGCTGATCGTCTGGCTCGACGAGGAAGGCTATGACGAGTACGCCTCGCTGCAGCGCGACCAGCTCGCCGCGCTGTTCACCGGCGAGGCCGCCCGCTTCCCGACCCTGCTCAGCCCCGCGGCGCGGACCGCGCTGCTCGGCACCGTCGACCCGGGCGGCTACGAGTGGGAGGCCACCTTCTGCTCGAAGTACTACGACTTCTACACCAACGGCGACATCGACACGACCGAGGACTACGCCCAGGCCATGGACCTCATGTACGACAACTACTGCGACATCTTCCAGTACCACGAGGCGCCCCGGCAGGCCTTCCCGGTCCTGCTCTACGCCGACCAGCAGCAGTTCATGAGCCTGACCGGCATGGGCCCGAACGTCGGTGGCTTCTACGACGGCGGCAAGATCGTCGGCTTCCACGGCGGCCTGCGCGGCCTGAGCGTGCTCGAGGTGCTGTTCCACGAAGGCACCCACCAGTTCCAGGGCCTGGTGCTCGGCGACAACATGTGGGGCGCCAAGACCTGGTTCATCGAAGGCCTGGCCGTCTACTTCGAGGCGAGCGAGATCCGCGGCCGCAAGCTGAAGACCGGCGTGATCCCCCGCGAACGGCTCAACTCCCTCAAGCGGGCGGTGCGGGTCGACGCCCACACCTCGCTGCAGGAGCTGATCCGCCTCGAGCAGTACCAGTTCACCGGCTTCCACTACGCCCACGGCTGGGCCCTGATCTACTTCTTCGTCCACGGCACCACCGACGGCCGCGAGCGCTTCAAGGACTACTTCACCCGCGTCCAGAACGGCACCTACGAAGGCGTCTCCACCTTCGAGGAGATCTTCGACAAGCCGATGCACGAGATCGAGGAAGCCTGGAAGGCCTTCGTCCTCAGCCTCGACTGACCTGACACAACGATTCACCCCTCTGAATATGACCGTCCACGCTCTTTGAGGGGGAACGAGCCCATTCTGACCGAGATCTAAGAAGGGAAAGGCGGGAGCCCCCTCACAGATCTTGGCGGATTCCAAGG
>JAUIEM010000294.1 GCA_030428695.1 bacterium
CTACGAGGTGCGCGAGGAGCTGATGGGCGAGCTGCAGACCGCGCCGTCGCGAGCGGCGGCCCAGCGGGTGCTGCGCCGGGCGCTGGTCAGCTGGGAGGCCCTGCGGGACGCCCAGGTCGCGGCCGACCGCGTGTCCTTCGGCAGCGCCGAGGCGCGGCTGCTGGTCGGCGACCTGCGCTTCGAGGTCGAGGGCGACCTCGCCGGCGCCGAGGCCGAGCTGCGCGAGGCGCTCGGTTTGTTCCGCACGCACCTGGACGATCCTGCCCTCGGGGTCGCGGCGCGCTACAAGCTGTGCGAGGGACTGCAGCTGCTGTGCCGCGTCGCGACGGCGCGGGGAGTGGCGGAGGAAGCGCGCGCGCACTGCGCCGAGGCGCTCGAGCTGTGCGCCGCGCGGCTCGAAGATGCGCCCGACGACGAGGACTTCCTCTCCCTGCAGGCCGAGCTCTGGCGGACGGCGGCCGACCTCGCCGAGCGGCGCCAGGACGGCGCCGAGGCCGAGCGTACCCTGCGCCTCGCGGTCGAGCGCCTCGCGATGCTGGCGGGCCGGCATCCGGACGAGCAGACCCGGCGCTTCGCGCACGCGAGCGCCCTGTTCGACCTCGCGCGGGTGCTGCGCGACAACGCCGACCTCGCGGCGACCCGCGCGGTCATCCACGCGGCCCTGGCCGAGGTCGAGGCGCTGCGCGGGCCGATCACCGGGCGCCCCGAGCTGTTGCGTCTGGTCGGGCGCATCGCGCGGCTGGAGGGCAGCGTGTGCCGCGCCCTCGGGGAGATGTCCGCGGCCCACGAAGCCCTCGCCAAGGGCGTCCTCGCGGGCCGCACGCTGTTCGGGCTCGACCCGGACAACGTCGGCTTCCGGCTCGAGCTCGCCACGGCCCTGGAGATCCGCGCCCAGATCCGGCTGCTGCAGGGCGCCTCCCAGGAGGTCATCGAGCACTGCGTCGAGGGGCGGACGCTGCTGAAACCCGTGCTGGCGGCCGACCCCACGCACCGCGGGGTCAGCCGTCAGCTGGGCCGGCTGATGCGCTTCGAGGCCGAGGCCCGGCACGAGCGCGGGGAGACCTCCGCAGCGCGGGAGCTGCTCGACCGCGTGCTGGTGCCGCTCGAGGCGTCGCTCGGCGCGCTCGAGGATGATCCCTCGGGGCACTTCGAGCGGGCGCAGGCCCTCGCCGCGCTCGGTCGGGTCGCCCTGGCCGAAGGCGACGGGCTGCAGGCGCGGGAGCTGGCGGAGCAGGCGCAGAGCGGGCTGCAGGCGCTGGTCGCGGCCCTGCCGGACTGGCGCGAGGCGCGGGTCGCCCTGTCCGACGTGCTGATCGACCGGGCGGCGATCTGGGAGCGGGAAGGGGACTGGCAGGCGGTGCTCGACTGCTACGGCCGCTCGCGGACCCTGCTCGAGGGGGTGCTCGCCGAGGATCCCCGCAACTGGGCGGCGCGCTGGAACCTGTCCTACGCGGGGGTGCGTCGGGCGCGGGTGCTGTTCGGGCTCGGCCAGGCGATCGCCGCGCGGGAGGAGATCGAGGGCGTGCTCACGAGGCTCGACGAGCTGCTCGCGATCGACCCGCATACGCTCAGCGTGCGCCGCGAGCGGGCGGTCGCGACCAGCCAGCTCAGCCAGATCGCCCACGCCCGCGGCGAGCTCGCCGAAGCGCGGCGCCTGACGACCGCCGCCCACACCGACTTCGAGGTGCTGCACGCCGCGCTCCCGAGCTTCCAGACCCGCAGCGACCTGGCCAGGAGCCTGGCGCTCCGAGCGGTGCAGGAGGAGGGTCCCGAAGCCTGGGCGATGTTCGAGCAGGCGCGCGCAGAGCTCGCGGCGCTGGCCGAAGAGCGGCCGGAGCTCGACAACGCCCTCGCCCTCCTGCGCTGCCTGCGCAACCAGGCGGCCCGGGCCGAGAAGCTCGGACGCCCGGACGAGGTCGCGCCGCTGGTCTTCGCCTGGTACGAGCGCTCCGCCGAGCTGGCCGCCCTCGACCCGGGCTTCGTGCCGCAGCTCGAGCGCGCGATCGCCGCCGCGTCCCTCGCCCGCATCCATCAGGGCAGCGGGGGGCCCGAGGTGCGCGGCTGGCTCGAGGAGGCGATCGCGATCTTCGAGGAGCTGCCGCCGGGGCTGGCCGCCGACCTCGACATGCTGACCCACCACTTCCAGGTCCTCGACCAGCTCGGCGTGCAGACGTTGAAGGCGGGCGACTTCGCGCAGGCGCTCGGGCTGTTCCAGCGGGCCGTCGCCATCGCCGAGCAGCAGGTCAGCGTCGACGCCGAGCGCCTGCAGGGCCATGCCGACAGGGTGACGGCGTACTACCACCGCGCCGCGGGCGAGTTCGGGGTCGGCGAGGTCGCCGAGGCCTTCGCCTCGATGGGCCGGGCCGTCGAGATCGGGGAGGAGCTCGCCGCGCGCCACCCGCCCTTCGCGGCCCAGCTGCCCGAGCTGTACGCGGCGATGGAGCGGCTCGAGGAGGGCGCCCGCGAGGTCCGCCTGCGCGAAGGCGCCATCGCACCCGAGAGCCCGGCGGACTGGCGGGTGCTCGCCGGGGACCACCTCGTCAACGAGCGCTACGTCCCGGCCATCGAGGCCTGGGCGGTGGTGATCGAGAGCGGCGAGGCCGACGTCAAGGACCTGGTCGGCGTCGCGCGCGCCGCCGCCTTCGCCGCGCGGGAGGCCGACGCCGCGAGCGCCCCGGCCTTCGTCGAGCTGAGCTTCGACTTCCTGCGCCTCCTGCGCGCCGAGGTCGACGCCCACCCCGCCCTCGAGGAGATCTGGACGCTGGTCGGCGGGGACCCGGTCTTCGAGATCGTGCACGGAGAGCCCGCCTGGGCCGAGCTGTTCGGGCCCGGGCCGGACTGAGGAATCCGATGGCGCAGGCTCCCGGTCGCTTCCGACGCATCCTCCGTGCCGTCCGCCGGCATCCCCTGCGGACCCTGGCGCTGCTGCTCGGGCTCGGCTTCGTCGCGCTCAACCTGCTCGCCTGGTCCCACGCCGGCGCGCTGACCAGCTACGTGCCCGGGGCGCCGAAGCCGAGGCGGGCCGAGCAGCTCTCCCTCCTCGAGCGGGCCTGGACCCTGCTCCGTGGCGTGCGGGTCCGGCGTCCGACCAACGACCGCACGCCCGCGGCGGACAGCCTCCCCTTCGAGGTCGTCGCCCTCGACGCCGATGGCACGGCGCTCGAGGCCTGGTGGGTGCCGGCGGGTGCGGACGCGGCGGTCGTCGTGGTGTGCCACGGCTACGCGGCGAGCAAGGCCTCGCAGCTGCCGGTCGCCCGCGAGCTGCGCCGCCTCGGCCTGGCCTGCCTGCTGCTCGACTTCCGGGGCAGCGGCGGCTCGTCCGGTTCCCACACCAGCCTCGGCTTCGACGAGGCGGCCGACGTCGCCGCCGCGCTCGATCACGCCCGCCTCCTCGCGCCGGAGCGCCCGGTGCTGCTCTTTGGCACGTCGATGGGCGCGGCGGCGGCGCTGCGCGCGGTCCACCTCGGCAGCGCCCCGGACGCCCTGCTCCTCGAGTCGCCGTACAACCGCCTGCTCGACACCGTGCGCAACCGCTTCGCGCTGATGGGCGTGCCGAGCTTCCCCGCCGCCGAGCTGATGCTGTTCTGGGGCGGGGTGCGCGGCGGCTTCGACGCCTTCGCCCACAACCCGGCGGAGTACGCCGCGGCGGTGCGCTGCCCGACGCTGCTCCTGCACGGCGCCGTCGACCAGCGTGTGTCGGAGGCCGAGGTGCGCGAGGTGTACGCCGCGCTGCCCGGGGCCTCCCGCCGGCTGGTCCTGTTCGAGGGCGTCGGCCACCGCTCGCTGCTCGGCGCCCGCCCGGAGCTGTGGCGCGAGGCGGTCGGGGGCTTCCTCGACTCCCTGGGCATGCGCTGATGGGCCTTCGAAACGGACTCGATCCAGGCCGGTTTCTCTGCCTGCAGGGGAGGGGTTCACAAAACCGTCTCACGAGGTCCAGTCACGTACGCCTTCTCCCGCTTCGCGGGAGGGAATAAACCCCTCCCCTACATTCGGATAGGACCATCAGCCCAAGCGAGGCGTGGCTCGCATGCCGCACGTCCGAGATCACCCGTGGTGTGCGTCGGAATCCAATGTAGAGGCGGGGTTTACCCCCGCCCGCCGAAGGCTTGGGGACGTGCGTCATCGGGTTCCGTGAGACACCCTCGTAAACCCCGCTCCTGCCTCAGGATGCGCAATGCTGGATCGGACGCTTGCACCGGGCTGCAGGTACAGCTCCGCGAAGCGCGCCCGGTAGGCGGGGAAAGTCGCCCGGATCTCGGCCGGGTCGAGCCCGAAGTCGGCCGGGGAGGGGCGCAGGCGGCCGCGGTCGGGGCGATGCTCCCGGGCCAGCCAGGCCTCCATCGCGCTGCGCGCCTCCGGCGAGAGCGGCGTCCCCCACCAGGCGTACAGCTCCTCGACGACTGCCAGCGGCGTGCGGACCAGGCGCCGGAAGTCGATGTCGAAGACGCGCGCTTCGTGCTCCGGCCGCACCCGCAGGGCCCGCTGCACGTAGCTCTTGCACACCGCGAGCACCTCGGCGCCGACCGCGGCGGGCGTGGCGTGGTCGCTGCGCTCGCGGCGGGCGAGGAAGGTCAGCAGGCTCGCCGAGGTGACGACCGGCACGAGCGGACGGTGCAGCCAGACCGCCCGGGCGCCGGGGAAGACCGCGAACAGCGCCGCCAGCGAGGCGAGATGCGAAGGGGACTTCAGCACCAGCCGGGGCCGGGCGTGGCGCCAGGTCAACAGCTGCAGCTGGCGCCTCAGCTCGCGGTAGGCGATGCGCCCGTCCTGGCACTCCAGCCACACCCGGTAGGAGGGGATGCGGTGCTGGTAGCCGAAGATCCAGGCCCGGAAGGTGTTCTGCAACAGCGGCCATTCCTCGTCGACGCTGGTCGCATCGTGGGGGTGCATCGTCAACAGCCGCTCGAGGCCCGCGGGGCTGAGGAACATCCGCCGGTAGGCCTGCTGGGTCCGGCGCAGGCGCCGCGGGCGCGAGTCCGGCGTCTCCCCTGGCGGCGGCGCCGGGCGCCACAGCTCCCAGGCGCGCAGGGTGCGCGTGGCCGGATCCTGGGCGAGCAGGCGCTGCAGCAGCGTGGTGCCGGTGCGCGGCAGGCCGAGAATGAAGAGCGGCGCGGGCAGCGGCTGCGCGAGGATCTCCGGGCGCCGGCGCAGCCAGTCGTGGATCGTCAGCCGGTTCTGCAGCCGGACGCTGAGCTCCCAGCGCAGGAAGCGGCGCCCGAGATGGCTGAGCTGCGCCTCGCGCTCGCAGGCCTCGAGCAGCCGCTCGAGGGCCGGGCGGAAGGCCGCGTCGCCGAAGTCCTCGAGGCCGGTGCGGCGGCGCGCCTCCGCCATCAGCCGCGCCGGGTCGAGGTCGTCGCGGCGCAGGGGCAGCCAACGGCCGGCGAGGTTGCTCAGCCGCGTGCGCAGGTTCAGGGTGGGGGGGAGGTACATGGGGAATCGGGGGGTTGCGATTCTTCTGGCGGATCGGCCTCGTCGCGGTCTGGCTCGTCGCACTCCTGCATCCACTCCATGTCGTAGTCGCGGTTCCCGACGAGGATCGCCTCCTTGCAGTGCGTGCCGCTGTACGGATCGAGATGGACCTCGTGCTGCGGCACGAGGCTGGTGGCGCAGCCGATGGCGAAGAGAGCGCACGCGCACGCGGTCACGATCAGGAGAATGCGCGTCACACCGACCTCCGGTCGTCCAGGGGACGCCGCACGCGAACCTCCGGTCGAAGCTCTGGTGATGATGCGCCAGCCGCCGTCCATCTGCAACGATGAGGGCCCCGGCGGCGTCCAAGCTGCAGGAGGATGTCCCCATGCGCACGATGCTCTGTCTATGCCTGCTCGCCCTCGCGGGCTTCGCCGACACGCTCCCGACCACCCGGCTCGGCTGGATCCAACGCTTCGCCGGGGAGGAGTCCGGCGGCCTGCGCGCGGTCGCGGAGTCGTGCCTGGTCGCCCTCGACGCGCCGGAGCCCGACCGGCGCGACGCGGCGGAAGAGCGGCTGCTGCGCTGCGGGGCCGCGCTCGCTCCGTGGCTGGCCGAGGCCCTCGCCCGCCCCCTCGACCCGGAGCGGGCCTTCCGGCTCGAGCGCGTGGTCGAGGGGCTGTGGACCCGGCCGCCGGCGGAGGCCTTCCTCGACGGCCACGAGGACGCCCCCTTCCGGGTCTCGGGGGACTACACCTTCGCCCCCCAGCCCGGCGGTCCTTTCGACGTGCGGTACGTGGTCCGCGAGGACGGCGAGGAGCGCTTCCGCCTCGACGGCCATCCGCAGACGGCCTGGTGCGTGGTGGGGGACGTCCTCTTCTATCCCCGCTACCACCGGATGTCCTCGGGCTGCGAGGTGGTCGCGGTCGACCTGACCAGCGGGGCGGAGCGCTGGTCGGTGGTGCTGCAGGGCCTCGGCATGATCGCCCACTCGAAGTACTGGAACCAGGTCAACCTGTACGTCGGCGACGGAGAGATCGTGATCTGCGGCAACGAGTCCGCCGGCCGCTACGTCGAGATCCTCGACGCCACGGACGGCGCGCAGGTCTTCCACGCGCTGCGCTGACGGACCGCCTCGGACGCGAGGTCTGCGCCACATCCGGCACGCCGGTAGACCCCCGGTGTAGAGGAAGACGCGGGGGCGCCGATCGCGGCGAGGATCCGACGCGGCACGGGAGTTGTTGCCCCGCTCCCGGACACCATCCGGGAGGAGCTCCCTTGCGTTCTCTTTGCACCCTCGCCCTGCTCTGCGCCCTCGGCTGCCAGAGCGGGCCCCCCACGCCGTCCGCCGACCCCGCGGTCCCTACGATCACGGGCCCGATCGTGTTCGTCGGCGTGCACGCGCCAGCCGACGCCGACCCCGCGGCGGTCGAAGCCCTGGACGACGCCTGCCGCTGGAAGCTGGCCCACGCCGGCCTGCAGCTCGTGCGGCCGCACAGCGGGCTCGACCCGCGCCTGCTGCTCGACCTCGAGGCCGTCGTGCTCACCCCCTCCGAAGTCGAGCTCCGCGGACGGCTCCTCGAGTACCCGACGGGTCGGCTCGTCACGCTGTCGTACACCAGGTCCGCCCTCGACAAGCCGGGGATCCCCTTCATCGTCGACGAGGGCGCCCGGGCCTTCGCCGAGTCGACGCGCGGCTGGGGCGTTCTCGACGCGGACGGCCCACGGCTCGCCGTGCTGTCCAGCGAGATCTCCGCCGACGCCGTCGCCGCCGCGCCAGCGCTCGACGCTCTGCACGGGCAGCTCGGCTGCATGGTCGAAGCCCGCCTGCTGCTGACGCGCAAGAAGGCCGTGCTCGCGCCCCGCGACGTGCGGGCGCGGCTGATGGAGAGCCTGGACGAGGGCGACCTCGGCCAGCTGATGGGCCCCGCTGTGGGGGTCCGCGTCAGCCTCGCCGCGAACACCGAGAACCCGGGCGGCGTCGTCGTGACCTGGCAGGAGGTCGACCTCTCCGACGGCCGCCTCGTGTTCACCGCCCGCCGGCCCCTGGACCGGGACCCGGACGAAGAGGCGGTCGACCGCGCCCTCGCCGAGCTCGCGGCGGCCTCGGCGCGGCGCTGAGCGCCTATTCCCACGCCTCCAGCTGCTCCCGCAGGCGCGCATCCGGCCAGCGGCGGAGCGCCTCCTCGAGCAGGGCCCGCGCCGCGTCGCGGTGCTCGCGCGCTTCGGCGGCCTCGCCCGGGAAGCAGTCCGCGGCCTCGCGGAGGGCGCCAGCCCGGAGCAGCGCGCGCTCGGGCTCCTCAGGCAGGCGTGCGCCGGCGGCGGCGCGGGCGAGGAAGGCCCGGGCGGCGGCGTCGAGCTCCCCCTGGGACCGGTGCCAGACCGCCTCGACCCGCCACGCTTCCGCCTCCTGGAAGGCGGCATCGGCATCATCGGGAAGCGCGGCGCGCAGCGCGGCGAGCTCTTCGCGGGCGCGCTCGAGCTGCGTCCGCGGATCGCGCCCGGCGTCGACGAGGGCGGCCCCGAGCTCGCAGCGGGTGCGGGCGAGGACGCGTAGCGAGAGCGGGTCGTCGGGGTAGGGCGCCGCCCAGCGTTCGCGCGCCTCCAGGCACTCTTCGCTGACGGCCAGCGCCGCGTCCGCGTCGCCCCATCCTCCGAGCCGCCGCGCGACCTGGGCGAGCACGTCACCGTGGCCGCCGGCGTTGTCGGGGTCGGTGAAGGCGCGCAGGGCCGAGCGTGCATGCAGGGCCTCGAGCCGGGTCCGGGCCTCGGCGCGGCGGCCCTCGGCGTCGTCGAGGTCGACGAGCTCGAGGCTGGCCTCACACCAGCGCCGCAGCACATCGGCGTCGCCGGTCTCGCGCCACAGGGTGTCGAGGCCGGCGCACAGCGCGACGAAGCTCGGCACCGCGCGCTCGGACGCGAGCTCCCGGTCCAGGCCGGCGCGCAGGGCGAGGGCCCACAGCCGCTGATCGAGCCAGCGCGGGTCGTCCGTTCCGGCTCCGCCGCGGCCCGCGGCCTCCGTCGCCTCCTCGGCGTAGAGCAGGGCCTCGGCGGGACGGCCGAGGTTCCACAGGGCGCGGGCGGCGGTCTCACAGGCCCGCGAGAGGTTCCACCAGCTCGAGCGCGTCGGCCGGCCCTCGACCAACGCGCGGTGGATCGCGGCGGACTCCGCCGCCGCGCGCAAGGCGTCGGCGTCGCGGGCGAGGTTCTCGTACTGCAGGGAGAGCTGGCCGAGGACGTGGCCGAGCGAGGCCTGGGCGAGAGGATCCCCACGTTCGTCGAGGATCTCCCGCCGCAGGTCTACGCAGCGCTCGAGCTCGGCGATCGCGTCCTCGTCGCGGCCGAGCTCGAGGAGCAGCTCGGCGCGCTCGGTGCGGGTCGCGAGCTGGCCGTCTCGCAGGAACTGGAGCCCGGGGCGGGCAAGGGCGGCGGCGGCGAGGAAGGCGAGGGCGCGGTCGTAGGCCTCGAGCGCCTCGGGCAGCTGGCCGAGGCCGACCAGACAGCGCGCGAGACCACGCTGCTGCTGGTAGTGCTCGTCGGGCCCGGCGTCGCTTCCCCTGAGCTCTTCGCCGCAGGCGAGGAACCGGTCGAGCGCGACGTCGGGGCGCCCGCTCGCGCGCAGGGCCTCGGCGGACGCGATCCGGTTGCTCCGGGCCTCCCGCCGCGCCTGGAGGTACTCCGGCACCAGCGCGAGCAGGCGCTGGAACAGGGCGTCGGCCTGCTCGCGCAAGGCGAGCTCGGTCCGCGGACGGCGACGCCCGCCCTCGAGCCCCGCGAGGTCGGCGGTCAGGTTGGCGGCGTGGTAGAGCAGCGCGCTGTGCTCGACGCCCTGGCCGAGGTCCGGCTCGAGCCAGTCGAGGGCCTCCCGCAGCTCGGCGGCGGCTCCCTCGGCATCCCCGAACAGCCGCAACAGCTCGGCGCGCTGGCGCATCAACGCGGTCAGGGCGAGCCGGGTGTTCAGCCGCCTCGCGTCCTTGTCCAACGCTCCGCGCAGGGCCTCCCGCCCGCCCTCGACCAACGCCAGGGCCTCGTCGAGGCGCCCGGAGCGCAGGGCGACGCCGGCGAGCTCGCCCTCGATCCGCGCGGCCAGGGCGATCGCGGACAGACGTCCGGGGGCGAGGGAGAGGATGGTCGCGGCCTCGGCGCGGGCCTCGCGCAGGACCTCCTCCGCCTCCGGCAGCCGGCCCTCATCCCCGAGCTCCCAGGCGTAGCGGCGCAGGGTCTCGATGCGCTTCGCCCGCAGCCGCACGCGCCCGGGGTCGCGGGCGAGCAGCCAGGCGGCGTGCTCCAGGGCGTCCCGCAGGTGCTGCCAGCCCTCCTCCTTGCGCCCGGCGCGCAGCGCCTCGTCGGCCAGCCGCCGGGCGAGCTCGTGCTCGAGGTCGCGGACCTCGACCCGCCCGGCGAAGCGCGCGCGGGCGTCGGCGACCCCGTCGAGGACCTCGGCGAGCAGGGCGGCGGAGCGGGCGGGATCGCGGACGGCGAAGTGCTCGCTCAATGCGAGCCGGGCGCGCAGCTCCTTCTCGCGCAGCAGGCCCGGGAAGCGGGCGTGCAAGTCGGTCCCCAGCGCGACGGCCTGCTCGAGGGCGCCCCGTGCCTCGTCCTGCCGCCCGAGATGGGCGAGCTCGACAGCGAGGCCCATCGCCGCCTGGACGGCGGCGTCGAAGGATCCGGGGCCGGGGCTCTCGGCGTTGGCCCGCTCGAGCAGGGCGAGGCTCTCGGTGTACAGGGCGATCGCCGCCTCGGACTCACCCCAGGCCGTCTCCAGTCCTGCGCACTGGATCAGCACCACCGCGAGGATCGCCCAGCCGCCCGGGTGGGGCTCGACCTCGGCCAGGGCGCGCGCCAGCTCGAGGGTGCGGGTGGCGTTGCGCCGGGCTTCGTCGAGCTGTCCCGACAGGTACTGGAAGTTGGTCAGGTTCGACCAGGCCGCGAGCCGCGTCTCGCGATCGACGCTCCCGCCGCCCTCGCTCTCGAGCACCGCGAGCAGCTCCTGGAAGGTCTCGTTCAACACCGCCGTGTTGCCGACCAGCCGCAGCTGGTTCCGGATCTCGAGCTGCATCTCCCACAAGAGCTCGTGGACGTGGCCGCGGGCGAGGTCCGCGACGGCCTCGGAGCGCTCCGCCGCGGCCTTCTCCTGCCGGGCGCTGTCCAGCGCTCGGCGGGACCGGTCCCGCTCGGAGGCGAGCCGGTCGAGCTCGACCCGGAGGCTGTCGTTCGCCGCGGCCCGGGCGCGCCGGTCGCGTTCGAGCTGCCCGGCCCAGGCCAGGGTGCCGAGCACGAGGAGCGCGACCAGCGCTGCGAGCGTGGCCCGCAGCCGACGCCGGGTCCGCTTGCGCAGCCCGTGCGCCCGGCGGGCGGCGCGGACCTCGCCGCGCAGCTCTTCGCCGTCGGCGCCGAGCGGCACGAGCTGCTGCTCCGCGAGCAGCAGGTCCCCGCGCGCGAGGGCGGCCCGGGCAAAGTCCTGCCGGCCTCGCGCCAGACCGGCCTCGGCCTGCGCGTCCCGCGGCTCGAGCAGGAGCGCCTGCTCGAAGCCCGCCAGGGCGCGGGCAAAGCCGGCGTACAGCGCGCCGCGCGGCTGCAGCGCCTGTCCCGCGGCGGCGTTCGCCGCGCGCAAGCTGGCCTCGGCCGCCTCACAGCAGGCCCGGCACTCGCGCTGGCGTAGATGCTCCTCGAGGGCGGTGCGGAAGCTCGCGACATCGGGGAAGCCGGCGCCGGAGCGGTCGAGCGCGCGGCGACAGATCTCCCGCAGCCCTGGTTCGCGGACCTGCGCGAGGGAAGCCGACGGCGCCCCGCACGCGATGCGGACGAGCAGCTCGCCGAGCCGCCGTATGTCGTGGCCGACGGCGGCGGACTCCGTCGCCTCGCGGGCGTGGGCCCAGCCGGCCAGGCGCACCTCGCCGAAGTCGCCGAGCCGGACGTGGGAGGGCTCGAGGTCGCGGTGGACCACCCCTTTGCTGTGGGCGTACGCGACCCCCTGGCACAGCTGCAGGAGCGTGCGCAGGTGCTCTTCGCGGGCGTCGGGCGCTTCCGCCAGCCGCTCCTCCCAGCTCCGGTCCCCGGCCGCGCCGAGGGCGAGGAGGAGCTCGCCGCCCGCGTCCGCCCGCTCGAGCACGTGCACGGGGACGATGTTCGGGTGCTCGAGGCGCCCCTGCAGGCGGGCCTGGCGCCGGATGTCCGGCCACACCGTCGAGCTGGTCAGCACAACCGGTCGCTGCAGGCAACGCTGCACCGCCCTGTTCGGACCGAGGAGCTCGAAGCCGCGGAACAGGTTGGTGTCGACCCCGGCCAGCGGCAGCGTGCCGCGATCGTCGGGGACCTTCGTCGCGCTGCCGTCGCTCGCGGTCGATTCGACGCCGGAGAGCATCGCGTCGACGACCGCGAGGAAGCCCGCGGTCTGCTCGCCTTCCGGGCCGGGAGCGCCGGCACGGGCGGGCGGTTCGTCGGGATCGCCGGGACTCTCCGTGGCGGGCTCGGCGGCGTCGCGGGGCCCTGCGTGTTGGGTGGCGTCGTTTGGCCCGACGCTTTGCGTGGGGAGCTCCACCGAGTCGTTCGGCCCGACGCTTTGCGTGGGCTGGTCCTCGGCGTCGCGGGGCGCTGCGCTCCACGGAGGTTGGTCCACCGGGTCGTTCGGTCCGACGCTTTGCGTGGGGGGCTCCACCGGGTCGTTCGGCCCGCGGTTGCTCTGAAACTCCGCGTCTTCACGCGTTCGGCGGGCGGGGGTAAACCCCGCCCCTACAAGGGGTTTTGATGTGCCCACAGGGCCCCCATGCATAGGAACGGCACCGGAATCCGCATCGGAATCGGAACCGGAATCGGATCGGGCACGGACACCGGAGGCCGCGCGCGCATCCCCGACCTCCGGACCATCCACTCTGTCCGGCTGCCCGTCCGGCCCCGGGCGGCTCACGGCCGGTCCTCGCCGCGCAGGGCGCGCGCCCGCGGATCGGCCGCGTGGTGGTCGGCGACCAACCGGCGGGCCTCGGCTTCCAGCTGGGCGGCGGCGTCGGGATCCCGGGCCGCGAGGCAGCGCGCGAGCGCCTGCAGGCACGCGGCCTGGAGCCGCAGCCAGCGCGGGTGGTCGCTGCGCCCTGCCGCCTCCCACGCCTCCTCGAGCGCGGCGCGCGCGGCGGCTTCCGCTTCCTCCGCCGCGCCCCGGGCAAGGAAGGCGTCGGCGGCGAGGATGCCCGCCTGCACGCGTAGGGCGCGGGCCTCGAGCTCCGGGGCGTCGGCCAGCGCCGCGAGGGCCGAAGCCGCCGCTTCGCGCGCCTCCTCTGCCGCGCCCGCCGCC
>JAUIEM010000295.1 GCA_030428695.1 bacterium
TCCCACTCGGCCTGGACCCACTCGAGGTACATCAGCCGGGGACAGTAGGCGTACTCGTTCAACATCCGCGCGGGGAGCAGGGCGGGAAACTCTTCCATCGGAAGCCTCCGGAGGGCGACCTCTCGAGGATGGGAGGGGACAGCGACAGGAGGTGTCGTGACCGTGACGGGAGTCCGGGGAAGGTGCGACCGAAGGATGGGAGAGGAGCACAATCCGGAGGGCAGCGATGGCGACGCGAGGGACGCTGCGCATGGTCGAGGCGATCTTCACCATCTTCCGCCTGCTGTCGAGCGGGAGCTGGTCCCTGCGCGAGCTCGCCCGCGAGGTCGAGGCGAGCGAGCGGACGGTGCAGCGCTATCTGCGGGAGATGCGCGACCGCTACCAGCTCGCGATCCGCTACGACCGGGAGCGGCGCGGCTACGTGCTCGAGGAGGGCGGGCTGCCGATGGCGCAGGCCCGGCTGAGCGACGGCGAGCTCGTCGCGCTCTACGTCGCCGCGCCGGTGCTCGCCCAGTACCGCGGGACGCCGCTCGAGGAGCGCTTCCGCGCCGCCTTCGCCAAGCTCTGCGAACACCTCCCGGCCAAGGTGGTCGCCCATCTCCCGCGCCTCGACACACAGCTGGCCGTCAAGGCGGGGCTGCCCTCGGAGGACCAGGTCGAGACCTTCGACCGCGCCCTGTCCGCCGTGCGGCGCCAGCGCCGGGTGTGGATGCGCTACTTCAGCAACTACCGGGGAGAGGAGACCGCGCGCGAGGTCGATCCCTACGGCGTCTACCAGGTCGGCTTCCGCTGGTACCTGGTCGGCTACTGCCACCTGCGGCAGAACCTCCGCTTCTTCGAGCTGAGCCGCATCCGCGCGCTGCGCCTGCAACCCGCGCTGTTCGAGCGGCCGGCGGACTTCCTGATCAGCGAGGTCCTGCGCGACAGCCTCGGGGCGATCCAGGGCCAGGGGCCGGTCGAGGACATCATCCTGCGCTTCGACACCTTCGCCGCCCGCTACCTGCGCGAGCGCAAGCTCCACGCCTCGCAGCGCGAGGCGGAGCTGCCCGGAGGCGGCCTCGAGGTGCGGCTGCGGGTCGCCGTCGACGCGGAGGTCGAGCGGCTGGTCCTCGGCTGGGGTGAGCACGTGACCGTGCACAGCCCGCCGTCCCTCCAACAGCGGATCCTCCAGCGCCACATGGTCGCCGCGACACGGGGGCTGCTCGGCGCCGCGGAGGAGCGGCCGCCGTCCGCCCGCCCGGCGGATCCCGCCCAGCTGCGCTTCCCCTTCGCGGAGCCGACGGGCTGAGAAAAACTTCTGCGACGACAAGTTTTGTCGTGGGGAGCTGCGAGACTCGTGGTGACTCCGGTGGGAGGTCCGCGGCCGAGGCGGAATCACGACGGGAGATTGCCGGTTTTGACGAGGCGTCGGTAAGAGGGTCTGCAAGGCTCCAGGCTGATCGTTCGCAGACCGTGGCAACGATGGATTGTCGGTCAACAGCGTCTTGCGTGAACGATGGGAACAAAGGGGAGGCAGGATGGCGGAAGCGGACGCGGACCTCGCTACACAGCTCGCGAGTGCCCTGGGCCTGCCGGCAGGAGCGACACCATTCCCCTGGCAGCGGCGGTTGCTGGAGGAACACTTCCTCATCGGCGACATCCCCCGGTCCCTCGACATCCCGACCGGGCTCGGCAAGACTGCTACGATCGCGATCTGGCTGCTCGCCAGGGCTGCCGGGGCGCCGATACCGCGCAGGTTGGTCTACGTCGTCGACAGGCGCGCCGTGGTCGACCAGGCGACCGAGGTCGCGACCGCGCTCCGCGCCTGGGTGAAGGCGAGGCCAGAGGTCGGGGAGCGGCTCGGGCTCGGGGGGCGCGAGCTGCCGATCTCGACTCTGCGCGGCCGCTTCGTCGACAACCGGGAATGGATGGAGGATCCGGCCCAGCCGGCGATCATCGTCGGGACCGTCGACATGGTCGGTTCGCGTCTCTTGTTCGAAGGCTACGGCAGCACGCGGCGGATCCGGCCGTACCAGGCGGGGCTGCTCGGCAACGACACGCTGTTCGCCCTCGACGAGGCGCATCTGGTGCCGCCGTTCGAGCGCCTGGTCGAGGCCGCCGCGGCGAGGGTCGGCCTGGGCTCTTCGGAGGCCGACGATCAATGGCCGCCGCCGATGCGTCTGCTTGCACTGTCGGCGACGGGCGCGGATCACGGCGGCGAGACCTTCCGGCTCGACATGAAGGACTTCGAGGATGCCATCGTCAAGAAGCGCCTGCGGGCGCCCAAGCTGCTCGAGATCGGCGAGCCGAGGCCGGCGAAAGAGCTGCCCGATGCGCTCGCTGCCCGGGCCTGGGAGCTCTCTGGAGACGGGGAGAGGCCTGTCCGCATCCTGATCTTCACCCGCAAACGGGACGACGCCGAGAAGATCTACGACTGGCTCGAGAAGAAGGCCGGGCTGCGCAAACGTCGCAAGAAGGACGAGCCCCCGCCGGCCGAGCTGCAGCTGCTGGTCGGGGCGCGTCGGGTCTTCGAGCGTCAGGAGGCGGCCCGGGCCCTGCAGCGCGTCGGGTTCCTCGCAGGCTCGACGGTCGAGCGCCGCTGTCCGGCGTTCTTGTGCGCGACCTCCGCTGGCGAGGTCGGCGTCGACCTCGATGCCGACCACATGGTCTGTGATCTGGTCGCCTGGGAGCGAATGGTCCAGCGCCTCGGACGGGTGAACCGGAGGGGAGAGGGCAGCGCCCGGGTCGTGGTGGTGCCAGAGACCGCCGGCGAGAAGGATCCCGAGGCGCTGGTCGCGCGCCGTTCGGCCTGCCGGAAGATCCTCGCGGCGCTTCCCGGTGGAGAGCGGGGACGCGATGGCAGTCCCGCGGCGCTGGTAGATCTGACAGCCGCCGCGCGCACGGATCCCACGCTCGAAGCCCTGCTCCGCGAAGCGACGACTCCCGCTCCCTTGTATCCGAAGCTGACGCGCGCGCTGCTCGACGCCTGGTCGCTGACTTCCCTGGAGAAACATGCGGGGCGTCCCGAGGTCGGCCCCTGGTTGCGAGGCTGGGACGATCGTGAGCCCCAGACACGCGTGGTCTGGCGTGCGAAGCTGCCTCCTGCAGCAGCCCGCAGCCTCGCGGACACCAAGCGCTTCTTCAAAGCCGCTCCCCCGCACACCAGCGAGCTGCTCGAGACGAACACGTCCCGCACAGTGCGTTGGCTGAAAGATCGGGTGAAACGCAGGCTCAAGGTGCTGGACAAGCGTGGCGATGCCGAGAGCCAGCAGACGCTCGAGGCGTTGGTGGCGGTTTCCCAGGGTGACGCGCACGCGCTGGAGAAGACCTGGTCGCTGAAGGAGCTGCACAGGCTCTTGACCTCCAAGGATCTGAAACGCGCGCGGGACAACTTCGAGCGCGGGCTGAGAGAGCGCACCCTGGTCGTGCACAGCAGCCTCGGCGGCTTGCGCGCCGGCATGCTCGACAGCAAGGACGACGACGTCCCGCGCACCGCGGACGACGACGAGGAGTGGCTCGAGGAAGGGAAGACGGCGCGCGGCAGCGTCGTCGGCTTCCGGATCCGCGAAAGCGACCAGCCAGAGACGACCACCGACCGGGACTGGCATGAACGCGAGCGCGCCGCGATCAAATGGTCGGAGTCCGGTGAGCCGACGAGGTGGCTGGTCATCGACAAGTGGCGGCACACCGGTGAGACCGAGGACGACCGCTCTGCCGGCCCTGCCCAGACGCTCGCCGACCACCAGGCCTGCGCCGCGCAGCACGCCCATTCTCTCGGTCGGCGCCTCGCGCTTCCGGCCCCGGAGGTGGAGGTCATCGTCACCGCCGCCCGCCTTCACGACGAGGGCAAGCGCGCGACCCGCTGGCAGCGAGCCTTCAACGCGCCCCGGGACGACGTCTACGCCAAGACCCGCGGCCCGGTGCACTGGCGGTTGCTCGATCGCTACCGACACGAGCTGGGCTCGCTCGCCTACGCCCGGAAGGACGAGGGCTTCCAGGGTCTCACCGTGGCACAGCAGGAGCTCGTGTTGCACCTGATCGCTGCACACCACGGCTTCGCGCGGCCGCTGCTGCGCACCGACGGCTACGACGGCAAGCCCCCGTCCGCGCTGCGCGCCCTCGCCCAGGAGGTCGCCCTGCGCTTCTTCCGCCTGCAAGAACGGTGGGGGCCGTGGGGCCTGGCCTGGTGGGAGTGCCTGCTGCGCGCCGCCGATCAGCAGGCATCACGCGAGAACGATCGACGCGGGCGCAAGCCTGGGACGGAGGGAAGCTGATGACGGACGCGGCGGTTCCAGTCGATCTCTTCCACCCCGGCCAGGTGTTCGCGTGCCTCGGGTTGATGGAGCTGAGCCTGACGCTCTGTGGCGACGTGCGGTGCGGCTTCGACTGGAGCGATCCGCAGGGCGCGTGCTTCCGGTTCCGTGTCGCGGGTGAACAGGACCCGCTCGAGCGCTGCCTCGCCTTTCTCGGGCGGGCGCAGGTGTGTTCGGTCGCGCCGTCCGGGTCCGCTAGCCTGGAGACCGAGAAGTGGGGGGTTTCCACTGTACGCGACGAAGATGGGACATTCCCGTTCAAGGTTCCCTCCAGCCCGGCCACCTTGCCCGCCCGCCTCGAAGTCGATGGCGCGTCGATCGACATCGACCACTGGGGAGACACGACCCGGCGCGACAACGTCAAGTTCTGGGGAGGGGCGGGAGGCTACCCCGGGGCGGGCCTGGTACGCGACGCTCTCGACCTCGTGCGGACCCGGCTCGAACGTCCCTGTGTCGACCCTTTCGCCGTGTCGGCCCCGCAATCGAGCAGCTTCCGTTTCGATTGGCGCCGCGACTACGTGCCGATCGACGCGGGCTTCTCGTTGAACATGCACAACGCGATCACCCCCGGGGGATTCCCCCTCGTCGAGGTGCTCGCGGCCCTGGGTCTGGGCAACTCGCGGCCCCGGCGCGAGACGAAGCTGCTCTACCACTACGGCGTGGTCGGGCGCGCGGAGGCGGCCGCGTCTGCGGAGAGCGGTCTCCTTCCGCCCGCGTTGATCCGGGCCGCGCTCGGCGCCAGCCTGCCCGCCCCGTTTCCGGCCCGCCTGTTCCAGATGAACCTCGGTTGGCCCGCCAAGGAAGGCCAGGCCCGCTGCATCACCACCGTTATCGAGGAGACGCCATGACCAGTCTGTCCGCCCACTTTGACACCTGGGCCAATGATCGCGCCGGGCCTGTCGCCCTGCACCTCTCGCAGCACCTCCTGCCCGTCGAAGGGCGGGGCGGCGTCTTCTTCCCTCCGACCTACGCGGACGTCGAGTACAACATCGACACCTTGCAGGACGGCACCAAAGTCGCGCTCGTCGACAGCGTCGGCTCCCAGGCCAACCGTCTCGAGCCGATCTTCCTCGAAGATCCCTACCGCGCCCTCGTCCCGCAGGTCACCATCGGGTACAGCGTGCCGAAGAAGGATGGGATGCCTGCGTACGAAGGCAGCGTCTCCCTGCTCGAAGCGGGCCACCGCCTCGGCGATGCGGTCGTGCGCTCCACGGAGCTGCACGAAGAGGCCCGCGCCGCGTTTCGCACCCTCTTGCGCGAGGGCGACGCCACCCCGCTCGCCAAGCTCGCACCGACCTCGTTGGTGTTCGGGGTCTGGGACTCCCGCGACACCCAGGCCAAGGTGCCGCGCATCCTGCAATCGGTCATCCGGGCCTGGGATGTCAGCAAGCTCACCCGCTCCGCGCAATACGAGCCGGCGCTTGACTACGCGGAGCTCGATGTCTTCGGGGAGAAGGAGAAGGAGAAGGCCGAGGGCAACACCAAGAGCCCCCTCGCGCAACGCGGCTTCGTCCACGTCCCGGCGGGGCGGGGACACGGCGGGGTGATCGCGGCCGGGCCGATCCGCCGTGATGTGACGGTCAACCTGATCGCCCTGCGGCGTCTCGGGGGAGGGGAGGGCGCCGCCGCGCTCCGTCGCTACATCCTCGGCCTCGCGCTGGTCGCGGCGACTCACGACCTCGACCCCTTCCTCCGCCAGGGCTGCCTGCTGGTGCCGGACGTCGAGACGCCCGCCGCCTGGAGCGCGGTCGCGCGGAACGGGGCTCGCGAGACGCTGAGCCTGGCCCATGAAGATGCGCTCCTGGCGGCCCGCGAGGCTGCGAAGGAGTTCGGCGTCGGGGACGCGCGCGAGGTCCGCTTCGACAAGAGCCGCGCGAAGAAGGATGCGAAGAAATGAGCGACCGCAGCGCGTTGCTCATCGAGGTCCGCCTGCACGCGGACCGCTACCACGGCGAGCCCGAATGGCCCCCGGCGCCGGGACGTCTGTTTCAGGCGCTGCTCGCCGGAGCGGCACGCGGGGCGCGGGTGCCGACGGCGGCCGAGGCCGCGCTGGGCTGGCTCGAGAGCCTCGCTCCGCCCCTGGTCGGAGCGCCGGCTGCCGTAGCGGGGCAGCGGATCAAGCTGTGGGTACCGAACAACGACCTCGACGCCAAGCGCGGCGACCCTGCCGAGATCCCGAACATCCGCACCGCCAAGAGCGTGCGCCCGCGGCTGCTCGATGCGCGGGTGCCCTTCCTGTTCGCCTGGCCGTTCGCGGGAGCGATGGGAGTTGCGGAAGCCGAGACGGTCTGCTCTATCGCCGATGACGTCTACCAGTTCGGGCGCGGCGTCGACCTCGCCTGGGCCCGCGCCGCGCTGCTGGAAGAGGATGCGCTCGAAGCGCGTCTGCGGGAGTACCGCGGACAGCTCTACGAACCGGGCGAGGCCAGCGGCGCGCTCGTGTTGTCGTGCCCCGTTTCAGGCTCGCTCGCGAGCCTGAGGGAACGCTACAATGCCACCCTGCGACGGCTGGAGGTCGAGCGCGTCGGCAAGAAGTCGATGGAGGTCTTCCGTCAGCCCCCCAAGGCGCGCTTCCGGTCGGTCGCGTACAACGTCCCGGTCGCCTCGGCGCTGTTCGAGCTTCAGCAGCCCGGACAGCTCGGTCGCTTCGCGGCCCACCCGCAGACCGAGGTCGTGCGCCTGGTCGAGACCGTGCGCGACCGCGCGGCGGCACGTCTGGCCGAGGCGCTGCCCGGACGGGCGGCCGACGTCGAACGGGCCCTGGTCGGGCGGACGCCGGACGGCTGGAAGCGCCTGGCGCCCCGGCAGCGCGCGCGCCTGATTCCCCTGCCCTCCATCGGCCACACCCACGTGGAACGCAGCGTGCGGCGCCTGCTCGTCCAGGTCCCGTCCGGCTGCCCGCTGGACGCGGACGACGTCTTCTGGGCGGTGTCCGGCCTCGAGCTCCACGGCGCGATCCTGACCCGCAGCGAGGATGAGCGCATGCTGCGCCATTTCGCGATCGGCCTGCGGTCGGCTCCGACGGCACAGCGGGTGTGGCGCAGCGTCACGCCAGTAGCCCTGCCCGAAGCCGCGGGACGGCGCCGGATCGACCCGGCGCAGATCGCCGAGCAGGCGAAGCCCGCGAAGGAGCGGCTGGCAGAGGAGGCTCGAGCCCGCAAGGCGCTGCGAACCGCGCTGCGCCAGGCTGGCGTCGACGCGCGGTTGCTCTCCTGCACGGTCCAGCGCGAGCCCTTCGCGCGGAAGGGCGCCCGGGCCGAGGACTTCGCGGGGGACAGCCGCTTCTCGAAGCACCGGCTGTGGCATGCGGAGCTGCGTTTCGAGACCGGCATCCGTGGGCCCCTGTTGATCGGCGACGGCCGCTTCCTCGGACTCGGACTCTTCGCACCCGAGCGTCCCGCTCCAGGCGAGCGCCGGGCCTTCGCGTGGCGCGCGACGGCCGGCTGGCAGGCACGCGTCGACGCGGAAGGGCTCACCCGGGCCTTGCGGCGGGCGGTCCAGGCGCGGTACCAGGAGCAGATCGGCAAGCGGCGAACGCTCCCGTCGCTGATCTCCGGGCACGGGGCAGAGAACGGGCCCGCGCAGGGTCATCGCCATCTCTACTTCCTGTGTGATCCCGATCGGCGGACGCTGGCCGTGCTGGCGCCCCCACGGTTGAGTCGTCGGGAGGGGGAGATCGTCGACACGCTCGCCGAGGCCCTCAACGGCTTCGACGACCTGCGCGCGGGGCGGGCGGGGCGGCTGCGACTGGAGCCCTGCGCGACGGAGTTCCTGTTCGCGACCGCGACACGGTGGCGCTCGGTGACGCCCTACCAGGTCCGCCGTCACCGCAAGGGGGTGGGGGCACAGGAAGCGCTGCGCCTGGACCTCCTCGCCGCGTGCAAGGAACAGCTTCGCGCGATCCCTGAGGTCGATATCACGGAAGCCAGGGGAAGCCCCGGGCGCGGTCTCCAGGGCCACGCACGTCTACACTTCCCGGTAGCGATAACCGGACCGCTGGTGCTCGGACGGAGCGCGCATCGGGGTGGGGGATTGTTTGTTCCCTATGCAACTGACCCGCCGTAGTGCAGTCAGTTGGTTCGGATTCTTGTCGCTCACACTTGGAGGATTCCGGGATGTCGTGTCCCACGCTCTGCGAGACGCACATGGTTGATGTGTGTTGGGAACTCGACTAGCCTTTCAGAAAGGCTTTGAGTTCACAGGGCATTCTAGAGGCGAAGGCAGCTTTGCCTAACGCGTATCCACCGAAGAACTCGCTCGCTGAGGTTTGCGGGGAACGACGTCTCCTCGGGAGGTCGTGACCCTGCCTGCAATCCACCTATTGTTACCTTTGGGACGTTTTATGTCGAGATCACGTCCGGTGCCTTCCAGAAGGGGCAAGAGTAGTCGGACCGCAAGGGCGTCCACCAACAGGGCCAGGACAATTCGCGATCAACCCGGTGGCTCGGTCCGAAGCGAACCGGCGGGGCTACCGGTTCATAAAGAGCCGCCGCCCGTTGCGAAGGAAGACATCTGGTTCTCCAACACTGTCCTCAAGAACGGTATGGCTACACAAGTGGACATGCGGGAGGCCTTCCGCGCGCTAGCGGCGGACCCTCAACAAGGACTCGCTGACATACTGGTCCAGAGAGGGACGCTGACACCTGCACAAGCAGCAGCCATCGGCGAGGCTATCGCGAACAAGCGCCAGAAGATCGAGGAGTCACGCGCATCCCAGATCCGCACCGGCGAAGTCGACGCGCTGCTGCTCGAATGGTGTTCCAGGGCCGTTCGGACCACCTCGACCACCGCCCCTGGACAGGCTGACGTTACTGGTTCACACGAGCAAACAGAAGACACGGAGTCGAAGGATCTTGAGGCAGGTGGCTCCCTGAAACGGCAGTTCGCGTTCCCAAAGAGGCACGCTTTGCCGGAATGTGACCCACCGAGAACAGGTCAGATGATCTGTCCACACTGTTGGTTTCAGTTTCCGATCGAGGACACCCTCTTTATCGCCAGGCACTCGAAGCTGCTGGGCGATGCTGTGCTCGGCGCGGATCAGCCGCGGCGGTTTCTTCCCACACGATTCTCGGTGAGCGGGAATGCGCTCGACGCTTTGGAGAAGGCGTGTCCGGACCGGGCGTGCCCACGTTGCCATCTCCGCATCCCGCATTCGTTGTACAGCGAGCCTTCCGCATTTCTTTCGTTGGTCGGCGCTCCGGGCTCGGGGAAGACGTACTTCTTGACCTCGATGATCTGGGAGTTGCGAAGAATACTGCCAGCGCAGTTCAGGTTGCACCTCACCGATGGCGATGCCGAGCTCAATCAGTGGTTTCTCGAGAACGAAGAGACCCTGTTTCTCGCCGCTGATCCCGAGGCGCCCACTCGCCTGAGCAAGACGGAAATGCAAGGAAACCAATACGATGCCGTAACAATAGACGGAATGCCCTCTCTGCTTCCGAGACCGCTGATTCTGAAGGTCAGTCCCCAGAAAGGGCACCCCAAGGAACGCCATGGTGGCCTCGCAACGAATCTGATCCTGTACGACAATGCAGGCGAGCACTTCCAGCCAGGCATGGACAATGAGAGTAACCCTGGAACGCAGCACCTCCTTCGGTCCGAGTTCGTATTCTTCCTCTTCGACCCGACGCGAGAGTTGCGATTTTCCCAGGCGGTCATCGGCCGCGATGAGACGCTGGACAGAGCACGTCCGATCAGGCAGGCGCTGCTTCTCACCGAGGTTGCGAACAGAATCGTCCGCTACCGGAATCTGGGAAACTCCCGGACGTCCGAGATCCCCCTGATCGTGATTGCAGGCAAGTTCGACCTGTGGAGACATGAGCTTCCCGATCTCGACGATCAGCCGCTGTTCTGGTCCGACGGGATCGGGCTGAGCGGGCTCGATAACGAGTTGATAGTCCGAACGTCAAGCAGAATCGAAGACATCTTCCTTCGCCATTGCCCTGAGATCGTGGTCGCCGCGAAGAGCATGACAAGCAATGTCACGTACATTCCGGTGAGCTCCTTGGGCCATTCTCCTCACCTCTGTGAAGATGGCGCGCTGTCCATTCGACCCAGCGAGATCAAGCCGTTCTGGGCTTGCGTGCCGATGCTCTACACCTTGATGCTGCAAGGGAGGATCCCTGTCGTGCGTGAGGTACCGACGTCGCCGTCGAGTTCGTCTTCCGGAGGCATGCCGTGGCACTCGAGTTGATCTACACGTCGGCGCCGGCCGGCTTGCGACAGGGTAGCCGCGGTTTCTGTACGGTCGCGTGTACCCGCGGAATGCCGCCTACCTATCTCGACAAGCTTGAGAGTCTCAGTGGTTACAGAGCCCCAGACCGTTCGGAGTCACCTCGCGGTGTCGCGCCTGCATCCCTCGCGCATTACCGCATTGCTTTGGGCGGAAAGCGCTTCAGCCTTCTCTCGAGAATCGGGCTCTGCGGCGTCGACTATACAGGACGTGTGAACAAGATTGCGCACCATCTCTTGCTCGATCCACAGGAGTACTCTCCGGCCGGTCCCGCGTCACTTCTTGCCCATGACGGCCTCTTCCGCAAAGAGTGGAGTGGTGCATCTCGACACTTCGACCGACCCCGGTCTCTGCCTGTCTGCGTGCAGACGTCGGGAAAGGCCGAGAGATGGGAAGAGGTGACGGGAGACGCCGGCTGGGCTGGAGTGCTTGCTGAGCGCTGCGGTGGCTCGGCACCTGTCTTCATCGTGTACGAGCCAGGCTTCGACGTCCTCCCGCTGTTTGCCGAGGCACAGAGATCTCTCGACCCCGACCAGCGCTGGCATGCGACGTTCAATACCTACCTCACCCAACTCCCTCCTGACGTGTCTTGCGATTGGAGGGGCTGCACTCCCCAGTCTCCGGCTCTCGCGGCCGCGCGGCGGAACCGCAAGTCGTTGGTCCTGGACCTGCGTCAGGGACGGAAGCTCGGCCGAGCTCCCGATTCGGCATTGGTCAAGGCTGCGCGGGAGGGGAGCGAGCCTCCGCGTCGAGCGCTCCCCGAGATCAGGGGCTCACGACCGATCGAGGTCGCAAGCTTCGTGCCGCCAGCCGTGCCGATCACTCGTACAGCGCAACCTACGGCAGCTGAGGATATGGCGGTCGGGATGGAGCCGACGCCATCACCGGCGCGAGCCGAAGCCTACGTGCCGGAACCCAGACATCTCCGAAACAACGGGAAAGAACGGGTGTTCCTTGGTGCTGCAGGGAAAGGCGCGGCGGCCCTCGCCACGGTGTTGGTGCTCGTCTGCCTGCTGCTGTGGATGCAGGTGTCGAGACTGACCAACGCGGCGGATCTCGAGCGCGAGACCCAGGCCGACGCGCTCAATGCCCGCGAGAAAGAGCTCCGAGACGGCTTTGCGGAGCAAGTCGCGTTGATCGAGCGGGAGAGAGATCAAGCGCAAGCGCGAAGTGCGGACCTTGCGGATGAACTGAAGGAGGAGCGGGCGAAGGTTGGAGTTCTGGGTGACTCGTTGAGGGTGGGAAATGCGCTTCGGACACAGCTAAGGGCAGAGCGGGACGCGATTGCCAGCGAACGGGATGCTCTACACAAGGAGAACGCGGAGCTTCATGCTTCAACAGCTTCGCCCGGTGAGCCTTCTGGCGCAGAGATGTCGGCTCTAGTGCCTGATCTTCCTATGGAGATTCGAAACTTCGCACTTGTTCCGATTGGCGATGTCGTCGCGACTCGGGGTGCTGAAAGCGAATGGGACCCCCTTCCTGCAACAGCTAAGGGCGGACAGGAATTCAGGTTCGTACTTCACGAGCAAGGAGACGTGCGCGTATCAGTTTCATCTCGCGCCGACGACATCAAAGTAGACTTTGACAAATCTGGTACTGCAAAAATCGGTAGAGTGAGTGGAATGCCGACCGGTGCCTATGTTATGAAAGTTGAAACTGGTGAAGATCTACACATCAGCCTACGCGACGGTTCCACGGGTCACGCATGGCCAGACTTTATCGCGGACATCGATAGTATCGACATTGTGTACCAAGAGCGGCAGGAGACTCACAGATATCACATCAGGCCACTCCGCAAAGTCAACCTCCCAGTGATTTTTGACGCCGGAGCAACTTCACACACCGTTCAGATTCCACATCATTGGGCAAACCTACGATTCGATTCGATTTCCGCGGAAGTCGATAGTCTATGGAGCGACGCGTCTTTCAAAGTAGACGTAGTCGGCTTGGACGTGAGAGTGACTTCAGTTTTTCGCCATCGAATGCAATGTGTCGGCACACTTCATTCTTTGGTGCGGATGATAGAAGATGGTCGAGGCGACGAACAAAGTCATCGTGAGTGGTACAGGAAGTTTAGGGGGTTGTATGAGGATGCTAGCGGTGCATTAAGGGCTTTTTCTTCTATGATCGATCACAACGTCGTGATTGATGAGCT
>JAUIEM010000296.1 GCA_030428695.1 bacterium
TTGCCCTCGGCGTCCGTATCGATCTCGTAAGTGTAGGTGTTGACGTGCTCGCGGACGCCGAGGATCGAGTAGTCGACCCCGTCGCTCTGGTAGTACAGCTTGGTCTCGACGCTGAAGCGCTTGCCGCCGTCGATGTCTTCCTTGAAGGTGCGCTCGATCTCGCAGGCGTGGAAGGGGAAGTTCCAGACCTCGGGGTCGGCATCCATGTCCATCACCGCGCCGCGGCCCTGGTTGACGAGCAGCGTGACGAGGATCGCGTCGAAGACATGGGGAATCACGTCCGCCTTCGCGTCGACGTACTTTTCCTTGTAGTAGCCGATGTACCACTCGAGCACGCCCTTGAAGGTGTCGGCCGTGTAGGACGCGTTGGTGAACTCGTAGTCGTCGGTCCGGTACCACTCGTTGTACATGTCCTCATACCAGGTCTTGTACAACTCCTTGTCGGGGGTCGCCTCATCGTCGTTCAGCACGGTGAGGAGCGAGTCGGCGCGGTCGCGCAGAGCGGTCTTGCCGCGCGGGTCGTAGTAGCGCGAGCCGGTGAAGTCGCTGTCGTTGCCGTAGAAGCTCTCGGACAGGAGCGCCTTGAGGTCGGCGACGTCGAAGCGGATGCCCTCGACGGTGATCGGGTGCTTGGGCTCCTTCTCCATCACGGAAGCGGCGGCCCAGCCGTTGCAGTGGCCCCACCAGCCGAAGCCGATGCCGCGCGCTTCGAAGTCTTCGCGCTCCTTCGGGTTGACGTTGTGCCCCTCGTCCTCGTTGTTGACCTCGTTGAGGTCGGCCTCGGGGTCGGTGCCCGTCTGGCGCTTGACGGCCTCGGAGTACTTGGCCAGCGGCGCGGCGTCGTTGTAGTCGCTGATCGCGACGCGCTCGTACTTCTCTTCCTCTTCGTTCCACTCCATGTTCTGTTCGTCGCTGCCGTTCCAGCCGAACACCATCTTGTTGCCGTCCTGGGCCCACCACTGGCCCGCCCAGGGAATGTTCGTCATCCGCCCCTCGATGTTCCCCTCGGCGATGCGGATCGAGCTGTCGGTCTGGATGACCGCCGCGGTCAGCGAGCAGAGCAGGGCCGCTCCGCACAGTGTCAGGATTACCCGTTTCATGTGTGTGCTGTCTCCCGGTTCAGGGTTGCGTGGAAGCATCGGACCGCGATCACCCGCTGACGCACGGAATACGCATCGCCAGCACCCCCTCTACAAGGCCTGACGGCAGGTGTATCGATCGCGGAACGAGACTCTGGACGGCAAACATCACATGCCGTGCCAGACCTCTCTACAATTCCCGGGAGCCCTCCACCGGGGGCATACGGGGCCATCCCCCGCGCCCGTCACCGGACAGAGCGTTTCAACTGTCGCGTCGATTCGTCCCCCGCTACGGATGTGAGACGCATTACAAGCGACGGGGAAACGTATCACGGTCTGGTGGGAGCCTGACCTCAGCGGACCGCATGCGGAACGGGCAGGCTGGCGAGCGCGGAGCGGATCCCGTCGAGGGCGGCGCTGACGATCCCCCCCGCGAAGCCGGCCCCCTCTCCGACCGGGAACAGGAAGCGGCAACCGGGGGAGCGGCGGCTCCGCCGGTCCCGCTCGATCCGCACCGGCGACGAGCAGCGGGCCTCCGGAGCGAGGATCAGCGCCTCGGCCGCCAGGAAGCCGGGCATCTTGCGCTCGAAGGCCGCGATGCCCCGCCGCAGGCGCGCCGTCCAGTCCGGCGGCAGCACGGAGTCGAGGGCGACCGGGGCGACACCGAGCCGGTACGAGGTCTTCCCCAGCTCCCCTCCGCCGCTACCCGCCATGAAGTCGACCAGGCGCTGAGCCGGCGCCGTGCCGTCCCCCCCGCCCGCGCTCCAGGCGGCGCGCTCGATGCGCTGCTGCAGGTCGACGCCGGCCAGCGGATCCTCCCCCGGCAGGTCGTCGGGCCAGACGGTCGCGACCACCCCGGAGTTCGAGAAGGGATAGCGCCGGTCGCTCAGGCTCATCCCGTTGAGACACAAGCCCTCCGGCTCGCTGAAGGCCGGCACGATCATGCCGCCGGGGCACATGCAGAAGGTCGTCACCCCGTCGGCGTGCAGCTTGTACTCGGCCCCCTCGTCGCGCAGGGCCGCGTGGCCGAGCCGCGCGCCGTACTGCAGGCGGTCGATGTGGCCGCGGGGATGCTCGACCCGCACGCCCATCTGGAAGGGCTTGCGGGCGAGCGGGATGCCCCGCCGCTGCAGCAGCCGGAAGACGTCCCGGGCGCTGTGGCCGACCGCGAGGAAGACCCGATCGCTGTGCCAGCTCTGCGCGCCGGCGCGGACCTCCAGCCCATCCGCCCGCGGCACGAGATCGTCGACCCGGGTCTCGAAGCGCGGCTCGACGCCGAGCTCCCGCAGGCGCGCGCGTAGCCGTGCGAGCATCTTCCACAGCAGGTTGGTGCCGATGTGGGGCCGGGCGTCGGTCAGGATGCGTTCCGGCGCCCCGCAGGCGACGAACAGGCGCAGGATGTCCTCGATCCACGGGCTCTTGACGTTGCTCCACAGCTTGCCGTCCGAGAAGGTCCCCGCTCCGCCCTCGCCGAACAGGATGTTCGACTCCGGGTCGAGGCTGCGCCCCCGGAGCAGCTTCCCGATGTCCTTGATGCGGCGCTCGACCGGCCGGCCCCGCTCGAGCAGCAGCGGCGGCCGCCCGCAACGGGCGAGCACGTAGCTCGCGAACAGCCCGGCCGGACCGGCCCCGATCACGATGGGGCGCGGCTCACCGGGGCCGGGGGCGCACTCCGGCAGCCGGCCGAAGGGCTCGGCGCTCGGTGCCTCGAGGAGCTTCGCGCGGGCGGGGAAGGGGCCGTGGAAGTCGTCGCGCAGGGCGACGTCGAGGGCGTACACCAGCCGCACCCGTCCGCGGCGCGCGTCGACCGCCCGGCGCGCGACCGTCCACGCCGCGACGGCGGCGGGCGGGACCCGCAGGCGCGCGTACACCTCCGGGAGCAGCTCCTCCGGGGAGCCGTCGAGGTCGCAACGCAGGTCGTGGACCCTCAGGCGCATCGATCAGAAGGGGCTCGCCTGCGGCGAGGTGAGCTTCTCCTTGAACTTCTTGCTCGCCTGCATCAGGAAGCGGCGCTCGGCCCGGGACAGGCTCTCGAGGCCGCCGGTGTGGATCTTCTCGAGCAGCTGGTCGACCTTGTCCCGCATCTCGAGGTCGCCCTGGAAGGCGGAGATCTCGCGCCGGGCCTGCAGGCGCACCCAGGCCTTGTGACCGAAGTACTCCGCGAAGAAGATCAGCACCCCCGCCAGGCCGCCGAGGATCGGGATCTGCAGCGAGACCACGTCGCTCGGACCGAGAGGCGACAGCATCGCGAGCACCAACGAGGCGAGGATGCTGAACGCCGCGAAGCCCGCCCAGGCGGGCACCAGGTTGAGCACCCACTTGTCGGGGTACAGGAGCCAGAACACCGCGGCGAGCGCGACGACCGGGCCGAGGGAGCCGTAGCGCAGGCTGCCGTCGACAAGCAGCACCGGCAGCGTGACGAGCAGGGCGGCGCCGAGGTACAGGCACAGCACGCGGCGCGTGCCCCAGACGCGCTCGACCGCGCGCCCGAAGACCATCAGCCCGACCAGTGTCATGCCCCAGGTCACGATCGAGGGCTGGAACAACAGCGCCGTCCACAGGCGCCACACCTCGCCGTGCACGAAGACCCGCTCGGCGCTCGCGCCGAACTGCTGGAAGACCGCCTCCTCGTTCGCGTCGATGATCTGGAAGATGAACAAGAGCACGTGCGCGACCATCAGGAACTTGATCCCGATGACGTGGCTCGGGCGTCCCGAGCTGAGGAATGGTGCGCGTCGCTTGTAGATCACGGACTCCTGGGCTCCAGGGGGGGGCGCGGGGAAGGACAGCTCCCCTCCCCCTAGTTATACCACCGCGCGAGCAAAAGCAAAGCTCCGGGCTCGCCCCCCGTGGCCGTCGCGGCCTGACGCAGACGGCCGCCGCGCGCCACGCTCTGGAGCGGGGCTGGGTAGCTCCGGCCCGGCCCGGCTCGCGCTGCTATACTGGGGGTCCTGCCCCGCGCATGCCGCGGCGCGCAGGACCAGGGAGCGAGCTCCGCGCGCGGCGAGACGGCAGGCGGAGGTTCCCCGCGAGAGGAGCGATGGAGTTCTTGCGCCGGCTGATCGCGTGGATCAAGGGGAAGCGGGCCGAGCCGGCGCCGCCGCCCCCTGCCCGTGCGCCGGCGGCGGCGGCGGCGAGCGCGGGCCCGCTCCTCGACCGCCTGCTCGCGGCCGTGCACAGCAAGCGCTGGGCGGAGGTCGAGCGCCTCTACCGCAGCGAGCCGGCGGCCTTCGACGCCGGCCACGCGACCTGGTGCGTCGCGCCCAACCCGAAGGACGCCGAGGAGACCCAGGCCTACGTCGAGGGCGTCGTCGCGCTCGCCGCCTTCCTCGCCGAGGTCTGCGACGACGACCGGCTGCTCGCCACCCTGCGCACGGCCGAGACCGACAACCCGCTGAAGCGCTGGGAACGCGAGCTGGTCGACGCCCGCAAGCTCGTCGAGGGCTGCGCCTTCGAGGACGCCCTCGAGCGGCTGCGCGCCTTGCGCCTCGACATCTCGCCGATGGCCGGGCCCGCCCGCGACGTCTTCCTCGGCCTGGCCTGGAACGCGACGGCCGGAGCGCTGCTGCACGCCGGCCGCTCGACCGAGGCGCTCGAGCCCGCCAAGCTCGGCTTCAAGCTGTGCGTCGAGGGCGGCGATCTCGGGGCGATCATGCCGAGCGGGGAGACCCTGCTCGCGGTCCATCGCTACCGCGGCGAGTGGTCCGAGGCCTCGCGCATGTGCGACCTGCTCGCGACCGCCTGCCGGCGGCTGGGGCGGGTCGGCCAGGCCGAGCGCTTCGAGCGCGAGGCCCGCGGCCTGCTCGAGGGCGAGCCGCTGGTGCGGGCCTGCCTGCTGCGCGACGGGCTGAGCTTCGAGCTCGACGACGCGGTCGAGCTCGGCGCCCCGCTGTCGATCTCGACCATCCGCAACCGGCCGGCGCTGATCGGCTGCATCGCGCGCTGCCGGGAGGCGAGCCGGGCGGCCCGCGAGGGCGAGTTCGAGGACGCGCTGAGCAAGCTCGAGGAGGCGCGGGGTATCGATCCGCACGACCCCGCTCCCTGGTACCTCGAGGGCCAGATCGAGATGGCGCGGGACCGCTTCGCCGAGGCGGAGACCCGCTTCCGCCGCGCCGAGCAGCTCGCGCCGGGCTGGCGCGACACCCGCTCCTGGCTGCATCACGCCGAGGAGCTCTCCGGCGGCCGGCTCGAGGCCGACGCCTTCCGCCTGCTGTGCGCCCTCGACCGGCCCGGGGAAGAGGAGGGGAAGCTCGCCGCCAGCCGCCACGGCGTCGAGAATTGGCCGGACTTCGGCGCCCTGTGGCACGCCCACGGCCGCCTGCTCGTCGCCGCGGGTGAGCCCGCCGAGGCGCGCCGCGCCTTCTCCCGGGCGATCCGGCTGCTCGACGAGCCGCACCGCAAGACCCGGCTGTTCGTCGACCAGGCGCTGATCCTCGAGAGCCCGGTCGGCCGGCGCGCGCTGCTGGAGCAGGCGGTCGCCCTCGACGGCAACCTGCTCGCCGCGGCGACCGCGCGGCTGTTGCTGCAGCTCGAGGACGAGGCGACGGACGGGGAGCTGCGGATCACCGAGATCCCCTGACCCGTTTGATCCCGTCTGAACCCGTTCGCTTCACCGGGAGGCGCGCCTCGCGATCGAGGAGGGCCCCGGCCGCTGCTCCTGTCCCCCGCCGGCCCCGCTCCGTACAATCGCCTCGGACCCCCGACCCGAGGCCGACGATGGACGAGACCGTTCGCGCGCGCTGGGGCCGCGCCCTGCCCGAAGGCAGCACCTTCACCGAGCTCGACCCCGGCGCGACCTACAAGCCGCCGCTGGACACGACGGCGCCGATTCCGCCGAAGGTCTCCGCGGGCGATGAGCCCTTCACCTTCCTCGCCCCGATCGGGCGCGGCGGGATGGGGGTGGTGTTTCGCGCCCGCCAGAGCTGCCTGGCCCGGGAGGTCGCGGTCAAGCAGGTCCACGAGGAGGACGGCGCGAACCCCGAGGCGCGCCGCCAGTTCCTCGCCGAGAGCTTCCTGACCGCGCGCCTCGACCACCCGAACATCGTCCCGGTCCACGAGCTGCGCCGGGACGGCGGGGGCCGGCTCTCCCTGGCGATGAAGCTGGTGCGCGGGCGCTCGTGGAAGGAGAGCCTGGCCGACGAGCGCGACCTCGTCACCCACCTGCGCATCCTCGACCGGGTCTGCGACGCGGTCGCCTTCGCCCACAGCCGCGGCATCGTCCACAACGACCTCAAGCCCGCCAACGTGATGCTCGGCCGCTTCGGCGAGGTGCTGGTGATGGACTGGGGGGTCGCGGCGGTCTTCGAGCCCCAGCCGGAGAACGCCGGCCTGCGCCGCACGACCAGCATCCGGCATCCGATCGGGACCCCGCGCTACATGGCCCCCGAGCTCGCCGAGGGGGCCGGCGAGAAGATCGGGCCGCACACCGACGTCTACCTGCTCGGCGCGATCCTCTACAAGATCCTGACCGGCCGCCCGCCCCACGGCGGCCGCAACTTCCTGCAGGTCGTCTCCGACGCGCTGGCGGGGCGCATCCGCCCCCTGCCCGAGGAGCACCCGGCGGGGCTGCGCGCCCTGTGCGCGCGGGCCCTCGAGGTCGAGCCGGAGCAGCGCCACCCGAGCGTGCTCGCCTTCCAGGAGGAGCTGCGCGCCTACCTCCAACACCGCGAGAGCCTGCAGGTCTCCGAGGCGGCGGAGGACGAGCTGGCGGAATGCGAGCGACGCGCCGCCGCGGGTGTCCCCGACGAGCGGGCCCGGCGCGCCCTGTACGAGGGCTTCGCCGGCGCGGTCGCCGGCTTCCGCCAGGCGCGGCGGCTGTGGGAGGAGAACCCGGACGCCCGGGCCGGCGAAAGCGCCGCCCGGCGGGCCTGGGCCCACGCCGCCCTCGGCTGCGGCGACCTCGGCCTCGCCGACGTGCAGCTCGCGGCGGAACCGCCCGACGCCCCCGAAGTGGCGCGCCTGCGCGCCGCGATCGCCGCCGCCCGGGAGCGCCAGCGGCGGGAGCGGCGCACGCGGCGCTGGCTGTCGCGGGGGCTGCTCGCGGCGCTCGTCGCGATCGTGCTCGGCGCGGTCGGCGCCGCGTGGAGCATCGAACGCCAGCGGCAGGTCGCCGACACCCGGGGCCGCGTCGCGGAGTCGGCCCTGGTCACGATGACCGCCTCCGTGATCGAGGAGCTCGACGCGATCGGCACCCAGCGGGCCCGGCGCCTGCGGCAGGCGATGCTCGAGTCCGCCCTGCAGGGCTGGCAGCGGCTGCGCGCCGCGGACCGGCGGGTGTCGGTCAGCCGCCACACCGCCCAGACCCTGCTCAGCGTCGGCGAGCTGCGCTTCGCGATCGGGGGCGACGCCGCGGAGGCCCGCGCCTCGATCGAAGCGGCCCTCGCCGTGCTCGACCAGCTCGAGACCTCCCGCGGCGCTCGCATGATGCGGGCCCAGGCCCACCAGCGCCTGTCGCGCATCGCCTCCTCCGCCGGCACCCTCGACGAGGCCTTCGCCTCCGGCGCGGCCTCCCTGACGATCCTGCGGGAGCTGCGCGAGGAAGAGGACGACCGCCACGAGCTCTTGTTGATCCTCTCCGAGGCCCTGCGCTGGCAGATGCTGCTCGCCGAGAACCTCGGTCGGGAGGCGGAGCTGAACCGCCTGATCGCGGAAAAGACCGCGCTGCTCGAGATCCTCGGTGCCCTGCCCGGCGACGAGGAGGATGCCCTGACCGGCCTCGCCGAGCTCGCCGACCTCGCCCGCTACCGCGGCGACGATGTCCGCGCCGACAGCCTGCTCGCCGAGGCCTGCACCCGGCTCGTCGCCACGACCGCGCGGGAGCCGGACGACATGGCCCGGGTCGAGCTGCTCGCGATGCTCGAGAAGACCCGGGCCGGGATCCTCTGGGCACGCGGCGCGCGCGGCGCCGCCCTCGACCTCGCCGAGCGCGGCCTGCGCAGGGCCCGGGCGGTGCAACGGGCCGACCCCCTCAACGACCAGCTCGGGCTCTGGCTCGGCCTGTTGCTCAGCGAGGTCGGAGTGTACCGCTGGTACGAAGGCCTCTCGCAGCCGGGCCTCGAGGCCTGCGCGGAGGCGGTCGCCCTGGTCCGGCGCTTCGAGGGCGCGAGCCACGACGACGCCGAGGCCCTCGCCGCCGTCCTGCACCGCCAGGCCGAGCTGCTGGTCGCCGCCGGCGACGACGCCGCCGCGCTGCCCCTGCTCGAAGAGTGCGTGCGGCACCTGCGCTCACTCCTGCCGCGGTCGGGACCCCGGGGCCGGCTGCGGGTCGAGCTCGCGGCCGCCCTGCGTCACCTCGCCGGGGTCGAGAGCAGGCTCGGCAAGCCCGAGTCCGCGCGCGCCGCCGTCGCCGAGAGCATCGCCCTGCTCGAGAGCCAGGGGACCCCGGGAGAGCTCGCCGCCTCCCTCGAGCTCGACGCGGCGCTCGACCCCGCGGCCGCGGCACGCAGCCGCCAGCGGGCCCTGGCCCTGCGCCGCGCGGCGCTCGCCGCCGCGCCGGCTGACGACGGCCGGAGGATCGCCCTGGCCGAGGCGCTGCTCGCCGAGCCGACCGCGGCGCTCGAGGCCGAGAGCCTGCTGTTCGCCCTGCGCGCGGACGCCCCCGCCAGCCTCGAGCCGCAGCTCGCCACCCTCGGCGCGGCCCTCGCCCTGCGGCAGCTCGAGGCGGACGGCCTGGCGCGGGCCCGGGCGACCGTCGAGGATTGCGTGGCGCGGTTGGAAGAGCGCGCGCCGGAGGCGGCGGTCGCGCCCCTGCAGGACGCCCTGCGCCGGGTCGCCGAGGCCTGCGCCGAGGCCGGCGAGCACGCCCGCGCCGCGGCCCTGAGCGGCGCCGAGCTGCGGCTGGCGCGGCGGGGCTTCCGCCAGCTCCCGGAGGTGCCGGCGCGGGCGACGAACCTGGTCAGCGCCGTCTGGAGCCGGGCGCTGCTGTTCGCGCGGGCGGGCGTCGCGGACTCCGCGATGGTCTACGCCGAAGAGCTCGTCGCGCTGCGCCGGGAGGTCGGCCTGGCCGGGCCCGGCGGCGACCTCGCCTGGTGCCTGAGCTGGCTCGCCCGCGGCGCCCAGGAGCGCGGCGCCCGGGCCGAGGCCGCGATCCGCCTGGCCGAGGCGGCGGCGGTGGTGCGGGCCGAAGCGCTCGACGATCCAGACCTGCTCGAGGAGCTCGCCGTGCTCGCCGGCGAGCTGGCGCGCGACGATCCCGCCCGGGCGACCGAGCTGTGGGCGCGGGCCAACGAGCTGTGGAAGCGCGCCGCGACCCGCGACGGGGCTTCCCGCCACGAACGGCGCAACCTGCTCGCCAACCGCCTCGAGCGCTTCGAGCACGCCTACGGCGGCGACGACCTCGCCACCGCCCGCCAGGTCGAGGCCGCCTTCGCCGCCGAGCTCGCCGCCTTCCTCGCCGACTTCCCCGACGAGGCCCAGCTCGCGCCCCTCGGGGACGAGCTGCGGGGCGCCGTCCGCCGGCTCGAGCTCGCCAGCGGGGCCCGCGCTCCGACCGCGCCGGGGGACCACTACCAGCTCGGCCAGGCCCTCTACGAGCGGGAGCGGTACCCGGAGAGCGCCCTCGCCTTCGGCCGTCACTTCGCCGCCGGGGAGGACCTGACCGCCCTCGCCTTCTTGTGGGGCGCCTCCTCCGCCGCCCTCGCGGTCGCCGCCGACCCGGACAACGCCGAGCTGTGGGAAGCCCGCGCGCTCGCCTGGCTCGACACCTGGCTGGCGACCCTCCGGGCGGAGCAGGCCGCCGCCCGCGCCAGGGGCGACGCGGAGATGGTCGCGAGCCTGACCGAGGAGATCCGCGCCGTCTGGCGCGACGACCCGGACTTCGCGGCCCTGCGCGGGGCCGAGGCCTTCGAGAGCCTGTTCGCCGGGGAATAGCCTCCCGCACGCCTGGGCGCGAGGTACCGCTTGCACGCAGCGCCCGCGCCGCCGACCCTGCAGGGACGTGATCTCCCATGCGGAGCGTCTCCCGCGATGCCCCTCTTCGAGAGCTACCTGCTCGCCTTCGACCTCGACCCCTGGCAGCTCGACCCCTGCCTGGCCATCGACCTGCTGCGGGCCTGCCCGGGGCGTCTGCACACCGCCAGCGCCGACCTCGATGCGACGCTTCGGGCCCTGGACGGCGCGCTCCCCGCCGAGGTCGCCATCTACCTGCGTGAGGGGGTCGACGAAGCTGCGGCGATCCTGCGCGACGGGGTCCGGCGCGCGGCCCTGGTGCGGACGCTGGGGAAGGAGCCGGAGCTGGCTCCCGCGCCGGGTTCCGTCGAGTGTTTCCAGCACGCCTTCGATGCGACCTGCTTCGCCGATCGCCTGTTCCGCCACGCCCGCGACGTGCTGGACGCCGGCTCGACAGAGGCTTGCAGGACGGTGCTCGAAGCGGCGGGCAGGATCCTCGCGTGGGCGCAGGCCGCGTTCCACGGTTTGCGTCTGGAGAACCAGACCGGCACGCGTTCCGACCCGATCGTCGCCGCCGAAGCCGCGCGCGCCGCCCGCCTGCACGAGGCGCTGAGAGAGCTGCCGAAGGAGCTCGACACGCTCGATGCCTGGAGCCAGCACCCCTGCCTCCGGCACTTCCTCGAGGAACACCGGCCCCGCCGCCGCGCGGTCCCCATCCCCGAGCCGGGCTACGTCGAAATCCTCGATCTCCCCGGCGAGCACCCCGACGCCTCCGCCCTGCTCGGCGTCACCCCGGAGGACTGCACCGACGAGCACATCGCGGCGCGCTTCCGGATGCAGCGCGAGCGCCTGGCCTCCTCCGCGACCACGCGGCCGCGCTTCCACCACTTCCTCCGCTGGCGTCTGGAGCGCGCCCGCGATGGTCTGCTGCGCCGCGCCGGTGATCCCTCCGCCTTCCTCGCCGGGCTGAAGCGCTCCTGCAGCGCGTCGGGTCGGCTGCGGCGGGACAGCGCCCGGCAGCGGGTCGACACCTTCGCGCGCAAACGGGCCTTCGCGGCCGCCCGGGACGTGCTCACGCACCAGAACACGCTGCTCGCGGCGCTCGAGGATCGCGACGAGGACCTCGCCACGCTGGATGAGGGGCTGGAGGGCCTCGAGCAGGCCGTCGAGCACGCGCTGGACTGCATCCGGGCGGCGCCCGGCTCGACCGACCCCGCGCTCCGCTGGGTCGGTAGCCTGTACGGCCGCCTGCTCGACCTGCGCCCGGTGCTCGCGCGCTGCGAGGAAGATGCCGAGCGCTGGCAAGGGCTGCTCCATGAGGCGCTGATCCGGCCTGGCTGAGGAGGCCCGGCGCTTGCGTCGCGGTGCCTCACCCAGAGCGCCGCGCTCGCGCAACGGCACAGCCGCGGCGTGGGCGAAATCGAGATTCCTGTGCGGGCGGGGCTTACCCCCGCCCGCCGGACCGGGAAGAGCTTGTGCGGAGGTCCATAGGTTGATGTCCGACCGCCGAAACAACAAGCGGACGGAGGACAAGGAAGAAGACCGACCGCCAGGACGCCAATGCGCCAAGAAGAGGAAGAGGGAAGAAGAGGAAGACGGGAAGAAGACCAGGCCGCCAAGGCGCCAAGGTTGCCAAGGCGCCAGGAAGAAGGAAGAGGAAAGACCGACCGACGTGCTCCCATCTTCCGGCGCCCTCGCGGTACTGTCCTCCTCCCCAGCCCCCTGGCGGTTCGTCTACTCTTCCCCGGCCCCATGGCGGTTTCCTGCTCCGAATAGGCTCGGGCTCCGCTGCGTCCAGCGCTGGCGGGCGGGCGTCCTGGCAACCGCGAGGCGCTGCCCGTACAGTCAAGCTTCCCGTTCCCGCTTCCGGAGGATTTCGATGCGCCTGCATCCCGCCCTGTTCATCTTCCTCGCCCTGAGCACCGCCGCCCCCGCCCAGCGCCAGCTCTCCGAGAAGGCCCTCGCCGAGGACCTCGGCGCGCAGCTCGAGCAGACCTTCGGTTACCAGCGGGCGGCCTACGCGCACGGCTTGCGCGGGCTCGGCGAGGCCGCGCGGCCGGCGCTTCCCGCCGTCATCGGGATCCTCCGCGCCGGGGACTCGGACCTCGGCGTCGAGGAGCCGCTGATCGAGCTGCTCGGGCTGTGGGTGGACGACAGCCCCGAGGTCCGGCGCTGCCTGCTGGAGGTCGCGGCCCTCGGCGGCGGGAACTCGCGCCACGGCGGCTACGACGAGCGCGGCGACGACATCTGGATCGACGCCCGCGACCTCGCCCGGGCGGCGCTGGCGGGCTGCTCCACCGACTTCGCGGCCGAGCTGCGGGCGGTGCTCGAAGACGCGAGCCTCGAGCCGGCCCTGCGTGGACTCGCCCTCGAGCTGCTGCTCGAGGAGCCGGAGGAGGATCTGGAAGCTGCGCTGATCGCCCTCTGCAGGGGCGACGACGCCTACGGCCGGCGGCTGGCGGCCTACGGGCTGGGACTGCTGCCGCCGAGCGAGTCGCAACGCGCCGCCCTGCTCGCGGTGTACAACGCCGAGGACGCCGCCCCGCGCGCCCGGGCTTCGGCCCTGCGCGGCCTCGCGGCGCAGGGAGCGGTGCCCGCCGAGGCCGCTCCGCTCGCGGCCGCGTGGCTGCAGAGTGACGACCGTGCCCTGCAGCAGAGCGCGCCGGCCGTGCTCCCCGCGCTCGGGGCCGCGGCCGCTCCCGAGCTGC
>JAUIEM010000664.1 GCA_030428695.1 bacterium
CTCGCCGCGCACGTCGATCCGGCCGCGCTCAGCTGCACCGAGCTCGTCTCCGCGGGGACCAGCTTCCGCGTGCGCGGCATCTGTCTCGCGCCGACCGACGCGCACCGTCTCGCGACCACCCTCGAGGCACCGCTCGCCGCCCTGGGCTGGCGGGTGCAGCCGCCGACCACCGAGGCCCACCAGGGCGGAACCTACCGCTTCGAGCTGCGGCTCGAGGCGGACGAGGGGGACCGCTGATGCAGGCCCGCCAGACGCTGATCAAGATCCTCCTGCCCGGGCTGATCGTCGGGACGCTGTACATCGTCTTCGTCGCCGTCGGCCTGATCCGCGAGGAGGCCTCCGTCGCCACCGCCCTGGTCCGCTCCGAGCGCGACGCCGAGCGGGCGGCCGCCTCCTCGGACCTGGCCCGGAACGTCGAGCGGGCGGAAAAGCAGCTGGCCGCGGCCCAGACCCGGCAGCAAGAGCTCAGCGCGAGGGCCGAGGAGCTGTGCGCGGGGATGTGCGCCGAGCTGCCGTACACCGAGCTGATCGGCATCCTCTCCTCGCTGTTCGGGCGCCACGGGCTGGTGCTCGAGAAGGAGCACCCGCCGACGACCGGCGCCCCGCTTCCGACCTCGCTCCAGCTCGTCCAGCGCCGGCTGAAGGCGTCCGGCGGGCCCGCGCCGGCGCTGTGGGAGTTCTCCCTGCGCGGCAGCTTCGGGGCGATGCGGGCGGCGCTGGACGAGCTGTCGCGCAGCGAGCTGCACATCCTGCCGATCGCCCTGGACATGGAACCCGCCGAAGAGCAGCGGGGACTGCGCTGGAGGCTGGTGGTATGGTTGTGAAAACCGCCGGCTTCGAGGTTCCCATGCTGTCCGACTCCCCGTCCTCCGCCCAGGCCATCCCCGCCGCGCTGCAGGAGCTGCTCGCCATCTGCGTGCGGCGCGGCGCCTCCGACCTGCACCTCGCTCCGGGGCTGCCGCCCCACCTGCGGATCTCCGGCGTGCTCGAGCCGATGACCAGCCGTGGCCCGCTGTCCGCGGAGGCGGTCGAGCAGCTCGCCCAGCCCCTGCTCGCCCGCGGCGACCGCGAGCGCTTCCAGATCACCGGTGACGCGGACGGCGCCCTGAGCTGCTCCCTCGGCGCCCGCTTCCGCTTCAACGTCTTCCGCCGCCAGGGAGAGCTCGCGATCGCCCTGCGCAAGCTCGAGGACAAGTGCCGCGACCTCGCCGCGCTCGGCCTGCCCGACTCCCTCTACGGGCTCTGCTCGCAGCGCGACGGGCTGGTGCTGGTCGCCGGCCCGACCGGCGCGGGCAAGTCGACCACCCTCGCGACGCTGATCGACCGCATCAACCAGACCCGGCCTTGCCACATCGTGACGATCGAAGATCCGATCGAGTACATCCACGTTCCGGCCCGGGCCCTGGTCAACCAGCGCCAGATCGGCCTCGACGCCGGCAGCTTCCAGGACGCCCTGGTCGCCTCCCTGCGGCAGGATCCCGACGTGATCCTGGTCGGCGAGATCCGCGAGCAGGACACCATCCGCACCGCGATCTCCGCGTCGGAGACCGGCCATCTGGTCTTCAGCACCGTCCACGCCGGCGACTGCGTCGGCGCGATCGAACGCCTGGTCAGCGTGTTCTCCGCCGACGAGCAGGACGGCATCCGCCGCCAGCTCGCCCTGGTGCTGCGCGCCGTGATCGCCCAGCACCTGGTGATCGCCGACGGGCGGAAGACCGAGGCCGAGAGCGTCCGCCGGCGGGTCGTCGCCAGCGAGGTGATGATGGTGACGACCGCCGTCGCCAACCTGATCGCGGTCGCCAAGACCAGCATGCTCTACTCCGCGATGGAGACCGGCGCGATGCACGGCATGCAGACCCTGGAGCAGGACCTCGCGCGGCTGTGGGCGGCCGGCGAGATCTCCGAGATGGCCGCCGTCGCCCTGGCCCGCGACCCTGCGGTGCTGCGCGAACGCCACAAGCTGGCCCAGCGCACCTCCGGGCGCATCAGCCGGCGGCTGCCGCGGGGGCAGTTGTGAGGATGCGGGCTGGTGGGATGCGGCCTGGGAAGCGTTCCGATGAACGTGCGCCTGGTTCCTCGGCGCGGCGGGAGGTCTTCCGCAGCTCAACAGAAGTTCCGTCCCGAGAAGATGGATCGTTCGCGAACGTACGACGGGAGGGGGTAAACCCCTCCCCTACCTCGGTGTTGCGCGCTCTCCCGGGGGTAGGGGCGGGGTTCACCCCCGCCC
>JAUIEM010000297.1 GCA_030428695.1 bacterium
AGCTCGAGGCAGCCGTTGCCGGGGTCGGCGGCATCGACCGGCACCAGCATCGTGATGTGGAAGTCGCCCCAGCGGAAGGCGGGGGCGTCCTGGTGGGCGCCGAAGCCGGAGCCGCCGGGCAGCTTGTAGTTGACCTTCTCCTTGTAGAGGGCCGCTGGCTCGCCGAACAGCGCGGCGAGGATCTCCCCGACCGGCGGCTCCTCGAGGAAGCGCGCGAGCCCGGGGTGGTAGGGCACGAAGTTCTCGACCCGGCAGAGCTGGCGCTCGGCGCTGTCGGTGCGCTCGAACCACTGCATCCACCTGCCCGGCGTCTCGGGCCAGCCCGCGAGCTCGTCGCACCAGGCGCTCAGCTGGGCCGCGCGGGCGGTCGACAGGGCGCCGCGCAGGTGCAGGAAGCCGTGGTCGCGCCAGCGCGCGTGCTGTTCGGGACGTAGGACCATCTCACCCCTCCTGGGACCCAGCGGTCAGCAGCGCGACCAGCAGGGGCCGGTACTCGTCGAGTCCCGGGACGACCAGCCCCGGGACCTTGGCCTGCTCGTCCCGGGCGCGCAGGCGCAGGGCGGCCTCGAAGCCGGGGGAGCCCGCGAAGCGCTCGCTCTCCCCGGCACCCATCGGCCCGCCCTGGAAGGTCAGGGTCGCGCGGCTCGCGTCGGACAGGCGCGCCTCGTAGCTCTCCTTCGTCGCGACCAGGTAGCGCTTGGCGTCGACGTGGGCGGCGACCAGCGCGCACAGGGCGGCGGGGAAGCCGAGGGAGGCGAGGTAGCGGGCGCCGATGCGCTCGTGCTCGGCGACGCCGAGGCCCTCCATGCGGAGCGCCTCGTCCGACGCGCACAGGTGGCCGATGTCGTGGAGCAGGCCCGCGCAGATCTCGACCGGCGCGGCGCCGGCGCGGTCTGCGAGCCAGGCGGCCTGGAGGGCGTGCGCCAGCTGCGAGACCCCCTCGCCGATGTACTCGCTGTGGGCGGATGCCTCGAGCCAGGCGAGGACCTCATCGACCCGAGCCTCCGGGCTGCGGATCTCCATGCTTCCTCCCTTTGAAGACGAGCAGGAGCGCCGTGTGCGAGCGCTTGTCTTCCATTATCATCATCCCCCGCTCCGGGCGCAACCGACTCCGTGACGTGCCCCCAACGGCCGCGCGGCCCTCCCCGCGCTTCCCAGCCGGCCCGGACTCGCGTAACATTGGCGTAACCTTCACCGGCTATAACCGGTGCCGACGGTCGTGCGTCCGGCACGATCCCTTGGCTGTCCCCGGGCGGCCCCAGGAGCGGACAGATGAGCCACAACGGGTTGATTCTCGCCGAGGTGCTGCGCGATCGCGGCCTGATCACCGAAGAGGATCTGACCAGTCTGCTCGAGGAGAAGCGGGAGCAGGAGAGCTTCCAGGGCGCGGTGCTGCGCCTCGGCTACGTCAACAAGGACGGGCTGTTGACGGCACTCTCCCAGGCGACCGGCGTGCATCTCGCCGACGGCGCCTCGATCACCGCCGACGCCGAGCTGCTCAAGGCCGTGCCGGTCCAGTTCATCCACCGGGCCAAGGTCCTGCCCCTGCGCCGCGACGGCGACACGGTGCTCGTCGCGGTCAGCGATCCCTTCGACGTGCACGCCCTCGACGAGCTGCGCCTGCTGCTCGGCTGCGAGATCCGGCCTCTGCTCGTCGCCGAGCGCGAGCTCGAGGACGCCCTGCGCCAGGCCTACGGGATCGGCGCGGCGACCGTCGAGTCGATGGTCGACGCCGACGAGGACGGCCTGACGGTCATCGCCGACGGCGAGGCCGACGGCAGCACCGACCTGGCCGAGGAGGCCGGGCTGATCCGCTTCGTGCGGCAGATCCTGGTCGAGGCGGTCAGCGACCGGGCGTCGGACATCCACTTCGAGCCGATGGAAGGCGACTTCCGGGTGCGCTACCGCATCGACGGCGTCCTGCACACCACCCGCACCCCGCCGCAGATCAAGCAGTTCCAGGCGGCGATCGTGTCGCGCCTGAAGATCATGTCGCAGCTCGACATCGCCGAGAAGCGCAAGCCCCAGGACGGCCGCCTGATCGTCCGCCACGAGGGGCGCGAGGTCGACGTCCGCGTGTCGGTGATCCCGACCGTGCACGGCGAGGCGGTGGTGCTGCGTCTGCTCGACCGCGAGGCGATCAACCTCGAGCTGCGCTCGCTCGGCATCCCCGAGGACATCTACCGCTCCTTCGGCGAGCTGATCCGCCAGCCCCACGGCATCGTCCTGGTCACCGGCCCGACCGGCAGCGGCAAGACGACGACCCTGTACGCCGCGCTGCAGGAGATCAACGGCGACGAGAACAAGATCATCACGGTCGAGGATCCCGTCGAGTACAAGCTGCAGGGCATCGCCCAGATCCAGGTGCGGCCGAAGGTCGGCCTGAGCTTCGCGGCCGGCCTGCGTTCGATCCTGCGCCACGACCCGGACGTGATCCTGGTCGGCGAGATCCGCGATGAAGAGACCGGCAAGATCGCGATCCAGGCCGCCCTGACCGGCCACCTGGTGTTCAGCACCCTGCACACCAACGACGCGCCGAGCGCCGCGACCCGCATGGTCGAGATGGGGATCGAGCCGTATCTGGTCGCCTCGACGGTCGAGGGCATGATGGCCCAGCGCCTGGTGCGGCGCATCTGCCCGGGCTGCAAGATCACGACCGAGGTGGTCGACCGGGTGATGCTCGACAGCCTCGGCCTGAACGACGTGCACTCGCTCGCGGTCGGCAACGGCTGCGACCTGTGCCGGAACACCGGCTTCAAGGGGCGCCAGGGCGTGTTCGAGTGGATCGTGGTCGACGCCGAGATGCGGCAGATGATCCTCGACAACATGCCCTCGAGCCTGATCAAGCACAAGCTGGTCGACAACGGCCTGGTCACCCTGCGCCAGCGGGGTCTCGAGCTGGTGCGCCAGGGGGTGACGACGGTCGAGGAAGTCACCCGCGTGTGCAAGGTAGACCGATGATGCAACCGCGCAGGGGAGGGCTTCCGCCCCTCCCGTCGTCCGGCGCCGAGACCAATCTCACGTCGGTGAATGAGCGACCGGGACCGAGGAAGATCCGTGCCTGAGTTCAAGTTCCGAGCCCGGACCACCAGCGGCGCCGAAGAGGCGGGCGTGCTGACCGCCGACTCCCGCAAGGCGGCGGCCGAGATCCTCGACCGGCGCGGCTGGTTCCCGATCGAGATCGCCAGCGCCGAGGCCGCCCGCCAGGCGAGCCACCGCGAGCGCTGGTCGCGGCGCGAGCGCACGAGCTTCTTCCGCCAGCTCGCCGACCTCTTGTCGGCGGGCGTGCCGCTCGAGAAGGCGCTCCTGTCCCTCGCGCGGCAGTGGGAAGCGCGGCCGGCGGGCCACGTCGCGAAGGCGATCCTCGGCGAGGTGCAGGGCGGCAGCTCGCTGTTCGAGGCGCTCGCCGGCTTCCCGAAGATCTTCGAGACCTCGACGGTCGAGCTGGTGCGCGCCGGCGAGGCGGGCGGCTTCCTCGACCTCGCCCTGACCCGGGTCGCCGACTTCGCCGAGGAAGAGGCCGCGCTGCGCAGCAAGATCGTCACCTCCCTCGCCTACCCGACCATCGTGCTCGCCCTCGGCACGGCGGCGGTGATCTTCCTGCTGGTCTATTTCGTGCCGCAGTTCGGGGAGATCTACAAGGACATGGGCGGTGAGCTGCCCGCGATCACCCAGGTGCTGGTCGGGCTGTCGAGCTTCCTGCGCGAGAACCTGATGTTCCTGCTCGGGGGCGGGGCGATCCTGGCGATGTACGCCTACACCCGCCTGCAGACGCCCGAGGGGCAGATCGCCTTCGACCGCTGGAAGCTGCGGGTGCCGATCCTCAAGGACCTGGTCGCCAAGACCGCGATCGCGCGCTTCGCCCGCAGCCTCGGCCTGCTGTTGCAGAGCGGCGTGCCGATCCTCAAGGCCCTCGAGATCGCGGTCAAGGGCAGCGGCAACAGCTACTTCGAGAAGGTGCTGACGCCGGTGTCGGAGCGGGTCGGGGAGGGCGTGTCCCTCGCCCAGGCTCTGCGCGCGACCGACCAGCTGCCCGAGCATGCGGTCGACATGACCGCGACCGGTGAGGAGAGCGGCACCCTCGACAAGGTGCTGATCCGCATCTCCCAGGCCTACGAGCGCGAGGTCGGCGAAGCCCTCAAGCTGATGGTCACCAGCCTCGAGATCTTCGCCCTGGTCTTCGTCGGCAGCGTGGTCGGCTTCGTCGTCGTCGCGATGCTGCTGCCCGTCTTCACCCTCAACACCCTTGTCCACTAGGAGCTCTCCCATGCGCAAGCACTCACGACGCGGCGGTTTCACGCTGATCGAGCTGATCATGGTCGTCGTCATCCTCGGCGTGCTCGCCGCCCTGGTCGTGCCGAACTTCACCGGCCGCACCCAGGAGGCGAAGATCACCGCCGCGGACACCCAGCTGAAGGCCTTCGACGTCGCCCTGCAGATGTACGAGGGCGAGAACGGTGCCTACCCGACGACCGCCCAGGGCCTCAAGGCGCTGGTCGAGAAGCCGACCACCGCGCCGGTGCCCTCGAACTGGAAGCGTCCGTACATGAAGCAGGGCATCCCGACCGATCCCTTCGGCTCGGACTACAAGTACGTCTCGCCGGGCAAGAACAACAGCGACAGCTACGACCTGTCCTCGGCCGGCCCGGACGGCCAGCACGGCACCGAAGACGACATCACCAACTGGAGCGAGCAGTAGCGGGCCTGCCCGCACTCCCGGAGCCCATCCGTGCGCAACCTCGTCACGCAACCATCGTCCCCGCGCGGCTTCAGCCTGATCGAGCTGGTGCTGGTCGTCACCATCCTCGGCGTGCTCGCCGGGCTGGTGATCCCGGCCTTCTCCGGGCGCAGTGAGCTCAGCCACCTCGAGAGCAACGGGCTGCGCGTCGCCGCCCTGGCGCGCATGGCCTCGAGCTACGCCCTGAACCAGGGGCGGACGGTGCGCCTCGAGCTGTACAGCCACCCGAGCGAGCTGCGCTTCGGGGTCGCGGACGGCAACTACCCCCTCGCCGAAGACTACGTCGACCTGCCCGCCGACTGGGCGCGGCCGTACACCCTGACCGGCAAGACCACCTTCGCCGAGACCCAGTACTACGGCGAGGAGTCGTGCGTGTGCCTCGAGGCGCAGCACGTCTTCCTGTACCCCGATGGCTCCGCCCAGTCCCTGCAGGTCCGCATGACCAGCCCGGACGGCGACACCCTGGCCCTCGCGGTCAGCCGCAGCACGGGGCGCATCGACGTGCTGCGCCTGTGGGAGGAGGAGGAATGAGCCGCCGCGGTGCCGCCCTGGTCGAGGCCCTGGTCTCGCTGGTCATCGTCGTCGTGCTCGCTGCCTCGGCGGGCTCTGCGGCGGTGCTCGGGCTGCGGGCGGACGCGCTGGCGGCGCGCCAGAGCCGGGCGCTGGTGCTGCTCGAGCAGGTCCTCGAGCGGGTCGCCTGCGGCGAGCTCGAGGTCGAGGAGACCGAGGACGAGATCTTCGACGAGACCGACGAGTACATCTGGTCGTTGACCATCGAGTCGACCGACCACGAGAACGTCGAGGCCCTGACCGCGACGGTCAGCTGGGAGGCCGGCGGCGGCTTCGATTCGATGTCCGCCACCCGCTGGCTGTACCGGGGGGCGGAATGATGCGTCGCGGCTTCACGCTGCTCGAGCTGCTGATCGCCTCGCTGCTGTTCGCCCTGGTCGGCGCGGGGGCCTTCACGACCTTCTCGCTGATCCGCGAGGCCGAGCGCCGCACCGAAGACCGGCAGGTGCAGCGGCGCGGGGTGCGCATCACCCTGCGCCTCCTGACCAGCGAGCTGCGCAGCGCGATCCGCACCGAGGGCGTGTACGACAGCGGCTTCACCGTCGAGACCGAGGAGGACGGGGACCGCACCCAGTCGATCCTGCGCTTCGTCAGCACCAGCCACGACCCCCTGCGGGCGCGGGACGGGGAGAGCGACCTGGTCAGCCTGCAGTACATGCTCCAGATCGACGACGGCGGCGACACCGCCCCGGGGTTGTACCGGTCTGCGGATACGGTGATGGACCGCATCGAGGCGCTCGAGAGCGACCTGCCGACCGAGGAGGAGCCGTCGCCGGGCTGGGAGCTCCTGCTGCCGGGCGTGGTCGGCTTCTCGGTCGAGTGCTACGACGGCACCGAGTGGCAGGAGGTGTGGGATCCCGAGACCGCCGAGACCCTGCCGGTGGGCGTGAAGGTCAGCCTCGAGCTCGCGCCGGAGAACGACGAGGAAGCGGAAGAGATCGAGCGCGGCCGCGCGCAGCCGCAGATCTGGACGGCGGTCGTCTACCTGCGCCAGGGCGAGCCGGAGCTCGAGGACCTCGCGCTCGCCCCGGAGGCGCCGGAGGCAGAGGAGAGCGCCGAGGGCGAAGAGGGCGAGACGCCGGAGCTTCCGGCGGGGGCGGGGCGATGAGGCGGCGACGGGGGATCGTCCTGATCGTGTGCCTGTGGGTGGCGGTGCTCGTCACCGCCTCGGTGCTCGCCCTCGCCCTGATGGCGCGCAGCGAGAGCAAGGTCGCGCGCCGGGCCTTCGACCGCATGCGCGCCCGGCAGGCGGCGCTCTCGGGCATCGAGGCCGGCCTGGCCCTGCTCGCGGGCGACGCGCTGCCCGGTGACAGCTTCGAGGACGAGTGGTGGGACAACGAGACGCGGCTCGGCAACGTCGAGCTCGAGGAGGGCGTCTCCTTCTCTGTCATCGCGCCCCTCGACGAGGATGAGCGCAGCGACTCCCAGGTCTACCGCTACGGGCTCGTCGACGAGTCCGGGAAGATGTGGCCGGACCTGGTGATCGGCCAGAGCGAGGACGAGCAGCCGATCTACGCGATGTCCCTGCTGTCGACCTTCGACCTCGATCCGACGGTGATCGAGGCCTACATCGACTGGATCGATGAGGACGAGGAGCTCGCGGGTTCCAACGGCGCCGAGGAGAGCTTCTACGCCGGCCTGACCCCGGGCTACCACGCGAAGAACGGCGCGCTGGAGACCTTCGACGAGCTGCTGCGCATCGAGGGCTTCGACGCCGCGATCCTGTACGGCGAGGACTGGAACGCGAACTTCGCCCTCGAGCCGAACGAGGAGGACGGCGACGTCCGCCTGCCCCTCGACGACAGCGACGGCACCCTCGAGCTGGGCCTGTACGCCTACGTCACGCTGCACAGCGACGAGCCGAACACGACCCTCGAGGGCGAGGCGCGGATGTCGACGAGCATGACCGAGGACGAGGTGCGCGACCGGCTCAGCCTCGCCGGGCTGGCGGGCACCACCCTCGACGTCGTGCTCGAGGAGCTCGGCATCGAGGACGAGGAGCAGGGCGGCCAGGGCGGCCAGGGCGGCCAGGGTGGCCAGGGTGGCCAGGGTGGCCAGGGTGGCCAGGGTGGCCAGGGGCAGGGCTCGAGCATCCCGGCCCTCGCCAGCCTCGAGATCATCGACGCCGCCGCCTTCGACATCGTGTGGAACGAGCTGACGACCGGCACCGAGACCCGGCTCGGCCCGAAGATCAACGTCAACACGGCCCCGCGCGCGGTGCTCGAGGCCGTGCTCTCCGAGCTGCTCGAGCCCGAGGAGATCGAGGCCCTGATCGCCCGGCGCGAGCAGGGCGACCTCGGCGCGGGTCCGGGCTGGCTGATGGAGGTGCTCGAGACCGAAGGCGGCGACAACAGCGACTTCGCCCGGGCCCTGCAGATCTTCACCGTGCGCTCGACCCAGTTCGCCATCGACGCGATCGGCACGGCCCAGGGCACCTTCGTGCGCCTCCGGGCCTACGTCGACCGCAGCTACGAACCCCCCAAGCTGCTCGCGCTCTACGACTGGAGCGGGCGCGGCAATCCCCTGGGCGCCGCGCCGGCGCCCTGAACGACGGAGGCCGCCATGGCCCAAAGACCGACCCTGCGGCAGAGGCTGACCTCGCGCATCCGCGCGATCGGGGGCAGCCGCACCGTGCTCGAGGTGACGACCGGAGGCGTGACCGCGACGCGCCTGAAGGTCGAACGCTCGAAGGTCGCGGTGTTCTCGCGCGAGACCCGGGAGCCCCCGGCGCAGGGACCGCGGCGTGGCGGCGCGCAGACCCTGCGGGCGGCGCTGGCCTCCGGGCTCGTGCCGAGCGGACAGGAGGTCGCGGTCTCGCTGCCGCGCCACCTCGCGATCGTCAAGTGGCTCAGCCTGCCGACCGTGCCGGACGACGAGCTGCGGGACATGGTGATCTTCCAGGCGGAGAAGGTGATCCCCTTCCCGCTCAAGCGCGTCTCCCTCGCCTACCAGGTCGTCGGCGCGACGCCGGACGGGGGCCAGCGCGTCGTGCTCGTCGCGGTCGAGAACGCGGTCGTCGACGCTCACAAGCAGGAGCTGCTCGACGCCGGCCTCGAGCCCCGCTGCCTGACCGTCTCCAGCCTGGCTGCGGTGCGCGCCGCCCTCGACTGGGACCGCGGCATCGGCGACGAGTGCACGATGCTCCTGCGCCTGGCCCGCGACACCGTCGAGCTCGACCTGATCGACCAGCGCTCCCACCGCTTCGGTCGCGCCGCCGCGCTGTCGGCCCTGCGGGACGACCCGGAGGCGTGGTTCAGCCGTCTGGTCTCCGAGCTCAAGCGTACGGCGACGGCGTACCGTTCCCAGGGCGGGGCGGCCTGCACGGGGATGGTGGTCTACGGGCCCCTGGCCGACGACGACGCCCTGCTCGCACGCCTGTCCTCGGCGCTGGGCCAGCCCTGTCGGCGCTTCGCGGGCGAGAGCCTGCCCGGCGACGCCCACACCCTGCCGATCGCCCTCGGCCTGAGCCGGGGCGGTTGCCCGGACCTGCTGACCGGTCTGCAGCCGGTGGTCAAGCGCTCCCGCGTGCCGTGGCTGGTCGCCGCGCTGCTCGCGATCCTGCTGCCGCTCGGCTTCTGGGGCTACACGCGCCTGACCAGCCTCGAGGCGGAGGTCGCCGCCCTCGAGGTCGAGGTCGCCGGCCTGACTGAGCGCGCCGAGCGCTACCACGACGCCGAGCAGGCGATCGCGGTCGTGCGGGAGTGGAACGACGGGCGCGCGACCGCGACCGACATCCTGCACGCCCTCGCCACGCGCCTGAACAGCAAGGTCTACCTGCGGCACCTGAGCTATGTCGCCGGGTCGGCCCTGCGCCTCGACGCGACCGCGGTCGACGCGACGTCTGTCCCGCTCGTTCCCGTCGAGCTGACGGCGGCGCCGATGTTCGCCGACGCCCGCACCGAGAACTTCACCCGCAATGAGCGGGGAGGCAAGGCGGTGTTCGACTTCAACCTCGAGCTGGAGGTCGAGTGATGGGTGACCGCGAAAAGAAGCTCGCCGCCCTGACGGTGGCCATCGTCGTGGTCGGGCTCCTGATCGACCGCGTCTACGCGCCCCTGCGCGACCGCTGGGAGGCGGCCCAGGACAAACTGGTCCAGCTCCAGGAGGCGAAGGCGGTCAACGAGCTGTACGCCGACCGGGCCGAGGACCGCCGAGCCGAGCAGCTCTCGATCTTCGCGGCGCTGCCGGCGGCGGACAACGTCGCGCTCGACCCCGAGCTGCGCGCGCTGGTCCAGGAGCAGGCGAGCCAGGCGCGGCTGGTGCTGCAGAGCATCGGCCGCCAGGGCCGCCAGGCGCTGGAAGAAGAAGGGCTGGCTGAGGTCTGGCTGCCGATCGAGCTGCGCTCGGTGCCCTATGCGCGCCTGGTCGCCTTCCTGCGCGCCCTGCGCGAGGCGCCCGGCCTGCTCAAGGTCAGCGCCCTGAACCTGCGGCTCGATCCCTCGGGCACCCTGAGCGCGAGCTTGCGGCTCGCCGCCCTGGTGAGGCTCGAGGCCCGCGCGGAGGACGTCAAATGAAGGACTCCACCCCGACTCCGACGCGCTCCTGGCTGCGCGCCCACCGCGGGCCGATCGGGCTCGCGGCGCTCGGCCTCTTCGGCCTGCTCGTCTTCGCGCCGGTCGCCGACGGCCTGCCCTTCGGGCCGCCGCCGGCCCAGGACGTCAGCGCCGACATGCTCGGCTCCGGTCCGGTCAACGGGCTGTTGTGGACACCGCCCGAGCTGGCGAGCGTCGCCCCCGAGGACACGTTCTACGAGCGCATCCTCGACCGCGACCTGTTCCAGCTGCCCCGCCCGAAACCTCCGCCGCCTCCGCCGCCGCGCCCGGAGGACACGACCCGCGTGGTCACTCCTCCGCCGCCTCCCCCCGAGCCGAGCGGGCCGCCGCCGGAGCCGCGCACCTCGCTGTTGCTGACCGGTGTCTACGGGGCCGGGGACAGCCTGGTCGTGCTGCTCGAGGACCGGGCCACCCAGAAGGCCTACGAGCTCAAGCCCGATCAGGTCTGCGGACCGGACACCGTCGCGGCGATCACCATCGACGGCCTGGTGTTGCGGACCGAGAGCGGAGAGAAACGCTTCGCCCCGGGCACGCAGGTCAGCCTGCAGGACAAACACATGCCGGCCGCGGCCGGCGCGATCGATAGCGGCGGCTCTTCCGCCAAGAACCCCGTCGTCGCCAAATACGACAAGGACGGCGACGGACAGGTCACCTTCGAGGAATACGGCGGAAGCCGCGGGATGTTCAAGCGCCTCGACAAGAACGGCGACGGCTTCCTGAGTGACGAGGACGGATGATGAAACCCACACGAGTGCTCCTGGCCGTCGGCTTTCTGAGCGTCGGCCTTCTCTGGGGGCAGGAGCAGGCTTCGCCCTCGATCGTCTTCAACTTCCGCGACGCCAGCCTCGACCAGGTGCTGCAGTACCTCAGCCGGGAGACCGGCCTGACCTTCCGCACCGAGGTCGAGATCGAGGGCACCATCACCGCGGTGCAGGCCGCGGAGATGAACACCCAGCAGGCCCTGGAATTCCTCGGCTCCTGGCTGTCCGAGCGGGACAAGACGCTGGTCCGCATCGGCAACATCGTCAAGATCATCAACGCCGCCGACGCCCCGCGCTCGGCGGTGCCGGTGGAGTTCGGGGCCGACCCCGCGGGGATGGCAGAGTCGGAGCTGTACATCACCCAGGTGATCCCGCTCAAGCACATCAGCGCGACGCAGACCCGCGACAACTTCGCCTCGCTGGTCAGCTCCCAGGCGGGCAGCCTGCTCGCCGACGACCTGAGCAACTCGCTGATCATCACCGACACCGCCGCGAACATCCGGCGCCTGGCGACCATCCTGCAGGCGCTCGACAAGCAGGTCTCGACCGTGACCCAGGTCAAGGTCTTCCAGCTCGCCAACTCCGACGCCAACGCGTTGAAAGAGACTCTCGAGGGCCTGTTCGAGAACTCCGGGGCCAGCAGCAGCCAGAATGAAGACCCGCGGGCGGCGATGATGCGGATGTTCCAGCGCGGCCGTGGTCGCCGGGGCGGCGGCGATGAAGGCGGAGGGGGCGGCGCGACCGCCGGCTCGGGCGCGGGCTTCAACCAGGAGGTCACCTTCGGCGTCGACGAGCGCACCAACTCGCTGATCGTCACCGGCTCCGAGGATCAGATCGCCCTGGTCGAGAGCCTGATCACCGACCTCGACACGGTCGAGACCGACAACGAGTCGATCTATGTCTACCGCCTGATCAACTCCGAGGCGACCAACGTCGCCAACCTGCTGAACAGCCTGCTCGACGAGAACGCGACGGGCGCGACCGGCACGGGCACGGGCAACAACGACAACGGGAACAACAACCGCAACACCGGCGGGCGTGGTGGGCGCTTCGCCCAGTTCATGGCCGCGATGGAGACCGAGACCTCGGCGAGCGGCCTCGGCGGGAACTTCAAAGTCACCGCCGACGAGGCCGCGAACTCGTTGGTGATCAAGACCTCGCCGCGCAACTGGGAGAAGCTCGAGCCGATCCTGAAGAAGCTCGACGCCCCGAAGGCGCAGGTGATGATCGAGTGCCTGATCGCCGAGATCGCGATCACCGACGGCTTCGAGTTCGGCCTCGAGTGGTCGATCCTCGACGACATGGGCATCGGCGGCCGGATGGCCGACTGGGCGGTCGGCTCGGACTACGGGATCGACTCCCTGCCGAACGGCACGACCTACCAGATCACCTCGAACAACTACAACATGCTCGTCCGCACGCTGCAGACCGACGGCAAGCTCAAGGTGCTGTCGACGCCGAAGATCCTCGCCCTCGACAACCAGGAGGCGAGCATCAGCGTCGGCCAGGAGGTGCCCTTCGTCCGGAACTCCCGGATCACCAACGAAGGCGACGTCCTGAACACCGTGCAGTACGAGGACATCGGCATCATCCTGACGGTGACCCCGCACGTGAACGACCTCGGCTTCGTGCGGCTCGACGTCTCGCCGGAGATCTCGCTGGTCGCGCCGGCAGCCGACGCGGTTGAGATCTCCCCCGGCGTGGTCGCCCCGATCTTCGAGAAGACCGCCGCGACGACCCAGGTGATGGTGATGGACGGGATGACGGTCGCGATCGGCGGCCTGATCCGCGAGACCGAGCGCGAGACGATCAGCAAGATCCCGCTGCTCGGCGACATCCCGCTGCTCGGCTACCTGTTCACCTCGACCAACACCCAGAAGGAGAACGTCGAGCTCGTCATCTTCCTCACCCCGCGCATCTGCTACGACGAGGCGCAGCTCGAGGACATGACCGAGCAC
>JAUIEM010000298.1 GCA_030428695.1 bacterium
CCCCGACGGCAAGCGCCTCGCCGCCCACTGCCGCTGGCTCATCGACAATGACGTGGGGCTCGCCGTGTTCGGCACCAACTCCGAGGCCAACTCGCTGACCCTCGGCGAGAAGATGGGCCTGCTCGACGACCTCGTGGAAGCCGGCCTGCCGCCGGAACGCATGATGCCGGGCACCGGCGCCTGCGCCCTCGGTGATTCCGTGGAGCTCACCCGCCACGCGGTGAACCACGGCTGCGGCGGCGTGCTGATGCTGCCGCCGTTCTACTACAAGGGCGTCTCCGACGAGGGGCTCTACCGCAACTTCTCCGAGATCATCCAGCGCGTGGGCGACGACCGCCTGCGCATCTACCTCTATCACATCCCGCCGGTCGCCAACGTCCCCATCACCCTGACCCTGATCGAGCGGCTGCTGAAGGAGTACCCCGGCACCATCGCCGGCGCCAAGGACAGCTCCGGTGACTGGGACAACACCAAGGCCATGCTGGATCAGTTCCAGCCCGAGGGCTTCGACGTGTTCCCGGGCTCCGAGACCTTCCTGCTGGCGGCCCTTCGCGGCGGCGGCGCGGGCTGCATCAGCGCCACGGCCAACGTGAACCCCGGCGCCATCGCGAACCTCTACCGCACCTGGCAGGATGACGACGCCAACGCCCAGCAGAAGCGCCTCGACGAGATCCCCGCCTACACCCTCTTCCTCTACAACATGTTGATCGACCCCACCCTGCCGGAGGAGTTCAAGGCGCACGCCTTCGCCGCGCTGCGCTACCTCTTCCACGACGAGCCCCTCGACCTGATCCCCGAAGACGACGAGCTGCTGTGCAAGGTCGACGACCTGACAATGGTCCTGTGCTGCCTGACCGAGCTGACCGTCTTCCTGCCCAAAGACCGCCTCGACGCAGGGGTGCGCGCCCTGCGCATGGACGGGATCCTGGTCTTCGACGTCGTCCGCGACACGCCGGGCTTCCTCGGCAACTTCTTCCAGAAGCTGTACGCCCTGTACCACGAGCTGAAGGACAAGCACCGGCCCCAGCTCGGAGACGCCCTCGCCAAGGGCGAGCTGATCGCGAAGACCCGCACCTTCCTGCAGTCGTACAAGAAGCCCGCCTGGAGCAAGGACGACATGCAGCGGGTCGAGCGCTTCCTCGACGCCTTCGAGAAGGCGACCGGACGCCAACCCCCGCCCAGGCGCTGACCGGTCGCGGCGCAGCGCCCGCTCGGGTTGAGCGGGCGCGCGCGATGCATTAGGCTTGGATGACCCGCCAGCGAAGGAGCTCCCAGAGTGGCCACACGCTTAGGAAGAGGCGAAGACAGCGCGGAACGGATCGCCAAGGTCTTCGACGATGTCGTGACGGCCGCCATCCGCCTGCGGGCGAGCGATATCCACATCGAGCCCCACGAAGGCGACGTGATCATCCGCTTCCGCGTCGACGGCATCCTCAAGGTGCACCGCAAGCTGCCGATCTCGGTGCTCAACAACCTCGTCTCCCGCATCAAGGTGCTCGCGCGGCTCGACATCACCGAGCGCCGCCTCCCCCAGGACGGCCGCCTGCACTTCAAGGTCGGGGCGACGCCGTACGACCTGCGCGTGTCGACCGCCTCGATGGTCGACGGCGAGAAGGTGGTGCTGCGCATCAGCTACACCCAGATCAACAAGATGCGCCTCGAGGACACCGGCTACACCGACCACAACCTGACCCTGTACCGCGGCCTGATCAGCTCGCCGAACGGCCTGGTGCTGCACGTCGGACCGACCGGCAGCGGCAAGACCACATCCCTGTACATCGCGATCAACCATCTCAACGACCAGTCGCGCAACATCCAGACCATCGAAGACCCGGTCGAGGTGCGCCTGAACCGGGTCAACCAGGCGCAGGTGCAGACCGACATCGGGGTGACCTTCGCCTCGCTGCTGCGCGCCTTCCTGCGCCAGGACTGCGACGTGATCCTGCTCGGCGAGATCCGCGATGAAGAGACCGCCGGCCTCGCGATCCAGGCAGCCCTGACCGGCCACCTGATCCTCGGCACCCTGCACGCCAACAGCGCGATCGGCGCGATCTCCCGCCTGATCGAGATGGACGTCGCGCCCTTCTTCGTCGGCACCGCCCTCGCCGGCGTCGTCTCCCAGCGCCTCGTGCGCAAGCTGTGCACCAACTGCCGCCAGGCCTACGCGCCGTCGCCCCGCATCGCCAAGGCGATGGGGCTCGACACCGGCGAGACGATCTACAAGGCCCGGGGCTGCAGCGCCTGCGGGAAGATGGGCTACAAGGGCCGGATGGTGCTGATGGAGGTCGTGAAGATCAACGACACCATCCGCGACGCGATCCACTCCGGCATGGCGAGCCACGACATCGAGAAGCTCGCCCTCGACCACGGCCTGGTGCCGATCTTCCAGGACGGCCTGCTCAAGGCCCGCTCAGGCCAGACCTCGGTCGAAGAGGTCGCCCGCGTCGTCAAGGGCGTCAACCTCGGGAAATGAGGCCGCCGAGCGCGTAGAGCGCCACGCCCGTCGCCACTGTCACGTTCAGCGAAGTCTTGACGCCCCGGTGGGGCAGATGGACGACGTGGTCGACCGCCGCGAGCACCTCCGGGGCGAGGCCGCAGACCTCGTTGCCGACGACCAGGGCCGCCCGGGAGATTGGCGGGAGCGCCCCGATCGGGACGCTGTCCGGCCGCACCTCGAGCGCGACCAGCGGCCAGCCTTCCGCCCGCAGGGCCGCCAGCGGCGCGAGCACGTCGGGATGCCGGCTCCAGGGCACCGCCGCCTCGGCGCCGAGGGCGACCTTGGCGATCTTCTCGCGCGGCGGCGTCCCCGAGGTTCCGCACAGGTACAGGTGCTCGACCCCGAAGGCGTCGGCGGCGCGGAACAGGGCGCCGACGTTGTACAGGCTGCGCAGGGAGTCGGCGAGAAGGCGCAGGGGAAGCGGCGGCGCGGGCGGCTCGGCGCGCTCGACGCCCCACGGAGCCGAGGTCGCGAGGGCGGCGCGGCAGGCGGGACAGGCGTCGAGCTCCAGGCGTTCGGGGGCGGGGAAGCGCAACCCGCAGGCTGCGCACGCGTGGGACCGGAACATGTCCGCGGCCTCCCGTGGCCCCGCACAAGGCGCGACGCGAGCACCCCCGCGAGGTTGGAGGCGGTCGGAAGATTCTGGTAGACTCACGCCATGAAACCAGAAGATAGACCGCGCATCCAGACCGAGGTGCGCCACCGCGTCGTCAACCGGCACGCCCACGATGTCGCCGAGGTGCTGTTCGAGACCGGCTACCAGGAAGACCGGCGGCTCGACGACGAGCCGCGCGGCAAGAAGGAGGTGCGCGCCCAGAAGGCCTTCTGGAAAGGCGTTCTGCGGCGCGCGGTCAAGGCGGCGCCGAGCGAGCAGCGGGCGCTGTTGCACGAGATCGTGCAGCGCTTCCTCGACGAGATCACCGGCAACTTCGACGAGCGCGTCTACCGCCTGGCGACCTCGGTGTTGCCGCTCGGCCTCGGCGCCCTGCTCAACGCGGTCAGCCCGACGAAGCTCTTCCGCCAGCTGCCGCGCCTGCCGAGCTTCACCCGGGTCGTCGACAAGCTCTACCCGAGCGGCGAGACCGAGCGCCTGAAGAAGCTGCTCGACCACGGCACCCTGATCCTGTGCCCGACCCACTCGAGCAACCTCGACAGCATCATCATCGGCTACCTGATCTACTCGCTCGGGCTGCCGCCGTTCACCTACGGGGCGGGGTTGAATCTGTTCGACAACCCCTTCCTGTCGTACTTCATGCACAACCTCGGGGCGTACAAGGTCGACCGCAAGAAGCGCAAGAACCTGCTGTACCTCGAGATCCTCAAAGAGTACGCAACCTGCAGCCTCGAGCTCGGCTACCACAACCTGTTCTTCCCCGGCGGCACGCGCAGCCGCAGCGGACGTGTCGAGCAGCACCTCAAGCTCGGCCTGCTCGGCTGTGGGCTGACCGCCTACATCCACAACCTGCAGGCGGGGGCGGCGCGGCCGAAGGTGTTCGTGGTGCCGTGCACCCTGAACTACCCGATCGTGCTCGAGGCGAGCACGCTGATCCGCGACTTCCTCAAGGCCGCGGGGCGCAGCAAGTACATCATCACCGACGACGAGTTCTCGCGCCTGAACAAGGTCGTCGACTTCATCGACAGCTTCCTCGGCCTCAACGCGCGCCTCGAGGTGCGCTTCGGGCCGGCCTTCGACCCCTTCGGCAACCGCGTGCTCGACGACGGCACCAGCGTCGACGGGCGCGGCCGGCCGATCGACACGGTGCGCTATCTGCTGCGCGACGGCCAGGTCGTCCACGACGCCGCCCGCGACGGCGAGTACACCCGCGACCTCGGCAAGGTCGTCGCCGAGTGCTACATGCGCGACACGGTGATCTTCGCCACCCACGTCGTCTCGCGGGCGGCTCTCGAGGCGCTGCACACCGCCAACCCCGGCCTGGACATCTACCACCTGCTGCGCACCGGCGGGAAGACCGAGAGCTTCGCCCGGCGCGAGCTCGAAGAGCGCATCGCAGGCCTCGTCAAGCGCCTGCTCGCCCTGGCCGACGCGGGCCGCATCCAGCTCGACCCCGAGGTGCGCTCCGGCACCCCGGCGCAGCTGCTCGAGCGCGGCATCGCGGAGTTCGGCAGCTACCACAAGCCGGCGCCCCTGCGGCTGGCGACCGGGCGCGTGTTCACCGACGACCGCCAGCTCGTCTACTACTACAGCAACCGACTGCACGGCTTCGGCCTCGGGGAGGGGATTCTCGCGTGAGCTACCGCGGCTGTGTGATCGGTGGAGGAAGCTGGGGAACCGCCCTCGCCTACCTGATGGCCCTCAAGGTCAACGACGTGCCCCTGTGGATGCGCAACGAAGAGGTCGCGGAGACCATCCGCAAGACCCGCCGCCATCCGAAGACCCTGCAAAAGCTCGAGCTGCCCGGGCCGGTGCGGCCGACGACCGACCTGAAGGAGGCGATCGCCGACTGCCCGCTGGTGATCTTCGCCGTGCCCTCGCACGCCTTCCGCGATGTCGCGCGGCGGGCGGGCGACCATCTCAAGGGCGACCAGTGCGTGCTCAGCGCGACCAAGGGCTTCGAACGCGGCAGCCTGGCGCGGATGAGCGAGGTGCTGCGGGAAGAGACGGCGGTGCGGAAGATCGGCGTGCTGTCCGGGCCGAATCTCGCCGGCGAGATCGCCCTCGGACAGCCGGCGGCCACCCTGGTCGCCTCCCGCTACCCCGAGGTCATCGAGCTGAGCACGGCCTGCCTGAAGTCGAAGGTGTTCCGCGTCTACGGCAGCGACGACCCGCTCGGGGCCGAGCTGGCGGGGGCGATGAAGAACGTGATGGCGATCGCCGCCGGCATCGCCCACGGCCTCGGCTTCGGCAGCAATGTGCTCGCCTCGCTGTTGACCCGTGGCATGGCCGAGATGGCGCGGATGGGGCGGGCCTTCGGGGCCAAGCACCTCACCTTCAGCGGCCTGGCGGGCTTCGGCGACCTGGTCTGCACCTGCGGCAGCCCGCTGTCGCGGAACCACACCGTCGGGCGCATGATCGCCGAGGGCAAGAGCCTCGCGCAGATCAAGGAGGAGATGACGCAGGTCGCCGAGGGCGTCAACACGGCGAAGAGCATCGCCGAGCTCGCCGCGCGGCACAAGGTCGACATGCCGATCAGCCTCGCGGTCGGGAAGATCCTGTTCGAGGGGCGGGCGCCGAAGGAGGTGCTGACCGAGCTGATGATGCGGCCCTCGAAGTACGAGATCGACCACTCCCTGAGCGCCGGCTGATGGCCCGGCTGCGCGACCCCATTCCCGCGAAGCGCACCCTGCTGCGGCCGGTGCCGCGGGACCGCGAGGGACCGATCTTCTTCGTCGACATCGACAAGACCTACCTGCTGACGAAGTTCGAGAGCCGGCTCGCCCTCGCCCGCATCCCCTTCGAAGGCGCCGAGGACAAGGTGCCGAACCCCGGCATGCCCGCGCTGTTGTCCGGCTTGAGCGGGAAGGCCATCCCGCTGTTCTTCATCTCCGCGAGCCCGCCGCAGCTCGCCAAGGTCCTGCGCGAGCGCATGCAGCTCGACGGCGTGCAGCCCTCGGGCATGACCCTGAAGGACCAGCTGCGCCTTTTGCTACGGGGCCGGCCGCGCAAGCTGTTCAAACATGTCGGCTTCAAGCTCAAGGCGCTGCTCGCCTACCGGAGAGAGCTCCCGCCGCAGGCCCCCTGGTACCTGGTCGGCGACGACGCCGAGAGCGACGCGCTGGTCTACGGCATGTTCTCCGACCTGTGCGCAGGGCGCTGGAAGGACGGAGCCCGGCGCCGCGTGCTCGAGCGGGTCGGGCTCGACGAGCGCGAGGCCGACGCGATCGAGGGGCTGCTCGACCAGCTGCCCGGCGGCGATCCGGTCCGGAACATCTTCATCCTGCGCACCCGCCAGCACGCCCGGGGCGACCTGGTGCGCTACGGGCCGCGCGTGCTCGACGCCCGCAACCCGCTGCTGCTCAGCTTCCTGCTCGTCGCCCGCGAGGTGCTGCCGCTCGAGGTCGCGGTGCGGGTCGGCCGCGAGCTGTGCGCGGCGCGGGGCGAGGGCGAGCTGGTCGCAGCGCTGGTCGACGGCTGCCGGCGGAAGCTCCTGCCGCGCGCGCTCGTCGACGAGCTGCTCGGGAAGTTCCGGGAGGCCGGGCTGTGGCCGGAGGTCCTGTCGCTGACCTGGCCGGAGGACGACGGGCCCGCCGAGAGCGACACGCCCTGGTGCCTGCCGTCCTCGTGGGACTGAAGGCCTTGTCGCCGCGTCGCTCCGGCGCCATGCTGGACGCGGAGGACGGGATGGACAGGGAGAGGATCCGCGACCCGCGCCGGGTCGGTATGCTGAGCCTGCTGCTCGAGCGGGGCATCGAAGACGCCGCCGTGCTCCACGCCCTCGCCCAGGTGCCCCGCGAACGCTTCGTGCCGTCCCACCTCCAGGCCCGCGCCTACGCCGACGGCCCGCTGCCGATCGGCGCGGGGCAGACCATCTCCCAGCCCTACATGGTCGCCGCGATGGTCGAGCTCGCCCGTCCCGACCCTGCCCGCAAGGTGCTCGAGGTCGGCACCGGCTCCGGCTACGGGGCGGCGGTGCTCGCCGGCTGCTTCGGCACGGTCATCACGATCGAGCGCCTGCCCGCCCTCGCCGAGGCCGCCCGTGAGCGGCTCGCGGCGCTCGGCTGCGACAACGTGACCGTGGTGGTCGGCGACGGCTCGCGGGGCTACCCGGAGGCCGCGCCCTACGACGCGATCGTCGTCACCGCCGCCGGGCCGAAGGTGCCCGACAGCCTGATCGCCCAGCTCGCCCCCGGAGGCCGGCTGATCATCCCGGTCGGACCGCGCGGCTGCCAGGAGCTGACCACCGTCGACAAACGCGCCGACGGCTCGACCGTGCGCAGCTGCGCGATGCGCTGTGTGTTCGTGCCGTTGGTCGGCGAGGAGGCCTGGCACAGCCCGTCGTGAGCGGGTGTCCGCATTCCGGGCAGTTTTCGTGGCGAAGGAGTCCGAGACACCGCCTGCTACAAGGCTTCGCGATGGGTACGAAAGTTGCAGCCCATCGCGCATCCATCCCTCTCTCTCGAGGAGCTTCCCGTGCGTACCCTGCTGATCATCCTCCTGTGCCTGAGCCCCCTCGCGGCCCAGGAGTCCCTGCCCGACCTCGTCGACCGCATCAAGGACCGCGTGGTCAACATCACTGTCTTCGACGAGGAGGGCGAGCTCGGCGGAGGCTCCGGCTTCATCGCCGAGGGCGGCCTGATCGTGACCAACGCCCACGTCGTCGAGGGCGGCACCCGCTTCGAGGTGTGCTGGGACGCGTCCGTCTCGCGCCGTCGTTTCGCCGCCGAGGTCGTCGCGATCGACGAGGACATAGACATCGACCTCGCGGTGCTCGCGCCGCTCGGCGAGGTCGACCTGCCCGCCGGTCTGCCCGTCGCGAGCGACGCCGAGGTGCGGCTCGGCGAGGACGTCGTCATCCTCGGCTTCCCCTGGCTGACCCAGGACGAGGAGATCGAGGTCTACAGCCTCGCCGTCTTCCGCGGGATCGTGACGAGCATCCGCTGGGCGCGGCGGAAGAAGATCAAGCGGGTCGTGCTCGACGCGAACATCCTCAGCGGCGCGAGCGGCGCCCCGGTCTACGCCCCCGCCCTCGGCAAGGTGGTCGCGGTCGCGGCCGAGGTCGAGATGTCCTACTTCGACGAGGAGGAGATGGGCTCCGAGGAGTACGAGGACGGCGGGAGCTCCGACGTCGAGCGCATCGGCATCGGCTGCGCCCCTGGCGAGGTCCTGCGGCTGCTGAAGGAAGCCCGCGAGCGGGAGACGGTCGCGCCGGGGCGCTGATCGTCAGCCGGGCTGAAGACTCGGGCGCCCTTCGCGAAGAGTTTTCCAACGGGCCATCACGGCGCGCAGCGCCTGCGCCTTCCGGAGATCCTCGAGGGTCGACCGCCACTCGCGCAGGGCCCTGGTGTCGGGCTCGATACCCTCCCACATGTCGATCCACGTCTCCACCGCGTCCGCGTCCCTGCGGTGCGCAGCGATACTCAGCCCGGTGGCGCACATCGCCCGGAACTCGCTGATGTGGAGTCTGTCGACCGCGAAGAAGGGATCCAGCAGCGCCTGCGCTTCGTCGAATCGCTCCTCCTGGGCGAAGAGCTGCGCCTTCGCGGCGCGAGAGAAGAGGTAGGCCGGAAACTCCTCGATCAGACGGTCCAGCTCGGCGTAGGCCTCGCCCTTTCGCCCTTGCAGCTCCCAGGCAGCCGCGAGGTTGTTGCGCACCGCAGGTGTCGGAGAGATCGCCAGAGCCTCGCGCAACAGCTCCTCCGCGCGCTCGCCATCCCGCGTGCGCAGGGCCTCGAGAGCGTCGCGCATCAGCGTTGCGATGGCCGGCGCGCACGGTTCCGTCGGCTCCCAGCTGATCGACCAGCGGTTCGCGATGATGGAGGTCTGCTTTCCCCCGACCCAGATCGCGAGCGTCTTCTGGTCGAGCTGGTCGCGCTCGTTCAGAGTACCGATCACATCTTGGCGTTGCGCCAGTGTCCCCCAGCGCCCCGTCGCGAAATCGCGGAGCGCGTCGACGATCGCCGGTCGCTGTACCTCCGCCCCGACCAGGAGCGCGAGCTGCCGCGCACGCGGGCAGCCCCAACCGAGCCACAACGGCAGCAGGGTCTCGAAGATGGGGAGCTGTCGCAGCAGGCCTTCGGTCGAGGGGCTGCGCTTCTTGCTCCAGCGCATCAGGACTTCGAAGTGCATCTGCGGCAGCCACTGCTGCAGGGGCAAAGGCCAGGCACCGTTCCGGGCATCGATGGCTCGCTCGAGGTCGTCGAGGTTCTCGCGAGCCGTCTGGTGGCTGTGGAGGGAGAGGGCGCGCTTCCACAGCGCACGCGCACGCCCGTCCTGGCCGGCCCGCGCCGCCGCCACCGCCGCGTAGTGCAGATAGAGAGAGGCGTGGTAGGGACTCTCGCAGACGGGCTCTTCACCCCACCGTTCGTAGGCGGCCAGCACCCCTTCGAAGTCGCCCAACCACGATAAGGTCTCGAACAGCTTGAGCGCGTGGTCGCCCGGCCCCCCCTCCGCCGCCGCGCGCAGCGAGGCGGCGAGCGTCGCCCGGCTCGCCCCGCGCTCGACCAGCTCGACCCGGGCCTGCACGGACAGCGCGAACAGGTTGGTGGGGTCGCGGCCCAGCGCCTGTTCTAGAGCGTCCCGGCAGCCCTGCAGGTCGCCCTCGTGCCAGGCGATCTCGACGCGGTTGTTCCAGCCGCGCACGAAGTCCGGGCAGCGGGCCAGCAGGGCTTCCGCCTTCTCTCGCGCGGCCGGCAGCTCGTTCTCCGCGAGCAACATCAACGTCTCTTCGTGGAGCACGACCATGGACTCGTCCGGAAGGCCCAGCTCCGCGCGGGTCTGCGCCGTCAGCCTCTCGAGCTCCGGCAGCTCTTCGCGCAGCACCGCGGCGGTCGGATCGTCGGGGAAGCTCTCGACGAAGCGCCGGGCGAGCCGGGAGACCGTCGCCACGTGCCCTCTGCAGGCGTCGATCAGGTAGCGCAGGTAGCGGCGGCGGCCGGGCGCGAGCGCGACGAGCTTGCGGCACACCGCGCGGAGCCGCGAGTCCTGGCCGGTGTCGTGCAACAGAACGGCGAGGCGCTCGAGCACGTCCAGGTCGCCAGGGAAGCGCGCGGCGAGCTTGTCCAGCGCGGCCAGGGCGTCGTCTTCGCGGCCCCGGGTGACGAGGCTGTCCACGCGCTGCAGCTCCTGCGCTGGAGCGCCTTTCTTGCGTTTGTGGTTCTTCTTCCGGCGGCCCATATCGACCCCTCTTCCGTGACGAGTTGTCCCAAGGGTACAGGGCACCTCCGTCAGATCCGCAGCGCGAGCTACGGAAACCGCACCTCGACGTCCAACGGACTGTCGTCGCTGACGGTCAGGGCCGTCGGCGGCCCCCGCTGTCCGTCGCGGCGCGCGCGGAGCTGATACTTCCCCGGCGGCAGCACGAGGGAGAAACGCCCCTGCGGGTCGACCGGAGCCTCCGTCCCCTCCCCCGCCGGCAGGCGGCTCACGTAGACGCTGTGCGCCGCCGTCCGCCCCGCCACGACCTTCCCCTCCACGCGTGCTCCAGGAGCGACTTCCACCAGCAGCTCGATGACTTCGCCCGCGGCGGCGTCGAAGGTCGAAGCGGCGACCCGCTCACCGAGCCGGACGAACACGCCGTAGGTGCCCGGCTCGAAGGCGCGCAGGCGGACCCGGGCGGTGTCCGCGTAGGTCGGGCCCCAGTGCTGGTGCGACCAAAGCCCCGGGCCCTCCGGGCTGGCCCGCGCGAAGCTGACTTCGAGGTGGTCGTCGTGGGCCCACGGCTCGAGGGAGCTGCGCTCTTCGCGCACCGGCACCAGGACCTCGATGCGCGCGCCCCGTCGGCTGCGGAGAACGACCTCTCCGCGTTGCTCACTCATGCGCAGGCGCACCTCCATGGTGTCGGTGGCGGTCCAGCCCGCTCCGTGGGCACGCAGCCCGTAGGTGCCGGGCGGAAGCCGGTCGATGACGAAGGCGCCGTCCGCGTCGCTGGCACCGGACGGCCTGGGGCGGAAGTCGCCCCCGAAGACCTCGATCGGGACCCCGGCGACCGGCTCCCAGTCCGCATCGAGGACCCGACCGCTGATGCGCGCGGGCGGCTGCAGCTCGAAGTCGCGCTGGGTGGGTCCGGGTGCGCTGAGCGGCCCGACCGCGCCGAGCCAGCACCAGTGGGTGTCCCCGTCGAACACCCACGCCTCCAGGGGCTCCTCCCCGGGGGCGATGCCGCGCGTGCGGTAGGCCCCGTCGCGGACGTGGGCCGTCGCGACCCGCCGACCGTCACGGAAGAGGTTGATCCGACCACGTCGTGAGAGCGCGCCCTCCGCCCCCCGGACGATGCCGTGGAGGCTACTGCCGGCGGCCAGGCGCAGCTCGGCGTCCGGGTCGCCGGGACCGGAGACGCGATGCTCGACGGTCACGCCGAGCCGCTCCGGCTGATTTCCGACGGAGAGCTCCCACTTCCCGGCCTCCAGGTGGCGGATCACGAAGCTGCCGTCCGCGCCGCTCGTGCCCGTCCCCTTTCCCCCGACGCCACGGGGCAGGACGCCCGGGCCGAGACGCTCGGCGCGGACGACGACATCGGCGAGGGGCTGGCCGTCCTCCGCCGCGAGGACTCGTCCGCGCAGGCTGAGGCCGGGACGCAGGCGCAGCTCGATGCCCTCGAGCTCCACGCCGGGTTCGACCAGGACCTCGACCGGAGGAGAGCTGAGGAAGCCGCGCGCGAGCGCGAGCACCCGGTAGCGCCCCGGGAGGAGGTGGGTGACCCGGAAGCGCCCCTCGTTCGCCTTCCACCCGCTGGCTCTCCCGGACAGCACCACATCGGCTTCGGAGGCCGGCTCGCCCTCCGGCGTGAGGACCCGCCCGGACAGCGCTCCCCGCTCCTGGCGCCAGCCATCCGGGGCGGAGCGCGGCGCCGTTCGGGCGACCGGCGCCGCGGCCGACGAGTCGGGAGACGCGACCGGCGGCACCTGGGCGTCTCCTTCCACGCGCACGGCCGCGACGTCCAGGGTGTCTTCGACAGGCCCAGGAGAGCCGGGCGCCGGACGCTCTTCCTCCTCCGTACTCCGCTGGAAGAACACACCGACCACCGCGAGCAGGCCGAGCCCCAGCCCGATCAGGCTCTCGCGCTTCATACCCGGCTCCGGTCGGGGGACATCCCCGTTCTACGTCTGCATCGCGCGGCTGGCAAGCGTTGAGGACGCTGACGCCAGGGCTTGGCTTCCCTCCCCGGAAGCTCTAGACTGCCCCAAAACGGGCGCCTGCGCCCCCACCGGAGACCGCTATGCAAGCCGAGCTGCTCGGACCCCGCATCGAGGAGATGTGGACGTCGTCGATCGTGCCCACCCTCTGTGAGTACATCCGCATCCCGAACCAGAGCCCCGCCTTCGACCCCGACTGGAAGGCGGCCGGCCACATGGCCCGGGCGATGGAGCTCGCCCGCGCCTGGGTCGAGGAGCAGGCCGTCGAGGGCGCGCGCCTCGAGGTGCTCGAGCTGCCCGGACGCACGCCGCTGCT
>JAUIEM010000299.1 GCA_030428695.1 bacterium
CTGCATGGACGAGCTCGACGTCGACCCCAAGCGGTTTCCGCCGCGCACCGTCAAGGGCCAGATCTCCGGAGCCAAGAACCGGCTCCGCGACGCCGACACCTACCGCGAGGAGCAGGGCTCCTTCTTCGAGGAGACCGTCGCCGACGTCTACGCGCTCTACGAGCGCCGGATGCACGCCAACAACGCGATGGACTTCGACGATCTGCTGGTCCGGACCGTCAACCTCTTCGAGCTCTGCGAGGACCTGCGCGAGCGTTACTCGCGCGGCTTCCGCCACGTGCTCGTCGACGAGTACCAGGACACGAACCGGGTCCAGTACCGGCTCCTGCAGCTGCTCAGCGGCGAGCACGGCAACCTGTTCGTGGTCGGCGACGAGAGCCAGTCGATCTATGGATTCCGGGCCGCCGACATCCGCAACATCCTCGACTTCGAGCGCGACTTCGGCGCCGACACGGTCAAGCTCGAGCAGAACTACCGCTCGACCCATACCATCCTCGACGCCTCGAACGCGGTCATCGCCCACAACCGCGACCGGCTCGAGAAGGAGCTCTGGACCGAGTCGGGTCGCGGCGAGCCGGTGACGGTCGCCGAGCTCGCCGACGAGCATGAGGAGGCTCGCTGGGTCGCGGGGGAGATCGACCGGCTGGTCGAGGAGGAGGGGATCGAGCGGACCGAGGTCGCGGTCTTCTACCGGACCAACGCCCAGAGCCGGGTGCTCGAGGACACCCTGGTTCGCTTCGACGTTCCCTACCAGGTGATCGGCGGCACCATCATGCTGCTCGTCGGCGGCGCCGCCTATCTCGCCGGCGGCCTGGGGCTGGCGTCCCGCCTGCTGGCCGACCCGTCCCCGGCGCGGCCGGCGCCGGAGTCGGGGCGGGCGCCGGCAGCTCGGCCTGGTGCGAGCCGAGGCGCAGGAGGGCGACCTGGGCGCCCGCGGTGCTCGCGACCGTCGGCACATCCCCGGAGGCCAGGCTGCTCTCCTTGGAGGGCGCTGGCTGGCCGGAGGCGCCCGCCGCGGGAGCGGCACCCGGAGCGGCACCCGGAGCGGCACCCGGAGCGGCCGGCGCGGCGCCGTTGCCCGCCGGAGGCGCGGGCGGCGGCGGAAAGTCGCCGTCGAGCTTCTTGCAGTGCAGCTTCTTCAGGCCCTCGGCGTCGCACTGGGCGAGCTTGTCCGGCTGCAGCGCGTGGTACTGGCAGCGCAGGATCACCGCGACCGAGCCCCGGGGCGGCCGGCCGGCGCTGTCGGCGACCTTGACGAAGTCGCAGGACACCGAGGCGTGGGCAGCGTTGCCCGAGACGTACCACATCTCCCCGGACTTCGTGCCGTCGGTGTCCGCCCAGACCACCGTGACGACGTGGCCGCTGAGCGGACCGATCGCCGTCCGCACCGACAGCCGGTCGCCGGGCAGCGGCCGGTACTGCTCCCCGGGCTTCCGCCCCTGGTGCCCGGCGGGCGCGCGGCCGTAGGCGGTCCACTTCTGCACCTTCCGGGGCAGGGCCTCGTAGCCGTACATCTTCAGCCCGTTGCGCAGCGCCTGGGTGGTCGCCGCGGCGCAGTAGTTCGCCCCGCCGCCGCCGATCACCGGGAAGGTCGCGGCGCCGTTTCCGACGTAGCCCGCGCGGTAGCCCTTCGGGTTGCTCTTGCCGAGGTGGAGCAGGAAGTACTCGACGCTCGCCGGCATCGCGACGCCCTTGGGTCCGTAGTAGGTCGCGTTGAAGTAGGAATAGTAGAACGCGCCCATCAGCCGGCTGTAGGCCTGCTCGGTCGGCCCCCAGCTGGCGGAGGTCATCGCCTTGCGTTGGAAGACCTTCAGCCAGACGGGCAGGCCCGCCTTCAGGCCCTGCTCGCTGTCGCCGGTGCTGCCCGAGCTGCTCGAGGTCGCGTTGCGCTTCGTCGGGTCGACGCCCGCGCTCTGGGCGTACTTCTCGAGCAACGCCTGGAGCGCGGGATCGACGAAGCCCGACATGTCCGGCTTGTAGGCGCCGCGTTTCTGGAAGGCGCCCTGCAAGAGCTCGCTCTCGCTCATCGAGCTGTCCTTTGCCTGTGATTGCATCCCTATTGTAGTCTCCGCCACCCGCCCGCGCAGCCTTCGTCGATACCCTCGACGCGCGCGGCGGAATCGGTATCCTCTGCAAACCGTGCAACGCTGGAGGACAGTGCGTGCGTATGCTCCGTCAGCTCGAGTCGCTGTTCGAGACGATGCCGCCCTGGGCGCAGTGGGCCGTCGGCGCCTTCCTGCTCCTGTTCTCGATCGCGAGTGTGGTCGGCCGCTTCTCCCCCGCCATCGGCGCGAAGGTCTTCAGCCGCATCCCCCCCGAGCGGTTGCGCAAGGACGTCGGGCACATCCTCGCCTACACCGTGGTGCCGCTGCTGGTCACCGTCGGCTACCTCGTGCTGCTGGTCGGCGCGCAGCTGCAGCCTGAGCCCGAGAAGCCCCACGGACCGCTGATCATCGAGCCGGTGCAGGGAAGGTTCAACGTCGGCTTCGAGGTCCTCGACGAGGAGAAGCTCCGCGCCCGCGTCCGCTCCTACCTGCAGGAAGCCGTCCGGCCCGAGGTGCGGGTGATCGCGGGCGAGAACCCGGTCTGGCACGCCGTCCACCTCGTGTTCCCGGTCCTGCGCGCCGCGGGCCTGCCCCGCTGTGTGCTGACGAACCGCGAGGGCGGTGCGATTCCGCTGCGCCTCGACGCGCCCGCCCCCGACGCCCTCGGCATCGAGGTCGAGCCCCTGACCGGGTGGGAGGCCGAGGTGCGCGCCGGCGAGCTCGTGCTGCGCGGCGATGCGGAGCAGGGTCACGCGTTCCTGGACCCCCTGCAGGCCCTCGCGGCGGCACGCGGGAAGGTCGTCGTCGGAGCGACCGACGGGCTGGTCGGGCCGCAGCTGTTGGCGGTGCTCGAGGCCTGCAGTCGAGCCGGGGTCGAGGACATCTGGCTGCGCTGAGCGGTTGGGCTTTGTGGTCCGCGCGAGGCTGCGCTATCGTGGATTTTTCTCACCCATGCGACGCGAGATGAAGATGAAGGTCGTCTTCCTGTCCCCGAACTACCCGCCCGAGATGCACGAGTACGTCCGCGGGCTCGCCGAGGTCGGGGCCGAGGTCTACGGCGTCGGGGATTCCCCTCCTGCCAGCCTGGCCCCGAAGGTGCGGGCGGCCCTGCGCGACTACCTGCACGTGCCGGGCATCATGGACGAGCACGACGTGATGCGCCGGGTCGGCCCCTGGCTGCGCGGCCGCCGCGTCGACCGCGTCGAGACCCTGTGGGAGCCGCTGATCCTGCTCGCGGCCCGCCTGCGCGAGGCGCTCGGGGTGCCGGGCATGCGCCTCGACACCGCGCTCGGCTTCCGGGACAAGCAGCTGATGAAGGAGCGCATCGCCGCCGCCGGCCTGCGGGTCCCGCGCTCCGAGCGGGTGCAGACCGTCGCCGAGGCGCTCGCCGCCCAGGAGCGCATCGGCTTCCCGCTGATCCTCAAGCCGATCCAGGGGGCGGGCAGCGCGGACACCTACCGCTGCGACGACATGTCCGCCTTCAAGGCCGCCCTCGCCCGCATGCGCCACGTGCGCGAGGCGAGCTGCGAGGAGTTCGTCGAGGGGGAGGAGTTCACCTACGACACGATCTGCGTCGACGGCTCCCCCGTCTACGAGAACGTCGCGCAGTACCTGCCGCGGCCCCTGATCGCCCGCACCCACGAGTGGATCAGCCCGGTGATCTGCACCGTCCGCGACCTCACCGAAGAGCGGCTGCAGGACGGCCTCGCCCTCGGCCGCGGCGTGCTCGAGGCGCTCGGCATGGGGACCGGTTTCACCCACATGGAGTGGTACCGCAAGGCCGACGGCGAGGTGGTCTTCGGCGAGATCGGCTGCCGGCCGGGGGGCGCGCATCTCGCCGACCAGATGAACTTCACCAGCGACATCGACGTCTTCCGCGGCTGGGCAGAGGCGGTCTGCCACGGCCGCTTCACGGTCGAGAACCCGCGCCGCTACAACGCCGCGATCGTCTTCAAGCGCGCCCGGGGGGTCGGCCGCATCACCCGCATCGAGGGCCTCGGGGCCTGGCAGCAGCGCTGCGGCGAGTGGGTCTGCGCCGAGCAGCTCCTGCGCCCCGGCCAGCACCGCCGCAACTGGCTGCAGACGCTGGTCAGCGACGGCTTCGTCATCGTCCGCCATCCGGACTGGGACGAGGCCCTGCGGATGGCCTCTGACGCCGGCGAGAACATCCAGATGTTCGCGCAGTAGGCTCAGCCCTTCGGCACGAAGATGATCGAGGCCGAGTTGACACAGTGGCGGGTGTTCTTCTTCGTCAGCCGCTCCCCGAAGAACACGTGGCCGAGGTGGCCGTCGCAGCGAGCGCAGCGGATCTCGGTGCGGCGCATGCCGAAGCTGTTGTCCTCGAGCCGCACGACCGCGTTCGGCACCTCGTCGTCGAAGGCCGGCCAGCCGCAGCCGCTGTGGAACTTGTGGCTGCTGTCGTAGAGGAACAGGCCGCAGCCCGCGCAGTGGTAGGCGCCTTCGCCCTCGTGGTCGGTCAGCGGCCCGGTGCCGCGCGGCTCGGTGCCGCCTTCGCGCAGGATGTGGAAGGCGGTCGGCGTCAGCCGCTCCCGCCACTCCGCGTCGGACAGCGCGATCTTGCCGTCGGCGTCGGGGGTCAGGGAGGCGTAGCGGGCGAGGGGGTCGGCAGCCATCGGGGATTCCTCCGCAGAAAAGGGCCGTCCGCATCCTACGCTACCGCGCCGCCGTGTCCATGTCGCTCAGCCCGGTTGATTCACCGGGATTTCGTCGCGAGGGCCCGGAGGCCGCTTGAGATCGGGCGCTTCGAGTCTTTGAGCAGCGGAGCCCATGCAGCGCCATAGGTGAGCAGCGCAGAAGGCTCGAAGTGCCCGAGATCTGCGGCATCCGGGTCCGCAGCAGGAATCCCGGTGATCAAACGGGCTCAGTCGATCTTGACCTTGACCTTGCCGAGCAGCAGCTCCGCCCGGTCGCGGGTGACGAAGGCCTCCTCGAGGGCGAGCTCCCAGTCGGGCTCGACCCGCTTGTGGAACACGGTCCTGCCCTCGACCCGCAGCTTGACCTTCTCGCCGAAGTCGATCAGCGACGGCGTGAAGAACACCTCGGCCTGCCGCACCCCGCTGCCCCGGACGTTGATGGTGTTGCCCTCACGCTCCGCCCGCACCCAGCAGTTGTGGACGTCGTCGGCGTTGCGCTCGGGCAGCTTGTCCTCGGTCTTCGCGATGCGCAGCCAGCGCCGCTCGACGTCGCACTCGCGCACCGCGTACAGCGCGAGCTGCGAACGCTCGCGGTCGCGGACGTGGCGGATCGCCCAGCGCAGCGTGGGGTCGAGCTCCTCCGCGAAGCCCTCGTGCTTGCCGCCGCGGAACTCGACGTAGGTCGCGTCGCACTCCAGCCGCGCGAGCTCCATGATGCTCTGGCGGTTGAACTTCGGCGCGAGGCCGTCCTCGGAGCCGTCGACGACGTACAGGGCGGTGTCCTCGAAGTTGTCGTGGGAGGCGACGTCGCGGGAGCAGCCGATGTAGGGCATCACCCCGGCGTAGCGCCCGGCGTGGCTGCCGCCGATGTCCCAGCTGGCGTGGCCGCCCTGGGAGTGTCCGGCGAGGTACACGCGGTCGAAGTCGAGGTGGAAGCGGCGGGCGGCGTCCGGCACCGCGTCGATCACGGAGTGGTGCTCCTCGTCGCTGTTCTTGTACCCCCACTTGCGCCCGTAGATGTACTCCGGGGCGAGCAGCACGACGCCGTAGCGCTCGCAGACCGGGCCCCAGGTGCCGACGACGTCCTCGGCGGTCGAGTGCTGGCCGTGCAGGGCGACCAGCACCGGCCAGGCGCGGTCGGGGGTGTAGTCGGAGGGCAGCTGGACGTAGTAGTGGAAGCGCCGGCCGTGCTCGTAGCGTTCCCAGCGCACCGGCGCCTCGAGGGGCGCGAAGGCGGCCGCGTGCTCGAGCAGCGCGCACTTGACCGCGAAGGGCAGCTCGCTGCGCTCGAGGTCGCGGCCGAGGCCGCGGGCCCCCTTGTCCTTGTCCTGCTGGAAGAAGGCCGCGATCTCCGCGGCCAGCGCTGCGGCTTCCTCGAGCTGGTCGGCTCGCCAGGGAGCGTCGGCGAACGGGGCCGCCCAGGCCTCGAGCAGGTGGGGCAGCAGCGCGGCCGGCAGCTCGCCCTCGAGGCTCGCGAGCAGCCCGGCGGCGCGCTCTGCCTCGGGCACCGTCGGGCGGCGCTCGAGGCCGCGGGCGGCGAGGGCGGCCGCGACCTCATCGCGCAGGGCCAGGCCGGCGTCGAGGGAGTCGAGCAGCGGGTGGGTCCAGGCCGCGTCGCGCAGCGGGCGGAGGCGCCGCTCCGCCTCGTCCCAGGCCGCCCGGAAGAGCAGCCGCTCGAGGTCGAGCAGCGCCTCCTCGCGGACGATCGCGAGCACCTCGTCGCGGGCGCCCTCGGCGCCGAGGGCCTCGGCCCGGGCGACCCAGCTCTCGGCCCGGGCGAGGTCGCCGATGCGGGCGAAGAAACGCGCCGCCTTACGCACCGCGGCGACGTCCGCGCGATCGACCGAGCCCTCGACCAGCATCGTCGGCAGGTGGCCGCCGACCCGCAGGGGCCAGGTGATGCGGTGGCCGTACTCGACGCCGCGCACGGTGAAGCCGTCGGGGGCGACGCGGGCGATCGCCATCGTGAAGCTGATGCTGCCGAGCTCGGGGTCCTTGCAGGAGTAGGGGACCGTGCCGTCCATCTGCCAGGGACCGAACTGGCCGTTGTCGACGATCAGCGCGAGCTCGCCGGCCTTCGGCTGGGCGACCTTCTCCTGGTGGAAGTGGTAGACCGGCCAGGCCGGCGGCGTCCCGTCGGGGTCCCGGGAGACGACCAGGGCCAGCGGCAGGTACACGTCCTTCTGCGCGGTGCGCACCCGCAGGAGGTCGTCATGGACCTCGACCTCGCCGTACAGCCGCCGGCCGTCCTCGGTGACGACCAGCTCCTGGGTCTGGGCGCAGATCGACAGGGCCAGGAGGAGCGGGAGCAGGCGGCGCATCGGAGGGACCTCCACGGTCGGGCAGGTAGTGTACCACACCGGGACCCGCGGTCCGGCTCCGACGCACGCGTCCCGGCCTCCGCAGAGCGGGACCGGGACGCGGGGTGCAGCAGGAGGCGGGATCAGGGCGCGCGGGTGCCGAGGGTGACCTCGATCGCGTGCTGGGCGTCGCCGCGCAGGACGGTGACCGTGACCGCGTCGCCGGGCGCCCTGGTGCTCAGCACCGAGACGATGTCGTCGTAGCCGTTGATCGCGGTGCCGGCGATCGACAGGAGCACGTCCCCGGCCTGGATGCCGGCGGTCGCCGCGGGGCCGCCGTCGGCGACCGAGGGGATCGAGACCGTCACGTCGCCGTTCTCGTCCTCGATCGCGAGGCCGATGCCGAGCCAGGCCCGCGGCCGGGCGTCGGGCACCGGCACCGCGGGCGGGGCCGGCGGCGCGGGCGGCGCGACCTCGGGGACCGGCACGACCATGCCGCCGAAGGGGGTGTCGCCCTCACCGGGGATGATCACGCGGCCGAAGGGCACCGCTTCGCCCTGGGGCAGCATGCGGAAGCCCATCCCGCTTGCCGGCTTCGGCTGCGCGAACTCCATCGACACGATCTTGTCGCGGGCGACCTCGAGGGTGCCGTGGTCGGTCTCGAAGGTGATGGTCTTCTCGCCGGCGGCGGCGAGGCGGCCGGAGAGCACGTCGCCGTTGGCGAAGTGCAGGACGTCCTTGTCCGCGTTGTGGCGGTGGGGGGCGGCGAGCCGGGCGCGCAGCGTCCGCGTCTGGGCGGGCATCGTGTGCGTGCTGCCGTCGGACAGGATCGTGAAGTCGAGCTCCTCGACCTGCTCGTCGAGCAGGTGCGGAGCGTCCGGACGGAGCACGCGCAGCCGGCGGTGCACGCCGTCATCGCCGAGCTCGAAGCTGTGCAGCTCGGACCTGTCGAGCCACACCCCGGGCTTCTCGCCATGCAGCTCGATCACCCGCTGGCGGCCGTCCGGCGCGACCATCACGCGGCGGCGCACGGTCGGCCCCTCCTCGTGCAGCAGCTCGTCGAGCTCGAAGACCTCGACGCCCTCCGCGGCGCCCTCGAGCGCCTCGGCCAGCTTCTGCAGGGTCTCGGCGTCCAGCTGGCCTTCCAGGGACTCGAGCAGCTTCTGGACATCGCCGAGCTCGTCGAGCTTCAGCTCGAGGCGCAGCTCCTTCTCTTCCTCTATTTCCTGGCCCAGGCTGAGCCCGCACAGGGCGAGCAACAGGACCGCGGTGATCGTCGGGCGCATCTCCATCCTCTCTTCTCGGGTTGCACAAGGGGAGACGCGGGCGGAAGAGGTGCGGATGGGAAAAAATGAAAGCGGGTCGAGAACGAGCCTCGACTCGAGGGCTCTCGGGGCGGAAGCGAAGCAAGGTGGGAGGCGGGCTCAGCCGATCGGGCCGCCGTCGTCGCGGGTGATCACGACGACCGACGGACGGGGCGGGATCTTGTTCTCGTCATCGAAGTCCGGCCAGCGGGTCTTCGGCTCGTCGAAGCTGCCGCCCGCGCCGGGATGCTGCACCGCGACGAACAGCGTGCGCCCGTCCGGCGTGAAGCGCGGCCCGCACAGCTCCGCGCCGGCCGGCGCGGCGTAGAACAGCCGGGTCAGGGCGCGGCCGGGGCCGTCGCAGTCGGCGGCGCGCAAGCCGTCGGGGATACCGGACTTCTGGGCGCCGTCGGTCGAGATCCAGATGCGGCCCCCGGGGTCGAAGGCGACGTTGTCGGGACAGGACAGCCAGCCGTCCTCGTCGACCCGCGGATGGTAGAGCGCGCGGTGCTCCGGCTGCGCGGGATCGCCGCCGAGCAGGAACACGTTCCAGCTGAAGTTCAGGGCCGCGTGGTCCCTCCCGCCGTCTCCTTCCGGCGGCTCGAGCTCGAGGATGTGACCGTGGCGGTTCGGCCCGCGGGGGTTGGCCGCGTCGACCTGGTCGTCCTTGCGGGAGCTGTTGTTGGTCAGGGCGACGTAGACCTTCTGGTTGACCGGGTTGGTCTCGACGTCCTCCGGCCGGTCGAGGGGGGTCGCCCCGAGCAGATCGGCGGCCCGCCGCGCCTCGATCATCACGTCGGCCTGCGAGGCGAAACCGTGCACCGGGGTGAGCGGTCCGGTTCCCCACACCAACGGCAGCCACTGGCAGGTGCCGCTGGCGGCGAAGCGCGCGACGAACAGGGTGCCGTTGTCGAGCAGCTCGCGGTTCGCGTGGCGGTCGTCGGGATCGTAGCGCTCGGCGGAGACGTACTTGTAGACGTACTCGAACTTGTCGTCGTCGCCGGAGTAGACCACGACGCGGCCGTCCGGGTTGAGCACGCAGGTCGCGCCCTCGTGCTTGAAGCGACCGAGCGCGGTGCGTTTGACCGGCACCGCGGTCGGGTCGTAGGGGTCGAGCTCGACGATCCAGCCGAAGCGGTTGGCCTCGTGGGGCTCCTTCTGCAGGTCGAAGCGGTCGATGTACTGGCCCCAGGGGTAGTCCGGCCAGCGGAACCCGTAACGATCGAGAGCCGCCGCCTCCGCGCACTGGTCGGCATCGCCTGTGAAGTATTTGTCGAAGTTTTCCTCGGCGATCAGGACCGTGCCCCACGGAGTGACGCCGCCGGCGCAGTTGTTGATCGTCCCGTAGACCCGGCGGCCCGAGCTGTCCGCCGAGGTCTGCAGCCGCTTGTGCCCCGCGGCCGGACCCTCGACGCGCATCTCGGTGTGTGCGGTGAGGCGCCGGGCGTAGCGGCTGTTCTGCACGACGCGCCAGCGACCGTCGACCTTCTGGACTTCGATCACCGAGTGGCCGGAGGCGGCCATCTCGACGGCGGCCTGTGCGGCGCTCTTGCACTCGGCGTACTTCGTGTCGGTGAACATCAGCTGGGGCGAGCAGTACTCGTGGTTGACGCACAGGAGGCCGTGGTCGGAGCTGCCGGAGCCGGCGGGCAGCGGGAAGTAGCCGATGAAGTCGTTGTTCATCCCGAACTGCCGCGCCTGGGCGTCGGCGTCCAGGGCGTGCGGCGTGAAGGGCGGGGCGTCGCCGAGCACCGGATCGCCCCACCGGATCAAGACCTCGGCGCGATGCCCGGGAGCGACGGCGTGGTCGACGTCGATCACGTTCGGCAGGCCGCTGAAGCCGAGGCTGCTCGGGCCCTCGGCCCGGGCGCTGGCGGGCATCCCGAGCAGGCCAGCGGCGGCGAGGGCGAGGCCGCTCTTCAAGGCCGCGCGGCGGGTCAGGCGGGCCTCGATCAGCGCGCGGAGGGGCGGATTGTCGTGTTCCATCGGCGGTCTCCTTCGGTCCTTGCGCGCCATTGTAGCAGGCTGCGTCGTCCGTCGAGCGTGAAGCTTGCATGAAGGGGAGGGACTGAGTATTTGTCGACGAAATCTATACAAAGGCTTGACACATGGTGCGGCCTTGTCTACAACTAGGAGAGCTGAACCAAGAATCCTGGAGGTGCTCGATGCTTCGTACTGCTCTCGGCCTGGCCTGCGCGGCGGGCCTGTTTCTCGCTTCCCCTTCGACGGCGCAGGACCTGCGCGTGGTCACCGACTTCGACCAGACCCTGCTCTCGTGGGAGACAGTCAACGACAACGTGATGGGGGGCGTGTCCGAGGGCGGCTTCGCCGTCGAGGACGGCGTCCTCGTCTTCTCCGGCGCGACCTCCCTCGAGAACAACGGCGGCTTCTCGAGCATCCGCACCCGGCGCGAGAACCTGGGCTTCGCCGACCGCGACGGCCTGACGATCCGGGTGCGCGGCGACGGGCGCAGCTACATCTTCACGATGCGCGCCGAGAACACCGGCCGCTGGATCCAGTACTGGCACAAGTTCGACACGGTCGCCGGACAGTGGCTCGACGTCGTCCTGCCCTTCGCGGACTTCTATCCGACCAGCTTCGGGCAGAAGTTGCCCGGCCCCGGCCTCCAGAAGGACCGCGTCGACAACGTCGGCCTGATGATCTACGACAAGCAGGCGGGGCCCTTCTCCCTCGAGTGCGCGTCGATCGAGGCCTACCAGGGGAACCCGGCCGAGCTCTCGACGCCGGTCTCCGGCAACGACATCGTCTCGACCGCGATCGCCGCCGACGGCTTCGAGACGCTGGTCGCCGCGGTCGAGGCCGCCGGCCTCGTCGAGGCCCTGCAGGGCGAGGGACCCTTCACCGTGCTCGCCCCGACCGACGGGGCCTTCGCGCACGTCCCGGTCGCCGAGCTCGTCAAGCCCGAGAACCGCGCCCGCCTCCAGCAGATCCTGACCTATCACGTGATCCCGGGCCGCTACACCCTGCGTGAGCTGCTCGCCGAGGACACCTACGCGACCCTGAGCGGCCAGCGCGTCGAGGTCGGGCTCGACGGAGCGAAGGTGCGGATCGGCGAAGCCGGCGTCGTCGCCGCCGACATCGTCTGCAGCAACGGCATCATCCACGTGATCGACACCGTGCTCGTGCCCGACGGCCGCACCGTCGTCGAAGCCGCCGCCGGGACCGACATCTTCTCGACGCTGGTCGCCGCGGTCCAGGCGGCCGGCCTGGTCGAGACCCTGCAGGGCGAGGGACCCTTCACCGTGCTCGCGCCGACGAACGAGGCCTTCGCGGCCCTGCCCGACGGCGCCCTCGAGGCGCTGCTACAGCCCGCGCGCCGCGAGCAGCTGCGGGCCGTGCTGCTGCGCCACGTGATCGCCGGCCGGGTGTACGCCGACCAGGCGCTCGCCGCCGGTTCCGCCGAGGCCCTCGACGGCGCCACCCTGGCGGTCGACTTCAACGGCAGCCTCGAGATCGCCGACGCCGCGGTGGTGACGACCGACATCGACCTCAAGAACGGCGTCGTCCACGCCATCGACACCGTGCTCCTGCCGGAGCACCTCGACCTGAGCACGCCGGCGCCGCGTCCGGAGCACCCCACCATGCCGACGGTCGAGGAGCGGGCCCGGGACCTGATCGCGCTCGCGATCGACCGCGGCGTGCCGCTGTTCAACGACGGCAACCCCGGCGCCTGCCGCGCGGTCTACGAGGTGTGCGCCCTGGCCCTGCTCAGCCTCGACGGGCTGCCCCTCGACCGCCACGTGCGCGGGGCGCTGATCGCCGGCCTGCAGCACGACGGCAGCGAGCAGGAGCGGGCCTGGGCCCTGCGGCGCGCGCTCGACGCGAGCCGGGAGGCCCTCGGCGCGATGTAGGGATCGAGAGCAAGCGGAAGAGACGAGACCCGGGCCTGGCCCGGGTCGTCTGCATCAGGCCGGTGGATCGAACGGGATCAGGCCTTGCCCTTGCCCTTGGGGAAGGCGATCGCGACGTATCCCCAGGCCTCCTGGCCCTTGTCTTTGAGCTCGATCGCGGCGAAGTCGGTGTAGGCGATGGTCGAGGAGCCGGAGGGGATCAGGATGCCGTCCGCGTCCTTCGCGGCGGTGATCAACGTGACGTCGACATCCGGCGCCTGGTTCGAGACGCTGACGGCGGCTTTGCGCTCGCCTCCGGAGTAGATGACGATGCGGTTCTTCGGGCCGGATTTGGTCTGCTTCCAGGTCGCGGGGGAGAGCTGCACGGCTTTCTC
>JAUIEM010000665.1 GCA_030428695.1 bacterium
GGCGCTCCGTGAGGTGCTGGCGCGGCGCGCCTATCCGCTCCTGGCGGTCGGCTGCTTCGCCCAGCGCTACGCGCGCAGCGCCGAAGCCCGCGCCGCGATCCGGGACGGCGCGAGCTACCGGGCGCTCGCCGCGCGCACCCCGGACTGGGCGCGGAGCTGGCCGCGGGTCGCCCTGCGCGAAGATCTGCTCGCCGGGACCGTGCGCGGCGAGCACGTGTCCGCCCACGCCTGGGGCGCGGCGGTGTCGATCAACGCGGCGAGCAACGCGCCGGGCTTCGGCCGGCCGTGGGACATGCCGCGCTGGCTGGTCGCGCGGCTCCGGGCCGCGGGCTTCGCCTGGGAGGGCCTGCGCGGAGCGCCCGCGCGCTTCGTCTGGGCCGGGCCATTGCCGGCTCCCGCCACGGGGGCACGCGCCCTGGTCCCCGCCCCCGCGGAGCCCGCGCCCGGCGCGTCGAGCATCCCGGGCAGCCGCGCGTTGGTCGCCTCGAGCACGGGCCACTGCACCCGCTGTGGGCTCGGCCTCCCGGCGGAGGTCGCGACGGCCGCGCCCGGGGCTTCCGGCGCGTCCGCATCCGCCGCATCCCCCGCATCCCCCGCATCCGCCGCATCCGCCGCATCCCCCGCATCCCCCGCTGCCCCCGCGGCCCCCGCGCCGACCGGGACCACACCGAAGGCCGATGTGCTCGAAGGCCGGCAGCCCGACGGCAGCTGCAAGGTGTGCGGCGCCTCGGGGCTGTGCCCGCTGCGCGCCCCGCGGCACCTCGCCGGCAGCCGGATCGCGCTCGACGTCGAGTGGCTGCGCCAGACCCAGGAGCCGTGGCGCGACGACACCTACTGGTCGCGCAAGGACAAGACCGTGCGGGCCTACGGCTGCCACCTGACCTCGCGCACGATGGTGCTCGGCTTCCTCGGCCGGCGCAGCCCGGCCACCGGCAAGCGCCCGACCCCGCGGGAGATGAACGAGCACAACAAGCGCCACGGTGACGCCTACCACAAGTACCCCGACGGGAACCAGAACCCGAAGGTCAAGTACCACACCCAGCACTTCGAGACCCGCGGACGCTACTGGGACCGCTCCCAGCAACACCGCATCATGGCCCGCATCGACGAGCTGCTCGACCGCGGCGTCCCGGTCGTCGTCGACGTCGTCGGCGACCCGAAGAAGCGCAAGAACAAGGCGAAGCGCAACGACCCCCCGTCGAAGAAGGCCGGCCACTACGTCGTGGTGTACGGCCGGGACGGGCAGGGTGGCTACCTGATCCGCGACCCGGGCTACAGCCGGCGGAAGACCCTCGACTGCTACGTCGCGATCGGGGAGATCCGCTGGTACGAGAAGGTCGGGTAGGCCGCCCCCCTCGATCGCGGGGGCCGATCCCCCGCGCGCCCGCCGGGAGGTACGAGGCGCCCTGGCGGAGGTCGAGGCAGCGGCTGGACTTTGGCCGCGGCTGTCGGCACGATGCAGCTCCCGCACACGACACGAGGTCGCGATGGCCAGCTTTCCCTCCGTCAAGCAACGCGCCGCGGGCGAGAGCGGGGCCGCCTGCCTGCTCGCCCTCGCCCGCCACCACGGGCTTGCCCTCGAGCAGGACGAGCTGCTGCGGCTGACCGGCCTCGACGACGGGCGCATCGACGACCTCGGGCTGCTGTTCGCCGCGGGCGAGCTCGGCTTCGAGGCGGTGCCGCTCGAGGGGGAGTTCCACGAGCTCCCCGAGGTGCCGCGGCCCTGCCTGATCGGCCAGAAACCCGGGCACGAGCGCTTCGCGGTGCTGCTCGAGATCGACGCGGACGGGGCCACGCTCGCCGACCCGGCGACGGGGGAGCGCCTCGAGCAGGGCCGCGAGGACTTCGTCGCCCGCTGGAGCGGCGACGCCTTCCAGCTCACTCCGCTGCCCGACAAGCAGGCGGTCGTGCGCGCGCGGCTGGACCGCGAGCGGCGCTGGACCCACCGCCGGCTCGGGCCGCTCGGGCTCTGGCCGTTCGGGCTCAAGGCCGGGCTGTTCCTGCTCGGGCTGGCCGTGCTGGTCGGGCTGCTGGTCACGGCGCTCGTCACCGGGCGCATGGGCTGGCTCGCCCTCCGCGAGGCCGCGGCGGTGGTGCTGCTGCTCGGCTGGGCGGGCGCCTGGGCGGGCTCCTGGTGGAGCGCGCTGCTCGCGACGAGCTGCTCGAGCTGCAGCCACGCCGGGCAGCTGACCGGCGGGCTGCCGGTCGCC
>JAUIEM010000300.1 GCA_030428695.1 bacterium
GGCCGCCCTGCCCGCGGCCGAGCGTCCCGCCCTCGACTTCGCCCTGCCCGCCGCCGACCCGACCCACCTCGCCGGTCTCGTCGCCTGCGACCCGCAACGGGCGCTCGACGCCGAGCTCGCGCCGGTGCTCTTCGCCCACCGGAAAGCGGACTACGCCTACCCCGCCGGCGGCGTGTGGGGCGCGATCGGCGGCCGGATCGGCACGACCGCCGAGTGTCTCGCGGCGCTCTCCACCCTCGGCCGCCAGCTGCGGACGCGCTGACCCCGGCTCAGTGCCGGGTGCGCACCCGCTGCCAGTAGGCCGAGCCGGGGGAAGCCTGCGGCGGCAGGCCCTTCTCCAGCGCCGTGCGGGTTGCCGGCCAGGCGAGCACGAGCTGGAGCAGGCCGGCCGCCGCGCACATCGCGATGCCGGCCCACCCCCAGGGGCTGAGCGGGCCGAACAGCCACAGGCCGGCCGCGGCGAAGAGGGCGATCGGGGCGAGCGAGAGGCCGGCGCTGCGGCTCCACGAGGAGGAGCGCCACAGGCCCCAGGCGGTGGCGAGCAGGGCGGCGGCGAGCAACGGCCCGCTGTAGACCAGCTCGGCGTCGGCCTGGACGACCGAGAGCACCGCACACACGAGGGCGCTCAGGCCGAGCAGGCCGTCGACGATGGCCAGGGCGGTCAGCACCAGCCAGCCCCGGCGGCGCTGCTGGGCGACGCGCTGGCTGGCCTGCTGCTTCTCGCGCTGGAGGCGACGGGAATCACGGAGACGGTCGAACCCGGGATGGTTCGCGGACATCGGATGGTCCTCCGGTTTGAGGTCCCATCCCGAGCATAGCAGCGTCGCTCTGCCGCCGGCAACAAGTGTGCGACAACGCGCTACCCCGGCTGATTCACCGGGATTTCGTCGCGAGGGCCCGGAGGCCGCTTGAGATCGGGCGCTTCGAGTCTTCGAGCAGCGGAGCCCATACAGCGCTATAGGTGAGCAGCGCAGAAGGCTCGAAGCGCCCGAGACCTGCGGCATCCGGGTCCGCAGCAGGAATCCCGGTGAATCAGACGGGGCTACTCCACCGGCGGTTCCGGATTCCACACCTCGAGCCCGTCGACCGCGGCGCGCGCGCGCTCCGAGACCGGCACGCCCCAGCGCTCGAAGAACGGTCCGAAGTCCCGTCCGGCGGCCTTCGACAGGCGCACCAGCCACTGGTCGCGCTTGTCGTCATCCGTGCGCGGGCGCTGGTCGTTCGGCAGGTCGCGGTACTCCGCGAAGACCTGCTGGAAGAGCTCCCAGCCGAAGTCCTGCTGGATCTGCACGTACATCATCAGGGCGAGGAAGGGCTTCCGCTTCCACTGCTCGAAGGGCGCGCCGGCGGCGAGGTGCGCGCGCACCTGCGGCCACTGCTCGACCATGCGCGGGAGCTCGTGGGGCCGGACGCCATGCAGCTCCTCGAGCACGAACAGGGTGAACAGGTTGCAGGTCACCTCGGTCGTGCCGCCGAAGGTCCAGTCGCTCTTCTGGTGGTTGTGGCCGAGCTCGTGCCAGAAGCCCCAGCCCGCGCTGGAGCCCGCGGTCAGCAGCGCCGGGGAGACCATCGCCTCGGCGACGTCCATGTGGGTCATGATCGGGTAGCCCGAGTGCATGTAGCCCGCGCTGATCTGGGCGTCGCAGACGATCCGCTCCGGGCGTTTCGGCAGCGGCCGCTGGCCGAGCACGGCGTAGGTGTCCAGCACCCGGTCCCAGAACTCCATCAGCCCGCGGGGATCGTCGAGCTCCCGCACGACCCGCGAGGGCACGCTGAGGACGATCTTCCCGCTGACCATCTCCGCCCAGGGTCCCGGCCGCTGGCGGATCGTCGCCCAGTCGTCGTCGGAAGTCTCGCCGAGCACGTAGCGGGGCGCCTCGACCGCGCCGGCGATGGTCAGCGCGATGGTCCCGTCCATGCCCTGCGGCGCCTCGATGAAGATGGTCCCGCCGAAGGGGCTCGCGCGCCCGGTGCGCTCCCCGCGCAGCGGCCAGCTGGCAGAGATCTCGGGGGCGCGCTTCCACGCCGCCTTGCCCCACAGCCGGTCGCTGTGGCAGCCGATGCGCAGGCGCAGGCCGGCGCCGTGCAGCGCCGCGGGCAGGGTCACGGTGACCGGCTCGCCGGGCGCGGCGTACAGGCCCGTGCTCAGCCAGCCGCCGGGCCGCGCGTCGAGCTCGAGCCGGCGCGTCACCCGGGGAGCGTCCGCCGGCACCGCGCCGGGGAAGATGTCCGCCTCGGGGGCGGCGGGAATCGCCGTCGGGTCGCGCTCCCAGCGCCGCTGGCGGAGGTAGATCGCCAACCGTCCGAGCGGCTTCTGCCAGCGCAGGGGCGCGGCCTCCGAGGGCAGCGCGGGGGGCGTGTCGGCCAGCAGGCTCGTCAGCTCCGGCCACAGCCAGCCGCTGTCCTCGGGCAGGGACTCGAGGGCGCCGAGCAGCGCGCTGCCGGCCTGCTCGAGCTGCTTCTCGCCCGCGCGCTGCCCCTCGGCCCAGGCCTCGAGCAGGGCGAGGGCGCGGCCGGCGTGGCACGCCTCCAGCCGCGGCCCGTCCTCGGCGGCGAGGGGCGGGATCGCGTCGAGGTAGCCGTCGCCGAGGCCGAGGCCCGCCGGCCGCAGGAGCTGGTTGAGCGGATGCTCGGCGAGCACCTTGCCGGGGTTGAGCTGCAGCCAGCCCCAGCCGAGGTGGGCGGTGACCAGCCCGCCGCCCGCGGTGACGAAGTCGGCGATCTGCTCCCGCTCGGCGGCATCGTCCCAGGCGAGCGTCTCGCCGCACAGCACGTCGACCGCGGGCAGCGGCGCGCCGGGGCCGGCGATCAGCTCGACCGCGAAGCCCTGCTCGCGCAGCCAGGCGGCCAGCTCGCGGGAGCGCAGCACGCCGACCCGCGGCGCCTCCACTTCCGCCGCCCAGCCGAGGGCGTTGCGCAACAGCTGGCCGGTGTCGCCGGTCTGGAGGCTGCCGCGGCCGAGGTAGCCGCCGTGGCCGAACAGCACCACGCGGCCGCCTCCCCAGCGGCTCGCGCCGACGACGGCCCGCTCGGTGCTGCCGTCCTGGACCCGGGCGACGGCGAAGGCGTCCGGGCCGAACAGCACGACCGGGCCGGGCACGCCGGGCCGGGCGATCGATCCGACCCCGTCGCGCAGGGCGGCGAGGTCCTCGGGGGATTGGGCGGAGAGCGCGCCGAGACAGGCGAGGAGGAACAGAGAGGGGCGGATCATGGGATCTCCTGGGTCGATGGGATGCCTGGAGTGTACATCCTCCGCCGCGACCCGGCAGTCGCCGGCCGCTCCCATCCGGAACTTCGTCGCGTCCCGGTCGTGTACAATGTCCCCCCGAGGGAGGAACACGATGCGCGCGGGACTTCTGCTCGCACTGCTCGCCTGCGCCACGGCCCAGGACTGGAGCGAGGACTTCGCCGACAGCGCCGGCCTGAGCCTGCTCGGCGACGCGCGGCTGACGCATGCCGAGGACGGGGCTGCGGTGGCCCGGCTGGTCGAGAGCCAGGAGCAGGTGGGCGCGGTGTTCGTCCGCCAGCCGCTTCCCCTTCAGCGTCACGGCGCGGGGCTGTCCTTCGGCGTGCGGCTGCGCTTCCGCCTGCACAGCCCCTTCGGCAGCTTCGACCCGGACGACGGCGTGCAGGGAGGCGACGGCCTGTGCCTGCTGCTGCTGCCCCGGCCCGCCCTCGGCCTCGGCGGGGGTGACCTCGGCTACCGCGGCCTCGACGGCGGCATCGCGCTGGAGTTCGACACCTGGCGGAACGGAGAGGACACGGACGGCAACCACGTCGGCATCGATCATCGCGGCGAGGTGCGCTCCTTCGCGGCGGCGCCTCTTCCGGACTCCCTGAACGACGGCACCGTGTGGACGGCCTGGCTCGAGTACGACGCCGCCACCCGGCTCCTGTGCGTCTTCCTCAGCGCCGCGGAGGAGCGCCCCGCCGAGCCGGTGCTGCGCTGCTTCCTCGACGTCGCGAGCGCCGTCGGCGCCGAGCGCGCGGTGGTCGGGGTGGCCGCCGCGACCGGCGCCGCGGTCAACGTCAGCGACGTGTACAGCCTGGCCGTGACGAGCCACGGCGCCCCGCTCCCGGCGGAGTCGCTGCTCGAGGGGCGCTGATGCGCGGGCCGCTCATCCGCCACTTCCTCCTGCGCGCCGTGGTCGCCGGGGGGCTGCTGGTGTTCTTCGGGGCCCAGGCGAGCTGGTCCTTCAGCGGCGGTCGCACCGACACGGTCGACTTCGCGATGGGGCTCTACCTGTTCGCCTTCGCCCCCGCCGTCGGCCTGCTGCTGATCTACATGATCGTCGGCACCGTCAACCAGGAGCGTCTCGGCGCGGCGCTCGGCGAGGGCTGGCAGGGCCGGCCCCTGGCCTGGGTCGTCCACCGCCCGGACGGGGCGCGCGGCGTGCTCGCCCTGCGCGGGAGCGTGCTCCGCTTCGTGCCGGTGCGGGGCGTGCCGGTCGTCCGCATCGTCCTGGGCTACATCCTCATCAATGCCGTCTGCGGCTTCCCGGTCATCCTCGCCTACCCGATGATGCTCCGTGGACTGCTCCGCAAGCTGCTGAAGACCGGCACCCCGATCACCCACGACCTCGCGGACTGCACCGCGATCGAGCCCCAGGGGGCGACGCACCGGGCCCGCTGGGCCTTCCTCGGCGAGCAGGGGCTGGCGGTGTTCATGGCGGACGGGGGGCGCTTCGACTTCGCCGCGGTCAGGCCGGCGGAGCTGCGTCAGCGGCTGCTGGCGGCGCGGCCCGCTGGCAGCGGATCTCGAGGCACTTGAAGGCCCCCTCGCCCTTGACCTGGAAGGCGTGCAGCAGCTCGAGCCGGTCGTCGCCGGCGATCAGCACCCGCAGCACCGCCCGCACCCGCTGGGAGGGATCCTGCGGATGCGGCTGGCGGCCGGACAACAGCAGCGAGAGCTTGTCCGGGTGCCACGGCCCCTCGAAGTGCAGCATCGTGCCGAGCATGGCGAACAGCCAGGAGCACTGGTAGGTGCGCCGGGCCGCGTCGAAGCCGAGGCAGACCGTGCCGACCGGCGCGCTGACCGAGCGGAAGTCGAGGCGCACGAAGCGGCCGTCGAGCATCCAGTCCGCCTCCATGTCGAGAGCGACCTCCTCGGGGGGCGCGTCGGGGTCGCGCGTCCAGGTGAGCTGCACCGCCCAGGAGCCGATCAGGTCCTGGAACAGCTTGTGGCCGCTGCCGCCTTCGAGCCGGGCGCTCTTGCCGCGTTCGCGGTAGCGGGCGACCGCCTCGGGGTCGTCCTCGGGGATCTGCTCGACGAAGTGCAGGATGTCGGTCGCGGTGATGATCCCGACCAGCTTCTCGTCCTCGCACACCGGCAGGCAGCCGAAGCGGCCGTTGGCCATGCGCTCGGCCGCTTCCTGCAAAGGAGTCCCCGGAGCGATGGTCTGGACCGCGGTCGTCATGCACTCCTCGACCGTGATGCGCCACAGCTCGAGGTCCTGCTCGGGGTCCTTCGCGCCGCGGGAGGCGGTCATGTGCGCCTTGAGCACGTCGGTGCGGGAGAGCACGCCCTCGACCCTTCCATCGCCGTCGACGACCGGCAGATGGCGGATCTTCGACCAGCGCATGATGTCGTCGACGACGTCGAGGGTCGACTCCTTGCTGACCTTCGTCACCGAGGTCGTCATGAAGTCCCGCACGAACATTCCCATCGTCCCTCTCCCTCTGGCGGCCTCTCTGTCAGCACAGTTGTTATAGGAAACCGCCGTCAGGCGCTCAATACAGCGTCGCGGCCTTCTCCGACGAGGTGACGATGCCCTTGATCAGCGCCGAGCTGAAGCCCTCGTGCTCCATGCGGTTGAGGCCGGCGATCGTGCAACCCCGCGGGGTGGTGACCTTGTCGATCTCCGCCTCGGGATGGCCGTCGCCGTCGAGCAGCAGCGTCGCCGCGCCGCGCGCGACCTGGGCGGCCATGCGCAGGGCCTCGTCGGCGTGGAAGCCGATCTCGATACCGCCCTGGGACGCGGCCCGGATCGCCCGCAGGAAGAAGGCGACGCCGCACGCGCACAGGGCGGTCGCGTGCACCATGTGGCGCTCGTCGATCAGCATCGTCGTGCCGACGCAGTCGAACAGCGCCCGGGTCTGGTCGAGGGCGGCTGCGCCCTGCGCGCCGACCGCGAGGCAGGTCATCGACTCGCGCACCGCCACCGCGGTGTTCGGCATCGCCCGCACCACCGCGACCTCCGGTCCGGCCAGCCGCTCGAGCTCGGCGACCGACATGCCGGTCACGACCGAGATCAGCACGTGGCCGGGCACCAGGGCGGGCCGGATCTCGTCGAGCAGCGCCGCCGCGTGCTCGGGCCGCACCGCGAGGATGACCAGCCCGCTCTCCCGCACGGCCCCGGCGTTGTCCGTGCCGGTGCGGAAGCCGTCGGCGGCGAGCTCGGCGAGCGGCTCGGGCGAGCGCCGGGTCAGGGTGATCGCGTCGGCCTGGTAGCGCCCGGAGGCGACGAAGCCGCGGGCGAGGGCCTGGCCGATGTTGCCTCCGCCGAGGATGGCGATGCGGTCCTGCATGGTGAGCTCCCCCTGGAATGAGGCTGCAGAGCCTACTGCGGGAGCGGCGCGAATGCAATCGAAGGAACCCCGACCGGGGGGATGAAAGCGCGGCGGCGACGGGTTATCCTCGGGCCATGGCCAACGCCCCCGAGACCATCGCGATGCGCGGCTCCACGCCCCCGGACCGGGTGTTGCTCCTGCGCTTCGGGGCGCTCGGCGACCTGGTGTTCCTCGCCCCGGTCGTCGCGCTGCTCCGCCGCGCCTGGCCGGAGGCCGAGCTGCACTGGGCGGTCAAGGCGCCGTTCGAGGCGCTGATCGCGGGGCTGCCCGGCGTCACCCGCAGCTGGCCGCTGCGCAAGGGCATGCCGGCCCTGTTCGCCCTGGCCCGGGACCTGCGCAAGCAGCGCTTCGACCTCGTCCTCGACTACCACGCCAACCTGCGCTCCGGAGTGGTCTCGCGCATCAGCGGGGCACCGGACCGGGTCGGCTTCGCGCGCCCCTTCAACAAGGAGGCGAACAGCCTCTTCAACCACCACCGGGTCGCGCCGCCCTCCCTCGACACCCACAAGATCGAGCGCAACCTCTTCCTGACCCGCTGCCTGCCCGGGGTCGACCCGGCCTGGCCGGGGGTCGCGCCGGACTGGTCGCGGTGTCCGGATCCCTCGCGGGTCGAGGCCCTGCTGTCCGACGGGGGCCCGGTCGTGCTCCTGCAGGCCGGCGCCTCCCGCAAGGGCGCGATCAAGCGCTGGCTGGTCGAGCGCAACCACGAGCTCTGCCGGCGCCTGGTCGCCGACGGCGCGGTGCCGCTGGTGCTGTGGGGCAGCGCCGAGGAGCGCACTTTCGCCGAAGAGCTGGTCCGCGCGGTGCCGGGGGCGCGCGCCCCCGTCACTCGCCTCGACCTGCCCGAGCTGGTCGCGCTGTTCCGCCGCGCCGCCTGCCTGGTCGGCATCGACTCCGGCCCCACGCATCTGGCGAGCAGTGCTGGCCTGCCGGTGGTCGGCCTGTACGGCCCGAAGTCCCCGGCGATCTATCGGCCCTGGTTCCCCGGCGCCCGCGTGCTGTCCGCCAACGAGCGCGTCGCCTGCCCGCCGTGCAACGCGACCCACTGCAAGAACCCCGCGGGCCGTGTGTGCATGGAGGCGCTGGAGGTCGACGAGGTGCACGCCGCGGTGCGGGAGGTGCTGGCGGGGTGAGAGGGCGGTGAATCGGAATCGGAATCGGAATCGGAAGAATCGGGCAGGGGCAGGGGCGCGGGCACGGGCACGTTCGGGGTCGGAATCGGAGTCGGAATCGGCTCCCTTCAGTCCCCCAGCACCGCGAGCCGGTCGCGGGCGTACAGACACAGGAAGTTGATCGGATTCCAGCGCTCGCAGGCCTCCTCGTAGGCCGTGCGCGCCTCTTCCAGGGCGCCGCGCTGCTCGTGCCAGAGGCCGATGCAGGCCCAGGTCTCGGCCTCGAAGCGCTCGGGCTGGTCGGGGAAGGGGAAGCTGCGGGCGTGGACCAGCAGCGCGCCGGGCTCGACCTCGCCGCGCACCAGGCCGCGTAGCAGCGCCGCGAAGCGCCCGTCCCCGAGCTGGTCCGGGCCGCCGAGCAGGAACAGGCAGCGGGCCGCCTCATCGAGCCCGGAGGCGCCGAGATACTCCCGGGCCGGATCGAGGTCTCCCAAGGAGGCGGCGATCAGGCCGACCGACAGGAGCACCTCGTCGAGGCCCGCCCCGCCATGGCGCAGCACCGGGTCCCAGTGGCGGAAGGCGGCATCGAGGTCCCCGGCGAGCCAGCAGGCGTAGCCGCCGTTCACCCGCGGCCAGCTCTGCCGGGGGTTGAGCTCGAGGGAGCGGGCGAAGCTCTCCAGGGCGCCCTCGGGGTCGCCCGCGTACAGCCGCGCGGCCCCGTGCATGTAGCGCATCCACGCGTCCCCGGACTCGACCCGGAGCAGGATCTCGAGCTCGGCGCTCGCCTCCTCGGGCCGGTACAGCTGCAGCAGCGTGTAGGCGCGGCGCTTGCGGTAGGCGACCAGGTCGGGGGCGCGCTCGACCAGGACGTCGAGCACCGCGAGCGCCGCGTGCAGGTCGTCGCGCGCCCGGAAGATCCCGACCAGCAGCCACAGCGCCTCCTCGTAGAAGGCCTGCTCCAGCCGCGGCTCCGCGCCGGGCGCCTCGATCAGCGCGATGCAGCTCCGCACCGCCTCTTCGGCGGCGTCCAGGTCGCCCTGGTCGAAGCTGTAGCGCGCGTACAGCATCCAGTCCTCTGCCGCTTCGATGCCGAGGGCGACCGCCCGGGCGAAGTCCTCGGCGCAGCCCTCGGACTGGCCGAGCATCATCCGGGCGTGGGCGCGGAGCGCGAAGAGCGCGGGGATGCCCTGCTCGAGGCGCAGCACCTGATCGAGGGCGTCGAGGGCCTCCCGCGCCTCGCCGACGATCAGCTTCGAGCGAGCGAGATCGGCGTAGCCGACCCAACCGCGCGGCTCGTCCCGGATCGCCTGGTAGAAGTCGTCGAAGGCCCGGTCGTACTGGCCGAGGTGGATCAGCGCGCGGCCGCGCATCGAGCGCGCGACGTGGTTGTGCGGGTCGATCTCCAGGGCGAGGCTGGCGTCCTCGATGGTCGCGGTGTACCTCCCCATCCCGAAGGTGACGATCGCGCGGTTGACGAAGCAGTCGGAGTCGGTCGCGCCGAGCTGGACCGCGGTGTCGAGATCGGCGAGGGCCCGGTCATGGTCGCCGAGGGCGCGGTAGGCCATGCCCCGGTTCTCGTACGCCCGCGAGTGCCGGGGGTCGAGGGTCACCGCGCGCTCGTTGGCCGCCAGGGCCGCCTCGAACTCCCCGCGCTGGGAGTGGATGATGCCGAGCACCATCCAGGCGCCGACGACGTCCGCGTTCATCGCGATCACGCCCTCGATCACCCGCTCGGCCTCGGCGAGCCGGTCGAGCTGCCGCAGGCAGCGCGCCCGCTGCAGCTCGCTGAGCTCGGTCGCCTCGCCGCGCGCGGCGAGGGCGGCGTAGTCGACGTGCGCCCGCGCGATCTCGCCGCGGTGGTAGAGGTTGTCGGCCCGCGCGAGGAGCGCCGCGGGCTCGGTCAGCGCCGCGAGGGTGTCCGGCATCGGCGTGCGCAGGAGGTAGGGCCGGATCTGGCGCCAGGTCGCGGTCTCGCCGTGCCGGGCCGCGGCGAGCAGGGGCGGGACGGCGGCGGCGCTGCGCGTCCGGCACAGGGCCCTGCCGCAGACGACCGCGAGCCGGTGGTCGCGGATGCTCCCCATGAACTCCGCCAGCGGCGGAACCGTCAGCGCGGGCAGCTCGAGGGAGCCGAGCACCTCGAGGATGCAGCTGATCTCGTCGCGCTCCCCCGAGCGCCAGGCGGCGTCGAGGCCGTCGCTGCGGGCCCGCGCCGTGTAGGGCCCGAGGCGCTCCGCGAGCAGCGCGACGACGTCGGGATGGCGGAAGCCGCTCAGCAGGCGGATCGCCTCCTCGACGGTCCAGGCCGGCGAGGCCGGATCGGGCTCGGCCAGCCCGGCGCGCAGCTCGTCCAGGGTGCGCTCGGTGGTCGCGAGCTGCCAGAACAGGAGCGCCTCGCGGCCCGCCGCGATCTCGGCGAGGAGGGCCTCGCGCACCGCCCGGTCGCCCTCTCCCTCGTAGGCGACCTGCTCGGCCAGGCCGTAGTCCCGGTGGGCGAGGGCGAGGCGCGCGGTCAGCCCGCGGTCGTCCTGGAGCTGGGCGCGGTGCGCGGCGAGGCCCGCGGTGCCGACGAGCTCGAGGCCGGCGGCCTGGGCGCGGGCGAGCGCCCGCGAGGCGGCTCCGAGCCAGCCGAGCAGCGCCTTCTGCAGCGCGCGCGCGGCCTCGTCGACGGCGGGGTCGGCGTGCAGGTCGGCGCCCCGGGCGGCCGCGATCCGCGCCCGCGCCTCCTCGCGCAGGGCGGCGAGCCGCTCCTCCGGCCAGGGGGCGAGCTCGTCGGCGACGGCCGCGACCTCCGCGGCGCGCGCATCCCGGGCCGCGAGGACGCGCTGCACCAGGACGGCGAGCACGAGCCCGACGATGACGAGCAGCGCCGCCCCGAGCTGCCGTCGCAGGCGCACGCGGCTGCGGGCCTCGGCCGAGCGCTCGGTGCGCCGGGCGAGCAGCGCGCGCTGCAGGGACTGCACGCGGGCCTGTTCCTCCTCATCCGCCGCCTCGAGCAGGGGCGCGCTGCCTTCCCGCAGGCTCTCCTGGAGCGCGAGCTGCGCCTCGGCGAGGCCGAGGTCCCCCTGGCGCAGGGCCGCCTCGGCGTAGGCGAGGTGGGTGCGCAGCTGGCCGGAGCGCGCGCCCGGGTGCTCCCACAGCTTGCGGGCCTGCTCGAAGCCGGCGAGGGCGGCGGCGAAGTTGCCGTACAGCGCGTTGCGCTCCGGCCGCGAGAGGCGCTCGGCGCGGTGGGCCTCGGCGGAGCATTCCCCCAGCTTCCGCTCCGCCTCGGCGCTCAGGGCCAGGGCCGCGGTGTGCTCGAGGTAGGAGGAGAGCTCGGCGGCGAAGGCCGGCACGTCGGGGTGGCGGGCGGCGATCGACACCGACAGGGCGCGGTTGCAGGTCGCCCGCAGCTCTTCGGGGAGCTCGCGGGGAAGCGGCGGAATCTGCCCGCTCAGCGCGTTGGCGAGCACCCGGTAGAGGTTCGCGCCGCGGTGGGGCGGGCGGCCGGTCAGGAGCTCGTAGAGGATCGCGCCGAGCATGTAGATGTCGGTCTGGGGGCAGAGGTCCCGGCCGCGCCCCTCGGCGAGCTCGGGGGCGACGTAGGCGGGCGTGCCGCAGGGCTGGCGCAGCTCGTCCTTGTGGCGGATCAGCGGATGCCCGGGCTGCGCCTCGAGCTCGACCGCGAGCCCCCAGTCCATCACGAGGACCTCGCCGAAGCTGCCGATCATCACGTTCGACGGCTTGAGGTCGCAGTGCACGACCCCGCGGCTGTGCGCGAAGGCGACGCCGTTGCAGACCGCGAGCAGCACGTTGAGCTTCTCGCGCAGCGTCTGGGTCTCGAGCAGCTTGTCCCAGGAGCGCCCGCCGACCAGCTTCATCGCGAGCTGCAGCTCGCGGTCTTCGCCGACGCACAGGTCGTAGACGGGCACGATGTTCGGATGTTCGAGCCGGCCGGTGATCAGCGCTTCGGCGAGGAATCCGGCGCGCCCCTGGTGGGAGCCCTTGCCCTCGACGCGCGCGAGCAGCACCTTCAGCGCGACGTCCCGGCACAGGCTGCTCTGCCGGGCGCGGAACACCGCTCCCATGCCGCCGCGGCCGATGATCTCGTCGGGGGCGAAGGGCTCGTCACCGCCGCGCAGCCGCCGCTCGAGCTCGAGCTCGCGCACCCGGCTGGTGCGGGGGCGGTAGGTGCTGCGGGTGTCGGGGGAGGGGTCGCCCTCGATGGTGGAACCCCAGAGCTTGCGCGCGAATGAGCTGTCCATGCTGTCCCGGGACGCGGCCTGCCTTCCATTGTGGCAGCGTCCGGTCGCGGCGCAAGCCGGGCTTCTAGGCCGCCCCGGTCACCGGATGGGGCAGGCGCCCTTCGGGCATGTGCTGGGTGACCGCGACCGTCTCCTCTTCGACCGCCCGCAACACCGCCTCGAGCGGGGCGTGGACGCCGCGGGCCACGCGCCGCAGGTCGAGCCAGCGGGGCTCGAGGCTTCCGCAGCCGAGCCAGTCGGCGACCAGGCGCGAGCCGATCAGCGAGCCGGCGAAGGCGAGGGTCTCCGGGGACGGTGCGAACGGCGGCCGGGTCATGTCGACCAGGGCGAGCAGCTCGGCGCCGGCCGAAGCGTAGAGGTCGACGTCCAGGGCCCGGGCGACCTCTTCGTACAGCGCGACGACGCCCGTGATGTCGGTCGGCGGGTCGAGGGCGGAGTCCTCTCCAGGAGGTGCGGGACAGGGCGGGCACAACAGGACGGTGCGGGCCTCGGGGGCGAAGCGCGGGGGTGCTTCGGCCACGAGGATCGCCTCCCAATCGACGACGACGACTTCGGTGGTGGTGCGGGGGG
>JAUIEM010000301.1 GCA_030428695.1 bacterium
ACTTCTCGTCGGTCGGGATCAGGAACTTGAGATCCTCGCGGATCACGCACGGCAGGTGACTGTGCCCGCAGAACAGGATCTTGTCGAACTTCGAGAAGAACTCCTCGAACTTTCGACCTTTGCCGTGCGCGATGTCGTGCACGGTGATGTATTCCTGGGTCGGGTTGCGAGGCGAACCGTGGACGAGCAGGATGCCGCCTTCTTCGTAGACCTGCGGGAGCTTCTTGAGGAAGTTCCAGCGACGGATGCGGATGAAGGAGTCGGTCTCGCTCGGCTTCAGCACCTCGCGCGTCCAGTCGACCGCCTCTTTGGCGACCCGGTTGAACGCGTAGGCGACGATGACGACGGCCTCATCGTGGTTGCCCTGGATGACGACCTGGCATTTCTGCCGGATGATGTCGATGCACTCGACCGGATTCGGACCGTAGCCGACGACGTCACCGAGACAGTAGATCTTGTCACATCCACGGCTCTCGATGTCGTCCATCACCGCGGTGAGGGCCTCGATATTGCTGTGGACGTCGGAGATGAACGCTATCTTAGACATCGGCTCCCTCGGGCCAACAGGCGGGATACACGCGTAAGCTCAACGGCATTGTTACTTTAGCAGAGCCCCAGAGGCGGCGCAAAGAAAAACTCCCGGCTGGCGAACGTGAGGCCCTGTGCCCCTGCTATCGCCTGGATTCTACCGAAACCTGACCCTTTTTGTACGAAAAAAAATCAGCCGTCGCCTGCCGGGGCACATCCGGCCCCCTCAAGTCCCTCCCCGCGGGACCCGATCGAAGAGACAGAGGACCGTGATCCGCGGGCTCTTCCCGCCCCTGTTCCGGAGGACAGCGATGGACGCTCCCGTCGAAGACCTGTGCGCGGCCCGCGTCGTCGAGGCCAACGGGCTGGTCCCGCCGCGCGCGCTCCGCGAGGCCTGGGTCGCCGTCAGCCGTGGCGAGGGCGATCTGCCCGGCGTCCTCGAGCGGGCCGGTCAGCTCGAGGCCGCTCAGGCGGCGACGCTGCGGCGGGCGGGCGCCCTCCTCGCGCGGGTCGAGGCGGAGGCGGGACAGGCGCTCGCCCTGCTCGAGAGCGGCTTCCCCGAAGAGGACCTCGACGAGCTGCTCCGTCAACAGGCCCGCGGCGGCTATCGGCGAACGCTGGCCGCCCTCGTGCCCGGGGCCTGGGCGGGACAGATGCCGGAGCCGCGTCCTCGCCGCACCCGCCACCCGGTGTGCAGCGCGGTCGGCACCAACGGCTCGTGGAACCCGATCCACCGGGTCGCCCAGGATCTGCCCGAGGCCGAAGTCGTCGCCGGACGCTACCGCATCGAAGAGCGGGTGGGCTCCGGGGCGATGGGCGACGTCTACCGCGTCCGCCACGTCGTGACCGAGCGGCCCCTCGCGCTCAAGCTGGTCTCCGCCGGTGGCGAGCAGGAGAAGGCTCGCTTCCTGCGCGAGGCGCGCTCCCTCGGGCGGCTCCGGCATCGCAACATCGTGCAGGTGCACGATGCGGGAGAAGCCGGTCCGGACATCCTCTACATGGCCCTCGACTTCATCGACGGGGAGACGCTCTCCGAGCGGGTCGAGCGCGAGGGCGCGCTGGACCTCGAGGATGTCTACGGGTGGCTGCTCGAGATCCTCTCCGCCCTCGACCACGCCCACGACCTCGGCGTCGTGCACCGCGACCTCAAGGGCGACAACATCATGCTCGAAGACGGCGGGCGCGAGGCGAGCGCGGTCAAGATCCTCGACTTCGGCGTCGCCAAGCTGCTCGGGAAGAACGACCGCGCGGGCTTCCAGACCATCGCCGGGCAGCTCTGCGGCACCCCCGCCTACATGTCCCCGGAGCAGGCCGCCGGGGCCGAGGTCGGGCCGCTGTCGGACCTGTATTCGGTCGGCGTGCTCGCCTACGAGATGGTCACCGCCCGGCTGCCCTTCCTGTCGCCGACCAGCCTCGGCTTCCTCGGCCAGCACATGGCGCAGGTGCCCGACAGCCCGTGCTGTTACAGGGAAGACCTGCCCCAGGCGCTGGCGGGCTGGATCCTGCGCCTGCTCGAGAAGGAGCCGCAGGCCCGCTTCTCCTCGGCCCGCGCCGCCCTGGAGGCCCTGCGGGAGGTCTCGCTGGACGCCGAGCCGGAGCCCGCCTGGCCGCCCCTCGCCCTGCCGCGGCTGTAGGGGCCTACGCTCGGGTGTCGCACTCCGCTCCCGATCCCGCTCCCGATCCCGCTCCCGATCCCGATGCCGATTCCGAGCCGGGCGCTCCCGCGCCTCCCCCGTCCCTGCGCGCGGCCTTGCCGCTGAGGTAGAGCCCGCAGGCCAGGCCGACCGCGCCCCCGACGGGGCCGGCGAGGAGCAGGCCAGAGCCGGCGCCGAGGGCGGCGCGCAGCCAGTCTCCCCGGGACTTCCCCGCACCCTCCGGGCCGTCGAACAGCGCCTCGACCTGGTCGGCCTCGTCCCCGGCCAGGGTGCGCGCGTGGCCGAGGGCCTCCTGGGCGCGGCTCTCGAGGCCGAGGGCGCGGAAGGCGCGGGCGAGCAACAGGTAGGCGTCGACGCGGGTCTCGTCGCGCAGCACCTGCAGGGTCTGGCGCACGGTGGCGTCGTAGGCCTTGAGGCCGTACAGGGCCTGGGCGTAGAGCATCCGCAGCTCGCGGTCCCGCGGGCGCTCGCTCAGCAGCTTCTGGCAGCGCCGCAGCGCCTCGTCGAAGCCGCCCCGGCGCAGCACCGCCGCGATGCGCTCGACGGGATCGGTCAGCGCCTCCTCGACCGCGCGGTGGGCGGCGACGATCTCTTGCATGCGGCGCTCGGCTTCGGGATCATCGGGATGCAGGTCGGGATGCACATCGAGCACCGCTTTGCGGAAGGCCGCCTTGAGCGCCCGTCCGTCGGCGAGGTCGCGGAGCTTGAGGATGCGCATCGCGCGTTGCAGGTTGAGCATGGCTCCTCCGGCTGCGGGGACGCCTTCCAGTCTACCAGGGAATGCAGCGAGCGGGAGAAGCCGCGGTGGAGCATCTGTACGTCGCGACCTGTCCGCCCGGGGAGGAGGCCCTGCGCGACTTCGAGATGCGCGGCTTCGGGCTGGCACCGACCCGCGATCCGCGGCTGTGGCTCGGCAAGGAGCCGCTCCGCATCGAGACCTCCGCCTTCATCGTCCTGCACCTCGTCCGACCGCTCTGCGCCCGCACCTTCGCCGGCCTGATGCGCCAGGTCCGGCGGCGCCCGGACGACGCCCCGAGCTACCGCATGGAGATCTGGCCGGAGAAGAAGGGCCGCCGCCGGCTGCTGCGCCGCCTGGCCGAGGTGCTCGGGCCGCGCCTGTGGGGCGACGCCGACCCGCGCCGCGGCGAGGAGCGCATCGCCTGGGTGCGGGGCCGCGGCGTCCAGTTCCTCGGCACCGTCGGCGCCTCGGTCAAGAACCGCTTCGCGGCGCTGGAAGACCGCCCCTACCGCAACAGCCAGTCGCTGCCCGACCGGCTCGCCCGGGTCGCGATCAACAGCGCCCCGGGCGGGGGCACGCTGTGGGATCCGCTGACCGGCACCGGCACGCTGCTCCTGCACGCCGCCCTGCTCGGCCGGCGCATGATCGGCTCGGACAAGAACCGCAAGCTGTGCCACATGGCCCGCGCCAACCTCGCCGCCCTCGGCGCCGCCGGCGCGGTGGTGCAGGCCGACGCGGGGGAACCCTGCGCGGCGGTCGACTGCATCGTGACCGACTTCCCGTACCGGCTGATGACCCATTGGGCCGAGGGCGAGGAGGAGCGGATCCTCACCGCCCTGCGCGACGTCGCGCGGGCCTTCGTGCTGATCCACGGGGTGCCGCTAGGGCCGCTCCTGACCAGGCTCGGCTTCACGATCGAGCGGGAGGGCGTGTTCCGGAAGGGGCAGGTGCGCCGTCACCTCTTCGTGTGCCGACGCGCGGCGTCTAGTCGCTGACCGCGACCGGCTCCGCGAGGGGCACGACCCGGGTCGCGCACCAGCCGCGCGGGCCCTCCTGGGCCTCGAAGCTGACGCGGTCGCCGTTGCGCAACAGCTTGAAGCCGTCCATCGCGATGCTCGAGTAGTGGACGAAGATGTCGCGCTCGGGCTCTTCGTCGGAGTTGACGAAGCCCCAGCCCTTGTTCCGCGAGAAGAACTTCACCGTGCCGTGTGTCACAGCGTGCCTCCGAACGTTGGATTTTTGCGAACGACCTTAACCGCCGCCCGCCTGTTTGTCAAAGCCGAGCCGCAAGCTTCCCAAGGACCGCTCAACGCGCGCTGTCCGCGACCCCCTGGATCAGCTGCACCGTGCCGCGCACGGCCCGCTCACGCTTCTCGAGCTCGGCCCAGTCGATCGTCTGTGCGGGGGTGCGCAGGGGCAGGAGGAAGACGTCCCCGGGGAAGGCGATCGGCACGAGCAGCGCCGGCTCCTCCCAGGCGACGCCGACCCGCCGCAGCAGCCGGTCGTCGCTGCGCAACACGACGACCACCCGCCCCTCGAGCCGCTCGCGCAGGTGGCCGGCGCCGAGCAGCCGGGGGTTCGTGAACAGGCCGATGCACAGGCCGTCCGGATGCTCCTTCCGCCACGCCGCGACGCGCTCCGCGGCGAGCTTGTCCCGCCGGGCCCAGGCACCCGGCACGCGCTCCGCGGCGGCGACGAAGGCGGCGAGGGAGTCGCCCGGCAGGAGCGCGATGCCCTTCTCGACCGCGAGCTGCAAGAGCGCGACGTAGGGCGCGGGCGGGGGCGGCAGCGGGGCGACCTTCGCGGCGAGGCCGGAGAGGAAGGCCGGCACCGCCTCGGCGCGCAGGCTCTCGAGACCAGCGGAGGCCTCGGCGGGGAAGCGCTCGACGACCAGGGCGAGGGGCCGCTCGACGCGAGCGGCGAGCGCTTCGATGAACCAGACGTGCTCGGGCAGCACCATCGGGTCGCCGACCGACTCCCCGAGCAGCAGCACGTCGGCGCTGTCGACCGCGGCATGGACCGTCTCGATCGTCGCCTTCCTCGCGCTCGCGGGGTCGAGGGCCGTGCTATACTCGCGGGCGTAGGCGTCCCCGCGGACGCCCTCCTCGTTCTCTGCCTCCCAGCGGCGCACGGCCTCCTCGAGCCGGTCCTCGCGGGCGACGAAGGCCTCGAGCTCGGTCGGCGGCGGATCCTGGAGGCGGGCGTAGAAGATGAAGGCGGCGGCCGCGATGGTCACCGCGATCGCGAGCAGGCGGGCGGGGAGAGAGCGCACGGGTCGTCCTTTTTTGCGGCCCATTGTCGGGCGCCCGCGGGCGCTGTCAAGCGGAGGCGAGCGATGGACCAGGTCGATCCCACGGCGAGGGCGCGGGGGCGGATCACCCTCGGCCAGTTCCTCAAGCGCGAAGGGCTCGCGCTGAGCGGCGGCGAGGCCAAGCAGCTGATCCGCGAGGGGCTGGTCGCAGTCAACGGCGCGCCCGAGACCCGGCGCGGCCGCCAGCTCGAGCCCGGCGACCGGGTGGCCGGGCCCTGGGGAGAGCGGGCGGTGGAAGCCGGGCCGGACTGACGCCGGTGTTTACGTTCCCGTGACGGTCGCCGCGCGCCGGTCCTCCTATGCTCGAAGGCTGTGGAGGGAAGGATGCGCACCGGCGTCACATTCCGCGGTCTGCGAGGCGTCTGCGCCTGGTCCGGCTGGCTGCTGGTCATCGGCCTCAGCGCCCTGGTCATCGTCGCGAGCCTCCCCTACCTGCGGCTCGACGACAAGCTGCCCTTCCTGCTCGACAAGGGCGCGCTCGCCTCCTGGCCGCTGTGGCGCGCGGCGCTGACGCTGCACATCGCCGCGGCGCTGCTCGCCCTGGCCAGCGCGCCCCCGTTGTGCAGCGGGCGCGCCCTGCGCTGGTCGCCTCGCCTGCACCGGGTGCTCGGCCGGCTGTACGTCGGCGCCGTGCTCGGGGCCGCCGCGCCGACCGCGCTGTTCCTCGCGCCCTTCGCCAACGGGGGGAGGTGGGGAGCGCTCGGCTTCGGGCTGCTCGCCGGCGGCTGGTTCGTCAGCACCGCCGCGGGCCTCGGCGCGATCCGCCGCGGCCGGCTGCCCTCGCACGTGCGCTGGATGTTCCGCTCCTACGCTTTCGCCCTGTCGACCCTGAGCTTCCGGGTCGCGCAGCTCGGCTTCTTCTTCGTCGCGGGCCTCGGCCCGCACGCCACCACCATCGCCGCCCTGTGGCTCAGTCTCGCGCTCAGCCTGCTCGGCGGCGAGCTTGCGGCCCGCCGTGTGCGCGGCCGGCCTCCGGAGGTTCCCGATGACCCGTCGCGAGATGCTGCTCCTGATCAGCCTCAACCTCGGCCTGTTCATCTTCCTGTACGCGGTGTTCGATGCCCGCGGCGCGCCGGAGACGCCTCCCCCCGACACCCCGCCGGCCTCCGCGCTTGACGGCGGGGAGGATGCGGAGGATGAGGGGCCGCCACCCCCGGTCGTCGACCGCGAGGCGCTGCGGGCGCGGCTCGAACAGGAGCTGCTCGCGCCGCTGATGAAGCTGCGTGAGGACTACCAACGCTACGAGCTGGTCAGCCGCGCCCGGCTGGAGTGGTGGGGCGCCTGGGAGTGCCACTTCGACCTCGTCGTGCATCCCGACTCGGCGGCCTCGGTCGCGACCCTGCGCGTGTTCGCCGAGCGCGAGCCGGGGAGGCCGGTGCGCAGCTTCAACCTCGCGCTCGACGGCGAGGCGCTCCGCATCGCCGGCCCGGACGGCTCCGCGCATCCGCTCGCCAGCTGGCTGCAGGAGATCGAGCGGCAGCCCTGGAAGCTCGGCACGGGCGTCTCGGAGGAGCAGTGGATGCGCGAGAACAAGGTGCGCTAGCGGGTCGTGGCGAGGTCGTCCGTGCGGACCTCGTCCCCTTCGCGGGTGAAGAGGATGCGGCACAGGGCGTGATCACCCTGGACCTCCTCGACCTCGACTCGGGCGACGAACTGCCTCTCGCGGAACACGGTGAAGCGGGTCCCCGGTTTCAGCCCGCGGCCGGTGACGACCAACGTGCACATCGGCGGCTCGGTGCGAAGGTCGACGCCGGTCACTCGCCCCTCCCATATCCACAAGAGACCTCCAGAGCTGAGGATGATCAGGTCCGGCCAGACCTCGAGGAACTCCCGCTCCGCCTGCTCGCACATCGCGCCCACCAGCTCCTCGCTGACCCGGGCTCCTCCTGCAGCACGCGCAGGCTGTCCGCGTCCAGCGCAAACGCCTGCAGACGGTCGCGGACCCCGCGCAGCCGCAGCTGGCAGTCGGCGAGCTGTTCCGACACCCGGGCGCCGGGCTCCTGGGCAAGGGCTGCGCTGACAAGACAGCACACCAGGAAGACGATCCGCATCGCATGCTCCTCCTTCTCTGCACACTGCAACACCCCGGTATCACCCGCCCGTCACCGCTTCCTCGCTTGCCCCCCTCCCCCCTTTGCCGTAGGCTGCCCCGACGGGAGGGCGACCGTGCGCGAGGTGCTGTGCGTGCTCGAGGCCTGGCACACCGGCGGCACCGAGGCCTACGTCGCGCGGCTCGGCCGCTGGCTCCACGGGCAGGGCCACCGCGTCCGGCTGCTCGGCCTCTCCGCGGGCACGCCGGCCGCCGAGGCGACTATCGGTTCGTGGTGCGCGGAGTACATCGGGAACGTCGGGCTCACCGGCCTGCTGCAGGCCGTGCGTCGCCGCCCCGCGGTCGTCCACTTCCACCTCTACGACTCGCTGCTGCCCGCGACGCTGCTCCTGCGCGGGCTCGGGGTGCGGCTCGTCGCCACCTGGCACCAGCCCTTCGCCGCCTGGAGCCTGCGCCACCGGCTCGCCTGGCGCGCCGCCGCGGGCCTGCTCGACCGGCTGGGGGCGGTGTCCAGGGCGGCGCTGGCCGGCTCCGGGCAGGAGGGGCGGGCGCTCCTCCTGCCCCCTTGCGCGACCCCGCTGCCGGCGTTGAGCCGCGCGGCGCGCGAGCCGGGCACGCCGTTCGAGCTGCTCGGGGTCGGACGGCTCGCCCGGGAGAAGGACTGGCCGACTTTGCTGCGGGGCTTCGCGCGCTTCGCGGAAGAGGCGCGCTGTCCGACCCGGCTGCGGCTGCTCGGAGACGGCCCGGAGCGCGGCCGGCTGCGGGAGCTCGCCCGGCTGCTCGGGATCGCCCCGCGCCTGGAGCTGCCCGGCAGGGTGCCGAGCGCCGCGGTCGCCGCCGCCCTGGAGGCCTGCGCCGCGCTGGTGCTGCCATCCCGCTTCGAGGGCCTGCCGGTCGCGCTGCTCGAGGCGATGGCGCGGGGGACGCCGATGCTGGTGGCGGACTTCCCGGTCTCGTTCGAGCTCTTCACCCACGGTCGTGAGGGGCTGCGCTTCCCGCGCGGGGACTGGCGCGCCCTGGCGGAAGGGCTCGCGCAGCTGGAGGCCGAACCGGAACGGGCAGCGCGCCTCGGCCGGGCCGCACGCGAGCGGCTGGCCCGGGACTTCGCGGAGGAGCGCAGCGTCGCGCGCCACCTCGAGCTGTACGGCTGGACTTCTTAGGGCCCGGAAAGGAATAAGTCGGCATTCGGGCGCGCCTGCGGCGCAATTGTGGCACTTGCCTCACTCCGAATAACACCGGTATGCGTCATTCGCCAAGCACCACAATTCCTGCCGCATCCGCACCCTCGGTGCTCGACTTATTCCTTTCCGGCCCCTTAGTCGAGCCAGGCCCGCCGCCCCGGCACCGCCTCCAGGCTGAGGAAGCGCCAGCCCTCGCCGGCGCGCTCGAGGCGGGCCGTGATCGGCTGCTCGACCGAAAGGGAGCGGTTCAGACCGGGGTAGCGGGCGCGGTAGGACCAGGTGCCGCGCGCGATCGCTCCTTCCTCCGTCTCTTCCACCTCGTAGTGGAACTCGACCTCGCTGAGCCACACCCGCCCCTCGGCGTCGGCGCGGAAGGTCCGCCAGGCGGTCGCCAGGGCGCGGTCGGGGAAGAGCCCGGCCAGCGCCTGCTCCTGGCGGGCGGGATCCTCGACCAGCAGCGCCGTCCGCAGCGCGGCGAAGGCCGGGGCGAGGTCGGGCGCAGCCGCCGCGGGAGGTTCCACGGGGAGCGGCGCCGCCTCTGGGGTCGCCGCGACCTCCCGTCCGACCGGCCACCAGTTCGGGAACAGCGCCCGCAGGCGGCCGCGCTCGGCGTAGCCCAGGGCTCCCAGCAGGGCGCACAGGAGCAGGGCGACGACCCAGGAGGAAGCCCCGCCGCTGCTCTCTCCGGCGGCCGCCTCGGGCCGGGGCGCCTGCGCGGCCTCGGGCCGGGGCGCGGCCGGCGGCTTCTGCCGCGATGGCCGCCGCGGCTTCGGCGAGCCCGCGGCGAAGGGATGCAGGGCGCGGCCGAGCTCCTTGCCGGTCTGGAAGCGCTTGCGCGGGTCCTTCTCCAGGCAGCGCATCACGACCCGGGCCAGCCCCGCGGAGACCCCGCGGGAGGCGAGCGGCGGCGGCGGCTGGGAGGTCTGCTGCTTCAACACCTCGAGCGGGTTGTCGCTCGGGAAGGGTGGCTCGCCGCACAACATCTCGTAGAGGGTGCAGCCGAGGGAGTAGAGGTCCGAGCGGTGGTCGACCTTGCGCGGGCTGTCGATCTGCTCCGGCGACATGTAGGTCGGCGTGCCCATGATGATGCCGGAGCTGGTCACCTGGGTCTCGGCCATCTTGACCAGCCCGAAGTCGGCGATCTTGACCTTGTCCCGCTCGCTGACCAGCAGGTTGTCCGGCTTGATGTCGCGGTGCACGACGCCCTTCTCGGCCGCGTGCCACAGCGCCAGGGCGACCTGCTCGCCGAGCTGCGCGGCGCGGCGCTCGGGCAGTCGGCCGCGGCGGACGATGCGGTCGTAGAGCGAGCCGCCGGGGGCGAGCTGCATCGCGATGCAGTAGCGCCCGTCGAGCGCGAAGAAGTCGTGGACCGCGATGATGTTCGGGTGGTCGAGGCCGGCGAGCACCTGGGCCTCGCGCTCGAAGCGGCCGATGAAGTCGGCATCGCGGGTGTAGCGCGCCGGCAGCACCTTGATCGCGACCTCGCGCTTGAGCTTGAGCTGCCGGGCGAGGTAGACCTGGCCCATCGCCCCCTCGCCGAGCTTCTTGAGGAAGCGGTAGCCGCGCACCTCGCGCCCGGGCAGCTCGCCGGGGGCGCGGCTTGGAGTGGCGCGCGCCGGTTCCTTCGCGGGCGGGCGCGCCGGCGCCGCGGCGGGCTCGGTGGCGGCCGGCCGGGGCTGCCTGCGGCGCGTGCGCTCCTTCCGCGGCGGGCGGGTGCGGCCGGGGTCGAGGTCACTGATCGGACCGGTCCACAGCAGGCAGCCGCAGCGCACGCACTTGGCGTCGGCCAGCGCCTGACCGGCGGGGAGCGCGATCGGCTCTCCGCAGGCGTGACATGTCTTCGCGGCCGTCGGGCTCGCCATCCCGTCCCTCCCCGCGCATTGTGGCGCAGGCGGGGCGCCGGCGCAATCGGGAGACGGGACGGCGGCCCGGCGGTCGTCCCTCCCGTCCGCCTCCGCGGAGCAAAGCCTGGCGCTCGGCCGCCCCGCGACCGATCATCCGGAGAGAGCCGGAGGAGGTTCACGTGTCGATTCCCGCCTTCATCGAGCACCTGCGCTACGAGCGCAACCTCGCCGAGCGCACGGTCCGGGCCTACACCCGCGAGCTCGAGAGCTTCCACGCGTTCCTGTCGGAAGACGGGGCGGAGCCGGACTTCGCGGCGGTCAAGCCGGCGGACGTGCGCGCCTACATCGCCCAGGCCTTCCGCGCCGGCCTGGCGGCGAGCTCGCGTTGCCGGCGGCTGTCGGCCCTGCGCAGCTTCTTCCGCTTCCTGATCCAGCGCGGCCTGTGCCGCACCAACCCGGCCCGGGCCGTGCGTTCCCCGCGGCGCTCGCGGACGCTGCCGAGCGTGCTGGCGGAGGACGAGGTCGAGCGCCTCCTGCGCTGCTCCCTGGCCCCCCAGGAGAGCGCCCTGCTCGAGCTCCTCTACGCCGCCGGGCTGCGGGTCTCCGAGCTGGTCGGCCTCGATGTCGGGGACCTCGACCTCGCCGGCCGGGTCGGACGCGTCCGCTCCGGCAAGGGGCGCAAGGAGCGCGACTTTCCCTTCGGACGCGCGGCCGAGGAGGCCCTGCGGGCGCATCTCGCGGAGGCCGACTGGAGCGACGGGGCGCTGTTCCGCGGGAAACGCGGCGGACGGCTCGGCGCGCGGGCGGTGCGCAAGCTGCTCGAGCGCCTGCGCGCGACAGCCCTGCTCTCCTGCCCGGCCTCACCCCATACCCTGCGTCACAGCTTCGCGACGCATCTGCTCGAGCGGGGTATGGATCTGCGCAGCATCCAGGAGCTGCTCGGCCACGCGAGCCTCGGCGCGACCCAGGTCTACACCCACGTCTCGAGCGCGCGCTTGTGGGAAGTCTACAAGCGCGCCCATCCGCGAGCGCTGTCGGGGCCCGAGGACTGACCTCCGATCCGCTCGAGAACGGGCCTCGGAAGCCTCGATGGAGGCTTGACGGCGCGCGCGCGTTCCGGTCATTATAGGCGGATCGTAAGGTGCGATCAGGAGAGCGCGATGGGCGACTTCAAGATCCTTCTCAAGCAGGTCGACCCCGATCACGTCGAGAACCTGCGCCCGATCCTCGCCGACCTGTTCAGCGTCGACGAGGGCACGGCGCACGACATTCTCAGCGCGATCCCGCTGACCCTGGTCGACGGTCTGAGCATCCGCGGCGCGACGATCGTCAAGGACCGCCTCAAGCGGCTGACGCTGCTCGGCGCGACGCTGGTCACCACCGACGACCTGTGTGAGGATCTGCCGAAGATCAACTGGCCCGAGCCACCCGAGGTCGCCGAGGTCGCCGAGCTCGACAGCCCGGCGAGCTCGACCTTCACCCAGACGCTGCCCGCGGTCAGCTGCCCGAGCTGCGGCGAGCACCTCGAGGTGGTGCTCGTGCCCCGCGGCAAGAAGGGCGACGGCGCCGCGCCTCCGGCGGCCGCGGCACCGGCCGCGCCTCGCGCCGCTCCACCTCCTCCGGCGCCCGATCTCGAGCCCGAGCCCGAGCCGGAACATGAACCCGAGCCGGCGCTCGAGCTCGAGCCCGAGCTCTCGGAGACGCCGACCGAGCCTTCGACCACGTACAGCCCCGTCGCCCCTGCGCCGCGCGAGGAAAACCTCGACGCAGTGTTCGACTCGATCCTCGACTCGGGCGAGACCCCCGCCCGCAGCTCGAGCAGCGGCATCGCGCCGGGCCCCATCGCCCGCCTGCACCAGGAGAGCGGACGGCTCAAGGCCGAGCGCTACCACGAGCCCGAGCGCTTCCATGAGCCCGTGCACCACGCCGAGCCGCTCCTCCACGACGAGCCCGAGCACGCCGAGCCGGTCTTCGGGGAGATGCTCGACACCTCGACCCTGCAGGACGGCACGCTCAACAGCCCCTTCCGCGAGCCCGACTCCGACCCGATTCCAGGCGTGACCGAGGAGGCGGAGATGAGCGAGATGAACGCGCGCGCATCGTTGACGTGGGCTGTGGCAAAGCAGAATTTTTGCTCCGCACCCTGGCAC